>JAAYYA010000048.1 GCA_012515595.1 Actinomycetales bacterium
CGCCCGAACAGCGCGATGTCAGTCGCTCCTCATAGGGTCTTCGCCATGACCTTGTTCGTGCACCGCGCGGTGAGCACCAGCGTGCTCGCCGACGGCCTCGCCGAGCTCCTGTCGCGGCCCTTGGAGGACCCGTTCGCGCAGGAGGTCGTCGCGGTGCCCGCCAAGGGGGTCGAGCGGTGGCTGGCGCAGCGGCTCTCGCACCGGTTGGGCGCCGGCGCCGGTCGCGGCGACGGGGTGTGCGCCGGGGTGCGTTTCCTCAACCCGCACAGCCTGGTCTCCCTGGTCCTGGGCATCGAGCGGGACGATCCGTGGCACCCCGAGCAGCTGGCGTGGCCGGTGCTGCAGGCGATCGACGAGTCCCTCCAGGAGGGCTGGGCGACCGCCCTGGCCACGCACCTCGGGGCCGCGGGGGAGGCCGACGAGACCGAGCGCGGGCTGCGTCGGGGGCGACGCTATGCCGTGGCACGCCGCCTGGCCGGCCTTTTTTCGTCGTATGCCGTGCAGCGGCCCGCCCTCGTCGCCGACTGGCGCGCGGGGGGCACCGGGGACGGCCTCGGCGGCACCCTGCCCGAGGACCTCGCCTGGCAGCCCCACCTGTGGCGGGCCGTGCTGGAGATCGTCGACGCCACGCCCCCCGACGTGCGGCACGAGCAGGTCGTGGCCGGCCTGCGATCCGGTGGCGACCCCGAGGGTCTCGACCTGCCCGGGCGCCTGTCCCTGTTCGGCCACACCCGCATCGCGGCCAGCGAGATCGAGGTGATCGCCGCGCTCGGCGAGCAGCGCGACGTGCACCTCTGGCTGCCGCAGGCCTCCCCCGCCGCCTGGGACACCCTGGCCGGGGTCGTCGCCGACGGTCCGGTGCTGCGCGCGGACGATCCGTCGGTGGACCACGTCAACCACCCGTTGCTGGCCTCCCTGGGCCGGGACGCCCGCGAGCTGCAACGCTCCCTCGCGCTCACGGATGCCAGGGATGCCCGGCTCGGTGCCCTCCTGCCCGCACCGGGCGCCGGACCTGCCCCCGGCGACGCCGCACCCGGGTCGCTGCTCCAGTGGCTGCAGTATGACGTGGCCCGCGACCACGTCCCGACCGCCGCTGAGATCGCGGGCCGGGTCCTGGCGGTCGACGACGACTCCGTCCAGGTGCATGCCTGCCACGGCCACGGCCGCCAGGTGCAGGTGCTGCGTGACGTGCTCAGCGCCCTGCTGCAGGACAACCCCGACCTCGAGCCGCGGGACATCCTCGTGATGTGCCCGGACATCGACGCCTACGCCCCGTTGGTCCACGCCGGCTTCGGGCTCGGTGAGGTCGTGCGTGCCGAGGAGTCCGGCGACGGACACCCGGCCCACCGGCTGCGAGTGATGCTCGCGGACCGGGCCCCACGACATACGAACCCGTTGCTGGCCCTGGCGGCCCGGCTGGTGGAGCTGGCTGGTGGGCGCCTGACGGCCAGCGAGGTGCTCGACCTGGCCCGCTCGGAGCCGGTTCGGCGCCGTTTCGGCCTGGACGACGACAGCCTGGACCGGATCGCCGGGTGGGTGGAGGAGGTCGCGGTCCGGTGGGGGCTGGATGCCAACCACCGAGCGACCTACGACCTGGGGAAGTTCCCGCAGAACACCTGGCGCACCGGGCTGGACCGGGTGCTGACGGGGGCGGCGCTGGACGGCTCGGACCTCACCCATCTCGGGCAGACCGTGGCGCTGGACGACCTTGACAGCGGCGACATCGACCTCGCCGGGCGGCTGGCCGAGCTGGTCGAGCGACTCGGATCGACCCTCCACGCCCTGCACGGCTGCCGGCAGGCGGGCGAGTGGAGCCGGGCCCTGCGCGCCGGGGTGCTCGGGCTGGCCACGACCACCGCCGCGGACGCGTGGCAGGTGACCCAGCTGGATCGCGAGCTGGCCCGGATCGAGGCCTCCGCGCGGCGCGGCACCACCTCCACCGAGCTGGCGCTGTCCGACGTCCGCGCGCTGCTCGAGGAGCACCTCACCGGGCGGGCGACCCGCACCAGCTTCCGCACCGGCACGCTGACCGTCTGCACGTTGGTGCCCATGCGCTCGGTGCCGCACAAGGTCGTCGCGCTCATCGGGATGGACGACGGCATCTTCCCGCGCACCACGACGCCCGACGGCGACGACGCCCTGGCCCGCAACCCGGTCACCGGCGAGCGCGACTCCCGCGCCGAGGACCGGCAGCTGCTCCTCGACGCGGTCATGGCCGCCGGGCAGACCCTGGTCATCACCTATACGGGAGCGGATGAGCACAGCGGGTCCGAGCGTCCGCCCGCGGTGCCGCTGGGTGAGCTGCTCGACGCCCTGGCCGAGACCGCCCAGCGCCCGACAGACGCACCACCACTCGTGCGACGGCACCCGTTGCAGCCCTACGACGTCCGCAACCTCGGCGCTACGGCCCCGGGCGAGCCGGCCCTGCTGCCGGGTGACGAGCCGTTCAGCTTCGACCCCGCCGCGCTCGCCGGAGGCCGCGCGCACCAGGCACGCCACGCGGTGCTCGAGCCGGTCTCTGAGCCCGTGTCGGCCGCGCTGCTGCCCGAGCCGCTGCCCCCACTTCCGCCCGGTGATCTGGCGCTCGAGGACCTCCAGCGCTTCCTGGCCCAGCCGGCCCAGGCGTTCCTGCGGCAGCGCCTCGGCCTGCTCCTCCCCGACGAGCCGGAGGAACCGTCCGAGGGCATCCCCATCGACCTGGACGGCCTGGAGAAGTGGCAGATCGGCGACCGGATGCTCCGCGCGGTGCTGGCCGGCACCCCGCTCGAGCTGGCGCAGCAGCACGAGCGGTGGCGCGGGAGTGTGCCACCCGGTGAGCTGGGCCGCCAGCTGCTGGACGACATCTCCGGCAACGTCCGCGACATCCACCGCGCCTCGCTCGCCCTCCGCGACGGACCTGGCTCGAGCATCGACATCGACGTCCAGCTCCCCGATGGCCGACGCCTCATCGGGACCGTCGCCGGGCTCTACGAGGCGGGATCCTGCGTGGTCACCAGCACCTACTCCTCGATCAAGGCCAAGCAGCGGCTGCGCTCGTGGGTCACCGTGCTGGCCCTGGCTGCCGCCGGCCATGAGGACGCCACCAGCCATGTCGTCGGACAGCTCAGGCGGGGACGCAAGCCGGGGGTCGGCCACTACACGCACGGGCCGGTGGATCGGGACATCGCGCTCACGCTGCTCGGACAGCTGGTCGACCTCTACGACCGCGGCATGACCTCCCCCCTGCCCCTGGGGGTGCAGACCGCGTGCACGTTCGCCGAGTCCTTCCACGGCAGCGGTGACGAGCGTGGCGCGCTGTACGACGCGGAGAAGCAGTGGAAGAGCAGCACGGGCGCCTTCTCCTTCACCGGCGAGCAGGACAACCCCGCGTTCGTGCGGGTTCTCGGCGCTGGGGCGCGGCTTGCGGACGTCGCAGGCACACCGGCCGGGGACGAGGTGTGGACCAAGGGCCTCACCACCCGGTTCGGGCAGTTCGCCTTCCGGGTGTGGCAGCCGCTGATCGCCACCGACGTGGAGCGGAGGGAGTGGGTGTGACACAGCCGTCAGATGTCGTCCCGGTGGGCGACTTCTCCATCACCGACCCGCTGCCTTCGGGCACGGTGCTGCTCGAGGCGTCGGCGGGCACCGGCAAGACGTGGACGATCGCGGCGCTGGTCGCCCGCTACATCGCGGAAGGCCACGCCCTCCTGACCGAGATGCTCATCATCACCTTCGGCCGGGCCGCGAGCCAGGAGCTGCGGGCCCGGGTGCGCGAGCAGCTGGTCGAGCTGGAGCGTGCCCTGCACCACCCCGAGGAGACACCGGTCTCCGGACCGTTGCTGGAGCTGCTGCTCGACGTCGACGACGAGGAGCGGAGGCTGCGGCTGGGCCGGGTCCGGCGCGCCCTGACCTCCTTCGACGAGGCGACGATCGCCACCACCCACCAGTTCTGCCACCAGGTGCTGCGCTCCCTCGGCGTCGCGGGCACCTCTGACGCGTCCGCCCAGCTGGTCGAGGACCTCGACGACCTGCTGGTGGAGGTCGTCGACGACCTCTACCTGCGGGGATTCGTGGGCTCCCGGGAGGCCCCCTTCTTCACCCGCAAGGAGGCGCTCGGCATCGCCCGGGCCGCGGTCGACGACATCCACGCCCAGCTGCGGCCGGACCCGGATGCCGGTGACCGCAACTCCCCGCCGGTGCGCCGCGCCAACTTCGCCCGGCTCGTCCGCACCGAGCTCGACCGGCGCAAGCGGCGGCTGCAGGTCATGCACTACAACGACCTGCTGACCCAGCTCGCGGGAGCCCTGGAGGAGAGCGACTCCCTGGCCGCCCAGCGGATGCGCACGCGCTGGCGGGTCGTCCTCGTCGACGAGTTCCAGGACACAGACCCGATCCAGTGGGAGGTCCTGGACCGGGCCTTTCGCGGGCACGCGACGATGGTGCTGATCGGCGACCCCAAGCAGGCGATCTACGCCTTCCGCGGCGGTGACGTCGTCACTTATCTGCGGGCCGAGGCGCACGCCCACGAGCGGCGGACGCTGCCCACCAACTACCGCAGCGACGCGCCGGTGGTCGACGCCCTGCAGGCGACGCTGCGCGGGGCCGCCCTCGGCGACGAGCAGATCA
>JAAYYA010000349.1 GCA_012515595.1 Actinomycetales bacterium
GACCCGTCGACCTGGACATCACCCCGCCCTGGCGCTACGTCGCCTCGCTGCAGACCCACGACCAGGTCGGCAACCGGGCCACGGGGGACCGGCTGGCCCATGGGCTCACCCCCGGTCAGGCCGCGATCGGGGCGGCGCTGCTGCTCACCGCGCCCTACACGCCGATGCTGTTCATGGGGGAGGAGTGGGGCGCGAGCACGCCCTGGCAGTTCTTCACCGACCACGCCGAGCCGGAGCTGGTCGAGTCGATCCGCACCGGGCGCGCCCGCGAGTTCGCCGAGCACGGCTGGGCGGCGCAGGTCCCCGACCCGCAGTCCCCGGAGACGGTCGCCGCCTCCCGGCTGGACTGGGCCGAGGTGACGGACGAGCCGCACGCCTCCCTGCTGGCCTGGCACCGCACGCTCCTCCGCCTGCGTCGCGACCTGCCCGACCTGCTCGCCACGCCGTTGGACGCCGCGACGCTGAGCCGCGAGGGCGACGTCCTCGTGCTGACCCGCGGCGCCGTCCACGTCGTGGCCAACCTCGGCCGGGCACCTGCCGAGGTGAGCCTGCCCGGCCAACCCGGGGCACGGCATACAGCGGGGTCGTATGCCGGGGCTCACCTCGACGGGGACCGGGTCCACCTGCCCGCCCACTCGGTGATCGTGCTCGCCGCGCGTACGGTGGAGCGATGAGGTTCCACAAACCGGTGCCCGTGCCGCCGGAGTCGATCGACGCCAGCACCCCGGGTCCGGACCAGCTGGAGGTGGCCGAGATGGCCCACCGCAGCGCGGCGGTCCTGGTGGACCGCGGCCGGGCCAGCGACGACCCCGCCCTGCGGGACCGGCTGGTCGACCTGCCGCGCACCGTCGGCCTGGCGACCCTCGCCGAGGTGTGGTCGGAGCGGCCCGCGCGCACGCTCCCGGGTGCCCTGTGGCGCCTCTACGTGCTGCACGAGTGGGTCCAGCGCTCGCCGGAGCTCGTGGCCCGCGCGTTCAGCGCCGGCGCCGGGCACGCCGAGGTCTACCGGGTCATCTCCGGGGTCGTGGAGCCGCCACGGCCCGAGGACCTGCGGGAGCTGACCCAGCAGATTCTCACCGGCGTCTTCGACGGCGACCTCGACGTGGCGCTGGAGCGGGCGGCGGCGTTCTGCCACGTGACCGCCACCGGGCTGGCCGTCCTCGACGGGGACGACCCCGAGGATCCCGAGGAGCCGGCCCGGCTGCGGCGCGCCGCCCGGCTGCAGGAGACCGCGGCCGACCTGCAGGCCTGTGCCCGGTTGTGGCTGCGCGGCGACCTGCACTGACTGACCCGGTCGGCCGACGCGGCCCTGCGCCGTTCTGACCTGGGCATTCGTCCGCCCCTGCACGATGGGGAACAGATCCGGGCCGGCAGCCGTTAGTCTCTCCGTGTGTGCCGGGCCGCGGCAGCCCCGGGCTCCAACATTCGCCGCCACGAGCGGCCACGCGCCGAGAGGCGCTCCCGGCCCGGCACACGACATCCCCACACCACCCCCTCTTGGTTCGCCCCGCGCCCGGCGGACCGGGACGTTCCGTGTCGCCCGCATGACCTGTTGGGGAACAGGACCTTTCGCGTAGTCTGCAGGCGGCTGCGTAGCATGTGGCCAGCGACGGCGGCCCACCCGTCGCACAGGCCGAGACCCGGGAGTGACGCGTGCGCCTTCGCTTGACCCCCAGGAGCGGTTCGGTGATCGAGGCACTCACCGGCCTGGCCTCCCTGGTGCGTGACGGCGCCGTGACGATGCGCGACAGCCTGGGGGCCACCAGCCTGGGCCGGGCCCGGGAGCTCGAGCGGCTGCGTGCCCTCGGCGGCGAGGCGGCACAGGCCCGCCAGCGCATCGTCGACCTGACCCGCGACGCGTTCGTCACCCCCTACGACCGTGGCGACATCCACCTCCTGGCCGTGACGCTCACCGACTGCCTGGCCCACCTGGAGCGGGTCGTCGACGGCGGGATCCGCCACCGCATCGAGGAAGCGCCGGACGGCATGGCCGACCAGATCGACCTGCTCGTGCGCATGGCCGAGCTGACCGCGAACGCCATGCCGCGGCTGCGCAGCCTGGACGAGGTCGCCGACTACCCGGCGGAGATCAGGCGCCTGGCGACCCAGGCCCACCGGGTGCGCACCGAGCTGCTGACCGAGGACCTGGCGACCGGGTCCGATCCCCTGCTGGCGCTGCGGAGCGTCGTCGTGAACGGTGACCTGGCCCAGGCCGTGCGCGCCTTCGAGCAGATGGCCGCGGGCGTCGAGGGCATCATCGTCAAGGAGTCCTGAGCGGTGGACTGGCTCCCGGCGGCCGTCGTCATCGCACTCGCGCTGATCTTCGCCTTCACCAACGGCTTCCAGGACGCGTCGAACTCGATCGCGATGGTCGTCGCGACGGGGTCGCTGAGCCCGCGCCTGGCGGTGTCCATGGCGGCTGCCCTGGGGCTGTTCGGAGCGTTCCTGGGGGAGGGGCTGGCCACCAGGTTCGGCACGGCGATCATCGACCCGCCCGGCGGAGGGGTCGGGCTGACGATCATCGGCTCGGCGCTCGTGGCGGCGATCGCGTGGGACGTGGTCACCTGGTGGTTCGGGATGCCGACCTCCAGCACGCACGCGCTCCTGGGCGGCCTCACCGGGGCCTCGCTGGCCGCGGGGACGACGGTGCTGTGGGACGGCATCTGGACGGACGTGGCGCTGCCGATGCTGCTCTCACCCGTGCTGGGCCTGCTGCTGGCCTATCTGGGCATGCGGATGCTGGCCAGGTTCGTGGGCGACTTCGCCCGCCGCCGCGTCGGGCGCGACATGCGCCGTGCCCAGGTGGCCACCGCCGGCGCCGTGGCCCTCGGCAACGGGCTACAGGACGCGGCCAAGACCATGGGTGTGATCGTCCTGGTGCTGACCGTCAGCGGTCACCGCACCGGCTCGGGCGTCCCGTGGGAGGTCATGGTCGGGGCCGCCGTCGCGATGGCCGCCGGGACGTATGCCGGGGGCTGGCGGATCGTGCGCACGCTCGGCCGCAGGATCATCTCACCCGCCCCTGACCCGGCCCAGGGCACCGTGGCCCAGTCGGCGACGGCGGCGATCCAGTACCTGGCCGGTGCGCTGCACGTCCCCGTCTCCAGCACGCACACCGTGACGGCGGCGATCGTGGGGGCCGGGCTGACCGGACGCCGGTCGGCGCTGCGCTGGGACGTCATCACCCAGGTGTTCGCGGTGTGGCTGGTGAACTTCCCCGCCACGGTCGTGCTCAGCGCCCTGCTCTTCCGGGTGGCCATCGCCCTCTGACCTGGCCTGTTCGTGACGTAGCCCACACGCTTACGTCGCACATTCAAGGGTCGTTCACGTCGAGTTCACCCAGCACGCCCGATCGGGTCACGTCTCGTGCCTACGGTTCCTGAAGGTCGGCAACGACGCCAGCACGCCGGACTGCCGGACGCTGCAGGTCGCGTGCCACCTTTCACCCCCTCACATCGAGAGAGGCAACACAACCGTGAAGCTCAACCGCTTTGGCTCGACCGTCGCGATCGCGATGGCAGCATCCCTGGCCCTGTCCGCGTGCGGTGACGACAACCCGACGCAGACCGACGACCCCACCTCGGAGGCGGCAGACGAGAGCCCGGCCGACGAGGGCACCGAGGACGAGGCGGGCGAAGACGACGCCGCCGACGAGACCGGCGAGGAGACCGAGGCCGCGGGGGCGGAGCTGTCGGGCACGCTGGCCGGTGCCGGCGCGTCCTCCCAGGACTCCGCGATGGCCGCCTGGATCGCCGGCTACAACCAGGACCAGCCGGGGGTCACCGTCAACTACGACGGCGTGGGCTCCGGCGGTGGCCGTGAGCAGCTGCTCGCCGGCGCCGTCGGCTTCGCCGGCTCCGACGCCTACCTGTCCCCGGACGAGCACGCCGCCTCGCAGGAGTTCTGCGGGCCCGGCGGTGCGATCAGCATCCCCGTCTACATCTCGCCGGTGGCCATCCCCTACAACCTGCCCGGCGTGGACACCCTGAACCTCTCCCCGAGCGTGCTGGCCCAGATCTTCAACCAGCAGATCACCACCTGGAACGACCCGGCGATCGCCGAGATCAACCCCGACGCCGACCTCCCCGAGACCGAGATCACCGTGGTCAACCGCTCGGACGAGTCCGGCACCACGGAGAACTTCATGGAGTACCTCTCCGCGGTCGCGGCGCAGGACTGGGAGTACGAGGCGGACAAGGTGTGGCCGGTCGCCGGCGGCGAGGCCGCGCAGGGCACCTCCGGGGTCATCGAGGTCGTCGGTGCGACCGAGAACGCGATCGGCTACGCCGACGCCTCCGCGGTGGGTGCCCTGAGCACCGCCCTGATCGGCGTGGGCGACGAGTTCGTGGCCTTCTCCCCGGAGGCCGCCGCCAAGGTCGTGGACGCCTCCGAGTCCGCCGACACTGGTGTCGAGGGTGACCTCGCCCTGGACCTGGCACGCGACACCACCGAGTCCGGCGCCTACCCGATCGTCCTGGTCTCTTACCACATCGTGTGCACCACCTACAGCGATGCGGCGCAGGGCGAGCTGGTCAAGGACTTCGTCGGCTACGTCATCTCCGAGGAGGGCCAGGCGGCCTCCGCCGAGGCCGCCGGGTCCGCCCCGATCTCCGAGGACCTGCGCACCCTGGCGCAGCAGTCCCTGGACGCCATCAACGCCGGCTGATCGGACCTCCACTGCACACCACGACGAACGCACTGACGCGACGGTTGCCGCAGTTCCGCGGCAGCCGTCGCATCGGCGCGACCGGGACCGGTTGCGCCAGGCAAGGAATGAGATGAGCGAGACAATCACCCGGGCGCCCCGGCGCAGCGGCCCCGCCCGCCGTGTCGGAGACGTCGTCTTCAGCGGCACGTCGCGGGCCTCGGCACTGCTGATCCTGGTCATCCTGGCCGGGGTGGCGATCTTCCTGACGGTCGAGGCGCTCCCGGTCTTCACCTCCGGGTCGGCGGACATCACGGGCGGCGAGGGGTTCTTCTCCTACGTCTGGCCGCTGGTCGCCGGCACGGTCATCGCCTCGATCATCGCGATGGTGGTGGCGACCCCGATCGCGGTCGGCATCGCCCTGTTCGTCTCGCACTACGCCTCGCGCCGGATCGGGCAGACCATCGGGTTCGTCGTCGACCTGCTCGCCGCGGTGCCCAGCGTCGTCTTCGGCATGTGGGGCATGCAGGTCTTCGCACCCAAGCTGGTGCCGTTCTTCGGCTGGCTGGAGGACAACCTCGGTTTCCTGCCGTTCTTCGCCGACGGCTCCGCGACGGGCCGGACCCTGCTGACCGCCGCCCTCGTGCTGGCGGTGATGATCCTGCCGATCATCACCTCGGTCTCCCGCGAGGTCTTCGTGCAGACCCCCCGTCTGCACGAGGAGGCCGCGCTGGCGCTGGGTGCCACCAAGTGGGAGATGATCCGCACCGCGGTGATCCCGTTCGGCACCCCCGGCGTCATCGGCGGCACCATGCTCGGGCTGGGCCGGGCGCTCGGCGAGACGATGGCCGTGGCCATCATCCTCTCGCCCGGGCCGTTCACCTGGAACCTGATCGGCACGGGCAACAAGACGATCCCCTCCGAGATCGCGCTGAACTTCCCCGAGGCGGCCGGCCTGCGGCTCTCCGAGCTGATCGCGGCCGGGCTGGTCCTCTTCGCCCTCACCCTGGCGGTGAACCTCATCGCCCGCTGGATCGTGGATCGCCGGTCCGAGTTCTCAGGAGCCAACTGATGAGCACCCCGACCCAGGAACGCACCACCGGCCCGCGGATGGACCACGAGCTGGACCACCTGCGCGGCGTCGTGCCCTCGCCGGTGCGTCCGGCCCCGCCCCACCTGAGCCTGATGGTGCTCGGGGGTGCGGTGCTGGCCACGCTGCTCCTGCACCTCGCGCTCGGCAGATCGCTGGTGCTCTCCGTCGTGATCGGCTACCT
Source organism: Actinomycetales bacterium (assembly GCA_012515595.1). Lineage (GTDB taxonomy): Bacteria > Actinomycetota > Actinomycetes > Actinomycetales > Dermatophilaceae > Ornithinicoccus. Next base: position 5,920 of record JAAYYA010000349.1, read on the forward strand.
GCTCTACGTCGTCGGCGTCAACGTCGCCTACCGGCTGACGGCCGGGGCGCGGGTGGCCACGGACCACACGATGCGGGCACTGATCTACGGGGCGTTCGTGCTGGCGATCATCCCGCTGATCTCGCTGCTGTGGACCGTCGTGGAGAACGGCGGCGCCACGGCGCTCAACCCCGACTTCCTCCAGCAGACGATGAACGGTGTCACCGGGGTGCACGACAAGGCCTACGTGGAGGACGGCGCCCCGATGGTCGGCGGTGCCTACCACGCCATCATCGGCACCCTGATCATCACCGGCATCGCGGCCCTGATCTCCATCCCGGTCGGCCTGTTCACCGCGATCTACCTGGTGGAGTACGGCGGCCTGAACCGCCTCTCCCGGGCCATCCGGTTCCTGGTCGACGTCATGACCGGCATCCCCTCGATCGTCGCGGGCCTGTTCGCCTTCGCCCTGTTCGGCGTCCTGTTCGGCGTGGGCACCAAGAACGGTGTGGCGGGTGCCGTCGCCCTGTCGGTGCTGATGATCCCGACCGTGGTCCGCAACAGCGAGGAGATGCTGCGGATCGTGCCCAACGAGCTGCGCGAGGCAGCCCTGGCGCTGGGCGTGCCGAAGTGGCGCACCATCGCCAAGGTGGTCCTGCCGACGGCGGCCTCCGGGCTGGCCTCGGGCATCACCCTGGCGATCGCCCGGGTGATCGGGGAGACGGCGCCGCTGCTGGTGGCCGTCGGCTTCACCCGGGTGCTCAACGTCAACCCCGCGGACGGCCCGATGAACAACCTGGCCCTCTACGCGTACTACATGTTCACGCGACCGCTGAACCCCGGCTACCGGGACCCGAGCATCGAGCGGGCCTGGGCGGCCGCGGTGCTGCTGGTGATCTGCGTGATCGCCCTCAACCTGCTTGCGCGACTGATCGCCAAGTTCTTCGCCCCGAAGACGGGGAGCTGACCCTCATGGAGAAATCTGACATGTCCAAACGGATCGACATCAACGACCTCAACATCTTCTACGGAGCCTTCCACGCGGTGAAGGACGTCACCATGGCCATCGAGCCCAAGACGGTCACCGCGTTCATCGGTCCCTCCGGGTGCGGCAAGTCGACCTTCCTGCGCACCCTGAACCGGATGCACGAGGTGATCCCCGGCGCCCGCGTCGAGGGCGAGGTCAGCATCGACGGCCGGAACCTCTACGGGCGCGGGGTCGACCCGGTGGACGTGCGCCGCGAGGTGGGCATGGTCTTCCAGCGGCCCAACCCGTTCCCCACGATGTCCATCAAGGAGAACGTCCTGGCCGGCGTGCGGCTGAACAGCAAGCGGCTGTCCAGCGGCGCCGCCGACGAGCTGGCGGAGCGGTCGCTGCGCGGCGCGAACCTGTGGAACGAGGTCAAGGACCGCCTGGACAAGCCCGGCTCGAGCCTGTCCGGCGGCCAGCAGCAGCGGCTGTGCATCGCCCGGGCGATCGCCGTCCAGCCCCAGGTGCTGCTGATGGACGAGCCCTGCTCCGCCCTGGACCCGATCTCCACGCTGGCCATCGAGGACCTGATCAACGAGCTCAAGTCCGACTACACCGTGGTGATCGTGACCCACAACATGCAGCAGGCCGCCCGCGTCTCGGACCGGACCGGCTTCTTCAACCTGGAGGCCACCGGGCAGCCGGGTCAGCTGGTCGAGTTCGACGACACCCAGAGGATCTTCAACAACCCCGCCCAGCAGGCCACCGAGGACTACATCTCCGGCCGTTTCGGCTGACCGGTCGCGGGGCGGGAGCCCGAGCGGCGCGGCCCCTACACTCTGGCCATGACCTGGCTCGAGGTGGGCGCCTCCGCGTGGATCGTGCTGGAGACGGGCCTGAAGCTGTATGCCGTGGGGACGGTCCCCGAGAACCGTCGCCCGGCGTCCTCCTCGGCCTGGCTGCTGCTGATCCTGTTCCTCCCGCTGATCGGCTTCCCGCTCTACTGGCTCATCGGCAGCCCGTGGGTGCGGGGCCGGCGGCACGAGGTGCAGGCCGGCGCCAACCGGCTGCTCGCCGAGATCAACGCCGACCTGCCCCGGCTGCCCGCCGGCGTGAGCGTCACCGACGGGCTCGCCTCGGTGGTGACCATGAACCGGCGGCTCACCGCACTGCCCTGCGTCACGGGCCGCGACGAGGGGCTCTACGGCGACACCGGGGAGTTCTTCGCGGCCCTCTCCGGGGCCATCGACGCGGCCACCGACCACGTCCACCTCGAGTTTTACATCGTGGCCCGGGACGCCGAGACCGAGCCGGTCTTCCGGGCCATGTTCGAGGCCGTCGGGCGCGGTGTGCAGGTGCGCCTGCTCCTGGACCACCTCGGCTCCCGCAAGTACCCCGGCCGCGCGCAGATGCAGCAGGCGCTCACCGACGGTGGCGTGCAGTGGCGCCACATGATGCCGATCGACCCGCTGCGCGGGCGGTGGCGACGTCCCGACCTGCGCAACCACCGCAAGCTCATGGTCGTCGACGGGACCGTCGGGTTCGTCGGCTCGCACAACCTGATCGGCGCGGCCTACGGCAGTGCCGCCAACGAGAAGATCGGCCGGCGCTGGAAGGACCTGAGCATGCGGGTCACCGGGGACGTGGTGAGCTCCCTGCAGTCGGTCTTCCTGACCGACTGGTTCACCGAGACCGGAGAGCTGCTGGACCGGACGGCATACCTCCTCGACCAACCGGACCTGCTGCCCGGCGACCGGGCCAACGCCATGCAGGTGGTGCCGTCGGGCCCGGGGTTCCCGACCGAGCCGAACCTGCGGATGTTCACCGCCCTGGTCAGCCTGGCCACCGAGAAGATCTCGATCACCAGCCCCTACTTCGTCCCCGACGACTCGCTGCTGGCGGCGATCACCTCGGCGGCCTACCGCGGAGTCCGGGTCGAGCTGTTCGTCGGCGAGCAGGCCGACCAGTTCCTCGTGGGCCACGCCCAGCGGTCCTACTACCGCGCGCTGCTCACCGCCGGGGTCGTCATCCACCTCTACCCGGCGCCCACCGTGCTGCACGGCAAGTACCTCACGGTGGACGACGAGGTTGGGGTGATCGGCTCCTCCAACATGGACTTCCGGTCCTTCGGCCTGACCTACGAGATCATGCTCATGGGTTTCGGCGGCAGCATGGTCTCGCGGCTGCAGGCCAACGACGACGAGTACCGCGCGGTGTGCCGGGAGCTGACGCTGCAGGAGTGGGACGCCCAGCCCTGGTACTCCCGCTACATCGACAACGTGTGCCGCCTCACGGCGGCGCTGATGTAGCGCTCAGGCGGGCGGCCGGTGCCGCTCGACGTGGACCACCGTCGCGTCGGGCCCGGTGCCGGCCACGTGGACGGCCAGCACCTCGCCCTTGTCCATCCCCTGGCGGGCCAGCCTGTTGAGCACCCTGGCGGACCGGCCGGCCGGGGCGTGCCCGGCGAGCGTCGTCAGGAGGTCGGGCAGCACCGGACCGTGCGTGCACAGGGCCGTCCCGGCGCCGCGGGCCAGCACGGCCGCCAGGTGCTTGGCGGCCTTCTCCGGGGAGGCCTCGAAGCCCTCCTCCGACAACCCCTTGCGGGTGGTCAGCCGCAGACCGGACTCCGCGGCATACGGAGCCAGTGTGTCGGCGCACCGGGCCGACGGTGAGCTCAGCAGGTGCTCGGGGTCGTAGGCCGTGAGCAGCGAGATCATCCGCCGCGCCCGGCGGCGTCCCGCCTCGGTGAGCGGGCGGTCCGGGTCCTCGCCGGACCAGGACCCCCGGCCGACGGCCTTGGCGTGTCGCACCACCAGCAGGGTCCAGGTCGCCAGGTGCCCCTCGGCGTGGGCGTCGACCGCGGCGTCCAGCTGCTCCCGGTCGCGCCGATAGGTCAGCGCCTCCCTGGCCTCCTGCGCCCCCAGCCAGCGCACCTCGTCGATCTCGTGCTCGAGGTGCCCGTGGCCACCGGTCACGCTCCCGGCCCAGTAGCGAACCTGCTTGAGCTGGGCGCGGCCGTCCTTGGTGCCCAGGCCGTACCACGACGTGGGGAGCGGCAGCCCGAGCCGCACCCGGAGGCCGGTCTCCTCGAGGGTCTCCCGGGAGGCCGCGACCGCCCACTCCTCACCGACCTCCAGCTTGCCCTTGGGCCAGGACCAGTCGTCGTACTGCGGCCGGTGCACGAGCGCGAACTCCAGGACACCCTCGCGCAGCCGCCACGGGAGGACCCCCGAGGCGCGCACGAGCACCGCACGTTCGGTCTGCGTCGCCACCGTGCGCGGGCCCTCAGCGGCGCCGGCCCGGCCGGCGGCGGGCGCGGTAGGAGTCGATGAGCTCGGACTGGATGTCGACCAGCGGGGTGCCCTCGGCGGACAGGTGGTGCCGGTGCCACTGGCCGCCCGGCTGCAGGTGCCAGCTGGAGATCTCGTCGGAGAAGGCGCGGTCGAGCAGCGTGCTGAGGGTCTTGAGCTGCTGGGGGTCGGTGATCGACACCAGGGCCTCCACACGCCGGTCCAGGTTGCGGTGCATCATGTCGGCCGAGCCGATGTAGACCGTAGCGGACTTGCCCCGGCCGAACGCGAAGATGCGCGAGTGCTCCAGGAAGCGTCCCAGGACCGAGCGGACGCGGACGGTCTCGGACAGGTCGGGCACCCCGGGGCGGATGGCGCAGATCCCCCGCACCCACACGTCGACCGACGCACCGGCCATCGAGGCCCGGTAGAGCGCGTCGATGACCGCCTCGTCCACGATCGAGTTCACCTTGAACCGGATCATGCCGTCGGCCCCCTTGGCGGCCTCGGCATCGATCAGCTCGATGAGGCCGGAGCGCACCGAGCGCGGCGCCACGAGCAACCGCTTGAACTTGGACTTCGGGGCCATGCCGGACAGCTGGTTGAACAGCCGCGTCAGGTCTTCCCCGATGGTGTCCTCGCAGGTGAGCAGTCCGAAGTCCTCGTACAGCCGCGCCGTCTTCGGGTTGTAGTTGCCGGTGCCGACGTGGCAGTAGCGGCGCAGCCCGCCCTCCTCCTCGCGGACCACGAGGCACAGCTTGGCGTGCGTCTTGAGCCCGACCATGCCGTAGACCACGTGCACGCCGGCGTGCTCCAGCTTGCGGGCCCAGGAGATGTTGTTCTCCTCGTCGAACCGGGCCTTGATCTCGACGACGGCCAGCACCTGCTTGCCGTCCTCGGCGGCGTCGATGAGGGCGTCGATGATCGGGCTGTCGCCGCTGGTGCGGTAGAGGGTCTGCTTGATGGCGAGGACCTGCGGGTCGTTGGCCGCCTGCTCGATGAACGCCTGCACCGAGGTCGAGAACGAGTCGTAGGGGTGGTGGAGCAGGATGTCGCCGGAACGCATCGCCCGGAGGATGTTGCCGGGGGCGGCGCTCTCGACGGGTGCCAGCGTCGGGTGGGTCGTGGGCACGAAGGGCGGGTAGCTGAGCTCGGTGCGGTCCAGGTCGGCCACCGTGTTGAGCGCGGTGAGGTCCAGCGGTGAGGGCAGCCGGTAGACCTCCGAGGGCTGGACCCGCAGCTCACGCGTCAGCAGGTCCAGCACGTGGTCGTCCATCTCGGACTCGACCTCGAGCCGCACGGGCGGGCCGAACCGGCGCCTGGTCAGCTCCTTCTCCAGCGCGGTCAGCAGGTTCTCGGCGTCGTCCTCCTCGACCTCCAGGTCCTCGTTGCGGGTGACCCGGAAGGTGTAGGTCTCGTGCACCTCCATGCCGGGGAAGAGGTACTGCAGGTGGTTGCCGATGAGCTCCTCGAGCAGCACGTAGCGGGTGGCGTAGAGCCCGTCGTCGCTGGGCAGCTCGATGAAGCGGGGGAGCAGCGGGGGGACCTTGACGCGCGCGAAGTGCTCCGCCCCCGTCTGCGGGTTGATGAGGATGACCGCCAGGTTGAGGGAGAGCCCGCTGATGTAGGGGAACGGGTGTGCCGGGTCGACGGCCAGGGGCGTCAGCACCGGGTAGACGGTGCTGCGGAACATCTCACCGAGCGACTTCTGCTCCTTGCCGGTCAGCTCGTCCCACCGCACCAGGGTGATGCGCTCACGCTCGAGGGCGGGGGCGATCACCTCCCGGTAGAGCCCGGCGTGCCGCTCCATCAGCTCGTGGGCGCCGCGCGAGATCTCGTCCAGCACCTCGCGCGGCTCCAGCCCGGAGGCCGAGCGGGTCGCGATGCCGGTGGCGATGCGGCGCTTGAGCCCGGCCACGCGCACCATGAAGAACTCGTCGAGGTTGCTCGCGAAGATGGCCAGGAACCGGGCCCGCTCCAGCAGCGGGACGTCCGGGTCGGCCGCCAGCTGCAGCACCCGCTCGTTGAACTGCAGCCAGGAGACCTCGCGGTCCAGGAACCGGTCGCCGGGCAGCAGCTCGTCGTCGCCGTCGCCGGCCGCGGAGCCGGGCGACGCGGCGCTGATGAACCGGCCGTTGGCCGCCCGGGGCCGCTGCGCCCGGATCGTGGGCAGCGGGACGACCGACGAGGACTCCACGATGTCCGGGAGCGACCGGGGACTGGTGGTCATGCGACCAGTCTGCCACCAGTGATGGGTGGGGCGGAGGGGAGCCGGGCGGTTCAGGCGGGGCCGCTGGTCGCGGCATACATGACGTCGATCGCCGACCGCTCGAACCCGAGCCGGTGGTAGGTCGCGAGCGCGGGTGCGTTGTCGCCCTCGACGTAGAGCGTGGCGCTCGCCAGGCCCCGGTTGCGCAGGTGGTGCAGGCCCACGAGGGTCACCACCTTGCCCAGCCCCCGACCCTGGTATGCCGGGTCGACCCCGACGACGTACACCTCACCGGAGGCGGGCACGCTGTGACCCGGCTCCGCCGGCTCCACCTTGGTCCAGTGGAAGGCCGCCAGGTCGGTCCCGTGCTCGATGAGCAGGAACCCGTGGGGGTCGAACCACGGCTCCTCGGTCCGGTCCCGCAGGTCCCCGAGCGTCATCCGGCCCTGCTCCGGGTGGTCGGCGAAGGCGCGGGCGTTGACCCGCAGCCAGCGCTCCTCGTCGCGGCCGAGCTCGAAGCTGCGCACGGTGAACCCCTCGGGCAGCGTCACGTCCGGCAGCTCGGACCACTCGCCGCGCAGCGGGCGGGTCATCTGCCACAGCTGGCGGACGGGCGCGAGGTCCAGGCTGGAGAACAGGTTGCGGGCCGCCGGCAGGTCCCCGTGGGCCCAGAACCTGGTGGTCGGCCACCGCCGCAGCACCTCCTGCGCCAGGGCGCGGCCGTGCCCGGCGTGCCGATGGTCGGGGTCCACGACGATCTCGGCCGACGGGGGGTCGGTCAGCTCGACGTGCGCGTAGGCGATCACGCCCGGTCGCGGCGCGTCCGGCTGCTCCTCGATCAACAGGTGGCTGGTGGCGCTCTCGCCGGCCGGTGATCCCGGCAGGCGGCGCACGTCGAGGACGGTCTGCTCCGACAAGGGGCGCACGCCGTCGTGGGTCGAGGCGCGCACCGCCATGGCGAGCACGTCCGCGGACTGGGCCGGTTCCAGGTGCGCGTCGGTCACGGTCGGCTGCATCGGCCTATTCCATCACGTCACTGTCGGGAGCCGGGCGGGACGGTCGGGCGAAGCGGTAGCCGACGTTGCGGATCGTGCCGATCAGCGACTCGCGTTCGGGGCCGAGCTTGGCCCGCAGCCGACGGATGTGGACGTCCACCGTGCGGGTGCCGCCGTAGTAGTCGGTGCCCCACACCTCGTGCAGGAGCTGCTCACGTGTCACGACCCGCCCCGGGTGGCTGGCCATGAACTTCAGGAGCTCGAACTCCTTGAAGGTGAGGTCGAGCGGTTCCCCGCCCGCGCGCACCGTCCAGCTGGCCTCGTCGACCTCGACGTCGGCGACCCGGATGGGGCTGGTGGCCGTCGTCGGGGTGTCGACGCTGGTGCTCGCGGGGGTTGACGTCGCCCGGCGGAGCCGGGTCGCCAGCTCGGCGGGTCCGCAGCCGACCAGCACGAAGTCGGTGATCGGCCACTGGTCGTCCAGGGCCACCAGCCCGCCGTCGGCGAAGATGGCGATGACCGGGCAGTCCAGCTGCATCGTGTCGATCGTGCGGGCCACGGTGCGAGCCTGGACCAGCGCTCGGGTCGCGTCGAGGAGGACCAGGCCCGGGGGAGGGCCGGTGAGCAGCTCCGCCGGGTCCAGGTCCAGGACCCGGAGCCGGTGGGGGAGCAGCTCGAGCGCGGGCAGCACGCTGACCGGGGCGTCCGGGGCGCCACCGGGCGTGAGCAGTGCCAACTCGGCCACGCGCACAGGATAAGCGCCACCGGAGCCCCACCGGGCGCGTGGTGTTGCGTCTCACAGGCCCACCGGGCGCGTGGCGTTGTGGTGTGGGCGGCCACCGGGCGGCACGGTGTCGCGTCGCGTGGATCCTGGGTCGCCGCGCCGTGCGTTCGGTCACCCGCAGGACCGCCACGCCGTGCGCTCGGTCACCCGCAGGACCGCCACGCGGTGCGCTCGGTCGTGAGGGGGTGGGTGGCTGATGGCACGATGGGGCCTGTGCCGAACCGCCGAGCCCTGCTGCCGCCGCCCGTCGAGGTAGCGGCCGTCGTGGTCTGCGCGGCGGCGGTCCTGGCCATCGGGGCGGCCGCGAGCCCGGACGTGCTGGCACTCGCCCTCTGGGTCGGAGGCGTCGTGCTGGCCTGGGGTTGGGCGGGCATGCTCGCCCTTCCCGCGCCACGCGGCACGTCCGTGGTCCTGCTCATCGGCTCTTTCGCCCTCGTGCTCAGCACGGCGCTCGACGACCAGCGTCCCTGGCTCACCTGGGTGGCCGAGGCCCTGGCCATCTCGGTCGTCGTGGCCTTCCTGCACCAGCTCCTGCGGGTCGACGGCCGGCCCCGGATCGTGGAGTCGGTGAGTTCGGTCGTGCTCGCCCTGGGGCTCATCACGTGCGGGGTCCTGCTGGTCCCTCTCGCGCACACCACCCAGGGGGCTGCCCTGGTGGCGGCCACCGTGGCGGGCGCCGCGGCCAGCGCCGTCACCGACACGCTCGGACGCTGGCGGTGGATGCGGCCCTGGCTGGTCCCGCTCGCGCTCGCCGCGGGTGGGGCCGCCGCCGTCGCGCTCGCGCTGGCACTGGGGGAGCAGTGGAGCATCTTCCTGCTGGCCGGTGTCGTCGCTGGCGCGGCGAGCCACGCCGCGCGCGCCGTGCTGTGCATCCTGCCCACGATGGCCCACGCCCGCCCGAGGCTGGTGATGGCCGTCACCTCGCTCCTGGTGACCGGGCCGGTGGCGTATGCCGTCGCTCTCGCCCTCCTGCCCGGCACCTCGCTGACCTGACCCACGGCATACGGCACGGTTGCTGACCTGACCCGCGGCTAAGGGCACCTCTACGATGAGACCCGTGGCCTTCGAACTCGACCCCACCATGCCAGCCGAGCTGGCGCCCCTCGCCTGGCTGATCGGTCGCTGGGAGGGCGCCGGCGTCGTCGGCTACCCGACCATCGAGTCGCGCAACTTCGGCCAGGAGCTGGACGTGAGCCACGACGGCCGCCCGTTCCTGCGCTGGGAGTCTCGCACCTGGATCCTGGACGAGGATGGCAACAAGGTGAGGCCCGGGGCGACGGAGCTCGGCTTCTGGCGGCCGCTGCCCGACGGGGAGGTCGAGCTGCTGCTGACCCACCCGACCGGCCTGATCGAGATGTACTTCGGCAACACCAGCCCCGCCAAGGTCGAGCTGCGGACCGACAGCGTGGTGCGCAGCCCGCACGCCAAGGAGTACAACGCCGCGCACCGCCTCTACGGCCTGGTCAACTCCAACCTGATGTGGGTGATGGACATGGCCGCCATGGGACAGCCGCTGACCAGCCACCTCTCCGCGGAGCTCAAGCGCGTCGGCTGACCCGACGGGCCGACGGGCCGATGGGCCAACGTCGGCACGGGCCGTCAGCGGCGCGGCCCGGTCAGCCGCCGAAACCCTGCGTGGGCGACACGTCGTCGCGGTAGTCCTCCATGGTGTCGGTGCGCAGGTGCTCGCGAAGCACCTCGAACTGCGCCTCGTGCGGGATCACGATGGATCCGGCCAGGTCGTCGGTGCCGATGCCGCTCCACGGGGCCGTCACGAAGTGGATGTCGCCCCCGCGCAGGTCGCGCAGGGACCAGCCCAGGTCCCGCATGTCGCTGACCTTCAGGTCCTCGTCGACCGTCAGGTTCTGGGTCGCCGCGTCGACGACCGTGGCGAGCCGGGCGGGGTTGGTGAAGGTGTCCCGGGTCAGCACGTTGAGCATGACCGCCTTGATGAACTCCTGCTGCCGCTGGCCGCGGGAGATGTCGCCCTGGCTGAGGGCGTAGCGCTCGCGCACGAACCGCAAGCCGGTCTCGCCGTCCATGTGCATCGTCCCGACCTCGAAGCCGGGACTCGCCTCGGCCACGTGCACGTCGACACCGCCGACGGCGTCGGTCAGGGCCTTGAAGCTCTCGAAGTCGGTGATCGCGACGTGGTCGACCGGCACCCCGATGAGCGGCTGCAGGGTCTCCACGAGCAACGGGGCACCGCCGAAGGCGTAGGAGGCGTTGATCTTGTTCTTGCGCTCCGAGCCGGGGATCTGCACGAACAGGTCGCGCGGGAAGTGGACCAGGTCGACGCGGTCGCGCTCGTCGGAGATGTGCATGAGCACCATCACGTCGGACCGCCCCCGGTCTGCGTCCGGGTCCCGGCTGTCGGACCCGATGACCAGGATGTTGAGGGCGTCGCCGGCGTCGGCGGGACGCTCGGGCGGTGAGGGGGTGACCTCGGAGTCCTCGCCGCGGATCGGCGAGTCCGGGAGCAGCTCGGCGTGCGTGATGTTGCTGCTGACCCGCCAGTTGAGGAAGGCCAGGTAGCCCGCGACCGTGCCGATGCCCAGCAGCGCCACAGTCACGAACGAGACGATGGCGATCCGCAGCCCGCGGCGCCGGCGACGCTGCGGCCGCTCGTCCGGCTCGTCATCCTCGCCGGTGCCGTCGAAGATGTCATCGTCCTCGCCGACGTCCGGCAGGTCTCCCTCGAAATCCCCTGCCATGACAGCGGATTCTATGACCAGAACCTGGGGGGATACCGTGAAGAGGTGACCCACGTGACCAGCGCCCCCGGTGACGCGGCGACCCAGGAGCGCCGCGCCGTTGTCCCCAGCCCTCTCCTGGGACGTCCCGGGGCTGTCGCCTCGAGCGGCGCCGACGAGGGCGTCGCAGCCCACTACGGCGACCCGCACCGCGAGCAGCGGCTGCTCGTCGAGGGGCTGTCGGTCGTCGACCTATCGCACCTGGCCGTGCTGACGGTGACCGGGCCGGACCGGCTCAGCTGGCTGCACTCGCTGACCAGCCAGGCGCTCACCGACCTCGCCCCGCGCACGTCCACCGAGACGCTGATCCTCTCCCCGAAGGGGCACATCGAGCACGCGCTGCAGGTCGTCGACGACGGGACGACCACGTGGCTGGTCACGGAGCCGGGCAGCGCTGCCGCGGCCCGGACCTGGCTGGACTCGATGCGCTTCATGCTGCGGGTCGAGGTGGCCGACCGCACCGAGGACTTCGCGGTGGTCGGCGAGCCCGTCGCGCGTGAGTCCGTCGAGGGAGAACACCTGGCGTGGGTCGACCACTGGCCCGGCCCGATCGGGGACACCGCGCTGTACGGCCCGGCGGAGGAGCATCCCGGCGCGGACCGGCCCTGGCGAGAGGTGCTGGTCCCGCGGAGCGAGCTCACGGCATACGTCGGGGAGCGGCCGCTGTCCGGGACCTGGGCGGCCGAGGCGCTGCGGGTCGCCGCCTGGCGGCCCCGCGTCGGCGCGGAGACCGACCACCGGACCATCGCGCACGAGCTGGACTGGCTGCGCACGGCCGTCCACCTGCACAAGGGGTGCTACCGCGGGCAGGAGACCATCGCGCGAGTGCACAACCTCGGTCGCCCGCCGCGGCGCCTGGTCTTCCTGCACCTGGACGGCTCAGGGCACACCCTTCCGGAGCCCGGTGACGAACTGCGCAACGGGGACAAGGCCGTCGGGCGTGTCACGACCGTGGCGCGGCACTACGAGGACGGTCCCATCGCGCTCGGGGTGGTCAAGCGCAACACCGACCCTGCCGCGGTCCTCACCTCCGGTCCGACCAGCGCCGCACAGACGGTGATCGTCGCCCCCTGAGTCGCCGCACCGGCCAGTGTGAGCAGCATCTCACCGCGGAAACGCTAGCTCAGTTTGCATTGTGCTTGCAGTTGCAAGCACAATAGAGGCATGAGCCGCCTACAAGTTCCAGATCTGGGTGCCTACCTGCGCGAGCAGCGTGAGGCCGCGCAGATGTCGGTGCGGCAGGTGGCCAAGGCTGCCGGCATCAGCAATCCCTACCTCAGCCAGATCGAGCGGGGACTGCGCAAGCCGAGCGCGGAGATCCTGCAGCAGCTCGCCAAGGGCCTGCGGATCTCGGCGGAGCAGCTCTACATCCGCGCGGGCATCCTCGACGACAGCTCGGCGGGAGCCCCCGTTGACCAGCCGTATGACGTCACCCTGGCGATCATGGCCGACGAGCGGCTGACCGACCGCCAGCGCCGCGCGCTGCTGGACGTGTACCGCTCCTTCGTCGGCGAGGGTCCCGACGAACCGGACTCGCCGGAGACCCCCGGCGACTGACCGACCACCCCCTGACTGACCGACCACCCCGACCCGGGCGCCGTGTGCGGCACCCGCAACAGACCACCACCAGAGGAGAACACCATGGCAACCATCAAGAAGCTGAGGAACGACGCCGTCAAGGCCGTCGAGACCGTCACCGACCAGGCCACCAAGCGCGTCGACGAGGTCACCACCGAGGTGACCAAGCAGTCCGCCGCCGCCCGTGCCGAGGCCACCCGCGTCGCCACCGACCCCACCCCGATCTACGCCGTCGTCGGCCTGACCGACACCGTCGTGGAGCTGGCCCGTGAGACCGTCACCGAGACGGTGAGCAAGGTCGGCAAGGCGAGCAAGTCGCTGAGCCCCAAGGCCATCAGCAGCTCGGTCAGCCAGAAGGCCACCGAGATGTCCAAGCTGGCCGAGGCGCTGCCGGGCAAGGCCGTCGGCGACGTCACCGATGGCCTCGGCAAGGTCCAGGAGGGCTACCAGGAGCTCGCCAAGCGCGGCGCCGACCTCGTCGGTCGCGTCAAGAAGCAGCAGGCCACCAAGGACCTGACCAAGCAGGTCACCACCGTCGTCGAGCAGGGCAAGGCGCTGCTGGGCACCGCCACCAAGGGAGTCAACGACACCCGCAGCGCGGCCAAGGCGACCGTCACCAAGGGCCGCCGCCAGGCTGCCGACGTGGTCGCTGACGTCGTGGCCGGTGAGGACGTGAAGGTCTCCGTCAAGAAGCCCGCCGCCCGCAAGGCCGCCACCAAGCCGGCCGCCAAGCCCGCGACCAAGGCCGCCGCGACCAAGAAGGTCAGCACCAAGGCCGCCGCGAAGCCGGCGACCAAGGCC
>JAAYYA010000350.1 GCA_012515595.1 Actinomycetales bacterium
CGACGAACCCCTCGGCATACTCCCGCTGCCAGCGGAACGGCGGGTGGATCACCACGACCTCGGCACCCACCTCCTCGGCGAGCCGGACCGACCGGTCGACCTTGCCCCAGGGCTCCCACCCCCACAGGCGCTGCGCCAGCAGCAGCGTCGGCGCGTGGACCGCGCCGATCGGCAGGGCGTGCAGCTGGGAGAGGGCCTGCAGCGCCCCCGGCTCCTGGGTCAGCGGGTCGGTCCACACCATGACCTCGACGCCGTCGTAGCCCAGCCGCTCGGCCAGGTCGAAGGCGTAGGCGCAGTTCTCCGGGTAGACCGAGGACGTGGACAGCAGGACCGGGTTCGTGCTCACAGGGCGTCCATCCGTCGCAGGATGAATCCCTCGCGCAACGCCCACGGGCAGATGTCGAGCTCGTCGACGTCGAACAGCTCCATCGCTGCCTCCACGACCATGGCGCCCGCGAGCATCTGCGGGGCCCGGGACTGCGAGATGCCGGGCAGCGACGTCCGCTCGGCCGGCGACATGGCGGCCAGCTTCGGGACCCAGGCGGTCAGGTCGGCACGGGCCAGGCTGCGGGGGATGTGCGGGCCCTCGGACTGGGGCGCGGCGCCGCACAGCCGGCCCAGGGAGCGGATGGTCTTGCTGGTGCCGACGACCCGGTGCGGCTGGCCGACCTTGGCGATGTCCCGGTGCACCTCGGCAATGTCCGAGCGGATCCGCTTGCGCAGCGCGCGGAGGTCGTCCTCGGCCGGGTTGTCGCCCAGCAGCTGCAGCTCGCGGGTGAGCCGGCCGGCACCCAGGGGCAGGCTGGCGACGGCGTCGGCCTCCTCGTCGATCCCGGCGGCCAGCTCCAGGGACCCGCCGCCGATGTCGATGAGGAACAGCCGGCCGGAGGACCAGCCGAACCAGCGCCGCGCGGCCAGGAAGGTGAGCCGGGCCTCGTTCTCGCCCGAGAGCACCTGCAGCTGGACCCCGGAGGCGCGCCGCACCTGGTCGAGGACCTCGTCGGTGTTGTTGGCGTCCCGGATGGCGCTGGTCGCAAAGCCCAGCAGCTCGGAGACCCCGCGGGTCTCGGCGACCTCCGTGCAGTCCCGGACGAAGGTGGCCAGCCGGGCCGCGCCCTCCTCGGAGATCTGGCCGTCCGGCGTCAGCTGCTCGGCGAGCCGGAGCTCCACCTTGTGGGAGTAGTCGGGGAGCGGGTGCGCGCCGGGGTGGGCGTCGATGACGAGGAGGTGGACCGTGTTGGAACCCACGTCGATCACACCGAGCCGCATGACCTCAGGCTAGTGCCTCGCGCCGTCCGCGCCATCCTCAGGACCGTAGAGTGGCCGCGTGAGCAGCCGACCCAGCGGCCCCCTCGACGCCCGGGGCGAGACGCCCCTGGACGCCCCCCGGGTGTGGGCGGAGTTCACCGACCCGGCCGAACCCGCCCAGCGGGTGCGGGCCGACCTGACCTGGTTGACCTCCTCCTGGCACTGCATCTTCGGGGCCGGCTGCGCGGGGATCTACGCCGACCGGCCCGACGACGGGTGCTGCACGCTGGGGGCCCACTTCACCGACGAGGACGACCAGGTCCGCGTGGCGGCGGTGGCCGACGAGCTGGGGCCGGACGAGTGGCAGTTCCACGACGCCGGTCGGGCGACCGTCGACGGGCGCCCGGGCTGGCAGGACCTCGACGAGGACGGCGAGACCGTCACCACCCGGCGGGTGGAGGGCGCCTGCATCTTCCTGAACCGTCCCGGCCACCCGGCCGGCGCCGGCTGCGCCCTGCACCAGCACGCCGTCCTGACCGGCTCCGAGCCGCACCGCGCCAAGCCGGACGTCTGCTGGCAGCTGCCGGTGCGCCGGTCCTACCGGACCGTCCGCCTTCCGGACGCCACGTCATACCTGGAGATCACCATCACCGAGTACGACCGGCGCGGCTGGGGCGCCGGCGGCCACGACCTCGACTGGTACTGCTCGGGGCGGCCCGAGGCCCACACCGCCCCCGAGCCGGTCTTCCGCGGGCTGTCCGCCGAGCTCACCGAGCTGCTCGGGCCGGAGGCGTATGCCGAGCTGGTCGCCCACTGCGAGGCGCACCTGAGCGCGGTGGCCGGGGTGCGGCGGGACCCGGAGGGCAGGCGCCTGCTGCCGCTGCTCGTGCACCCCGCCACGCTGCTCGCCCGGCCCTGACGGGCCCGCTCCGCGCGGCGTGGACCCGCCGGTTCACCGGCGGTGTCGGAGCGGCCGCCTAGAGTTTCGTGCCGTGGCGACCAAGAGCAAGACCCCGACCTACCGGTGCACCGAGTGCGGCTGGAGCACGATCAAGTGGGTCGGGCGGTGCGGTGAGTGCCAGGCCTGGGGCACGGTGGCCGAGGCGGGGCAGAGCACCGGCGTGCGCACGGCGGCCGCCGCACCGGGTCGCCCGGCGGTGCCGATCGCCGAGGTCGACGCGACGCTGGCCCGCGCCGGCAGCACCGGGGTGGGCGAGTTCGACCGGGTGCTCGGCGGCGGCCTGGTGCCCGGTGGGGTGGTGCTGATGGCCGGCGAGCCGGGCATCGGCAAGTCGACCCTGGCCCTCGACGTGGCCGCGCGCGCGGCGCGGGAGGGGCGGCGGGTCCTCTATGTCTCCGGTGAGGAGTCGGCGGCCCAGGTGCGCCTGCGCGCGCAGCGCATCGGGGCGCTGGCCGACAGTCTCTACCTCGCGGCCGAGACGGACCTGGCGGCCGTGCTGGGCCACCTGGAGCGCACCGCGCCCGCCCTGGTCGTCGTGGACTCGGTGCAGACCGTCGCCAGCGCCGAGGTCGAGGGCGCCGCGGGCAATGTGGGCCAGGTCCGCGAGGTCGCCTCGGCGCTCATCCAGGCCGCCAAGGCCGCCAACATCGCCGCGATCCTCATCGGCCACGTCACCAAAGACGGGGCGATCGCCGGGCCCCGGGTGCTGGAGCACCTGGTGGACGTCGTCGTCCAGTTCGAGGGCGAGCGGCACTCCAGGCTGCGCCTGGTGCGGGCGGTCAAGAACCGGTTCGGTCCCACCGACGAGGTCGGCTGCTTCGACCTCGGCGACTCCGGCATCGTCGGGCTGCCCGACCCCAGCGGGTTGTTCCTCACCAGTCGCGACCGCCCCGTGCCGGGCACCTGCGTCACCGTGACGCTGGAGGGCCGCCGGCCCCTGGTGACCGAGGTGCAGGCGCTCGTCACGGACAGCGCGGGAGGGTCGCCGCGACGCACGACGAGCGGCCTGGACTCCTCGCGGCTGGCGATGGTCCTCGCGGTGCTCACCCGCCGCGCCGAGGTCAAGGTGGGCTCCCAGGACTGCTACGCCTCGACCGTGGGCGGCGTCCGGCTCGGGGAGCCCTCGGCCGACCTGGCCCTGGCGCTGGCGGTGGCCGGGGCCCACCGCAACGCGCCGCTGCCGCAGGGACTGGTCGCGATCGGGGAGGTCGGGCTGGCCGGGGACATCCGGCCGGTGACCGGTCTGCCCCGGCGGCTCACCGAGGCGGCCCGGATCGGCTTCACCAGGGCCGTGGTGCCCTCCGGCTCGCTGACCGAGGGACGGCCACCGGCCGGGGTCCGGGTGCTCGAGGTCAGCACGCTCCGGGATGCCGTCGACGCGGCGCTGGGCTGGGGCGCCTGAGCGTGCCGTAGTTCAGTCCTTCACACGGAGTTCATCTCGGTACGGTAAAGGTTGCGCCGAACACGCGTGGGCACCCGCATGACCTCGATAGACTCCGGCTCGACCAGATCAGGGGAACGGACGGAGCACATCGGTGGAGCGCACTGACGAGGCGTCCCTGCGCTCGACCCTGGCGGCCGTGGCTCCCGGCACCGAGCTGCGGGACGGTCTCGAGCGGATCCTGAGGGGCAACACGGGGGCGTTGATCGTCCTCGGCTACGACAAGGCCGTGGAGTCCCTGTGCTCCGGCGGCTTCGAGCTGGACATCGAGTTCTCCAGCACCCGGCTCCGCGAGCTGGCCAAGATGGACGGCGCGATCGTGCTGGACCGCGACGGTTCACGGATCCTGCGGGCCGCGACGCAGCTGGTGCCCGACCCCTCGATCGAGACGCGGGAGAGCGGCACGCGCCACCGCACCGCGGAGCGGGTGGCCAAGCAGACCGGGCACCCGGTCGTCTCGGTCAGCCAGTCGATGTCGATCATCGCCATCTACGTCGGGAGCCTGCGGCACGTCCTGGAGGCCTCCACCGCGATCCTGTCCCGGGCCAACCAGGCGCTGCAGACCCTGGAGCGCTACAAGTCCCGGCTCGACGAGGTGAGCAGCAACCTCTCCGCCCTGGAGATCGAGGACCTGGTGACGATCCGGGACGTCACCGCGGTGCTGCAGCGCCTGGAGATGGTGCGGCGGATCAGCGAGGAGATCGCCCAGTACGCCCTCGAACTCGGCACGGACGGCCGCCTGATGAACCTGCAGCTGGACGAGCTCACCGGCGGCCTGGGCAACGACCGGGAGCTGGTCATCCGGGACTACACCGAGCACGACCTCGACGGCTCCACGGTCACCGAGGTGCTGGACTGCCTCTCCTCGGTCAGCGGCACCGACTTGCTCGACCTGACATCCGCGGCCCGCTGCCTGGGCTTCAGCGTGATCGGCGACGGGCTGGACGCCAGCATCAGCCCCCGCGGCTACCGCCTGCTGTCCCGCATCCCCCGCCTGCCGACGGTGGTCGTCGACCGGCTGGTGGAACGGTTCGGCACCCTGCAGGCGCTGCTCTCGGCCAGCCTCGAGGACCTGATGACGGTCGAGGGCGTCGGGGAGGGCCGGGCCAGAGCGGTGCGCGAGGGCCTGTCCCGACTGGCCGAGTCGAGCATCCTCGAACGCTACGTGTGAGCAGC
>JAAYYA010000351.1 GCA_012515595.1 Actinomycetales bacterium
CTCGAGCATGTGCGCGCCGAGGACGCGCTCCTGACCGGGCACCAGGTCATAGGTGTAGTCCTCCATCAGGCTGGCCCCACCGGGCAGACCGGCGCCCATGACGTTCGCGACCCGCACCAGGATCGCGGTCTTCCAGTCACCCTCGGCGCCGAAGCCGTAGCCCTCGGCCATGAGCCGTTGCACGGCGAGTCCGGGCAGCTGCTTGAGCGCGCCCAGGTCCTCGAACGAGGTCGTGAAGGCGCCGAAACCACCCCCCTCCAGGAAGGACAGCAGGCCGATCTCGATCGCGGCACCGTCGCGCAGGCTCTGGTGCCGCTCGCCCCCGGGCAGCAGTTCGGGCGCCACGTCGTAGGCGGCGACGTACTCCTCGACCAGCTGTTCGATCTCGGTCTCGGTCGCCTCGGCCACCGCGTCGGCGAGCTCGTTGACCCCCCACGTGTTCACCTGCACGCCCAGCCGCAGCTCGGCCTCGGTCTTGTCACCCTCGGTGACGGCGACGAATCGCATGTTGTCCCCGAAGCGGGCCAGCTTCAGCGAGCGCGCCGCTGCCCAGCTCGCCGCGGCACGCTGCCAGTCCTCCACCCGCTGACGCACCGTGGGGTTCGAGACATGCCCGACCACGGTCTTGCGGGCGATGCCGAGCCGGGACTGCAGATAGCCGAACTCACGGTCGCCGTGCGCCGCCTGGTTCAGGTTCATGAAGTCGAAGTCGATCTCGGCCCAGGGCAGGGCGACATTGGCCTGGGTGTGCAGGTGCAGCAACGGCTTGCGCAGGGCGTCCAGTCCGGCGATCCACATCTTGGCCGGGCTGAAGGTGTGCATCCACGCGGTCAGTCCGATGACGTCGTCGCGCGAGTTGGCCTCCAGCACGACCCGCCGGATCGCCTCGGTGGAGGTCAGCACCGGCTTCCACACCACGCGCACCGGCGTCCCGGCGTCCAGCTCGGCGGCGATCTTCTGCGACTGCTCGGCGACCTGGCGCAGCGTCTGCTCCCCATAGAGCTCCTGGCTGCCCGTGAGGAACCACACCTCGTAGTGGTCGAGCGTGGTGGCAAGTGGTGTGCGCGTCATAGTCCGTCCTTGGTCGTCGTTCGGGAAAGTTCTGTGCTTACAGCGCCTGGACGGCGGCACGCTCGGCGGCCAGCCCGGCGCGATAGGTGACGAGATAGTCAGCAAAGCCGGCGACGTCCTCCGGGTGTGGCTCCACCACGTCGATCGGGGTGTCCGCGAACACCCGGCCCTGTAGGAAGTCGGTGAGGCTGACCTCCTCCGCCTCGGACAGGTATGCCGCCAGGACGGCCATCCCCCAGGCCCCACCCTCGGGGGCGGTCTCGCTGACGACCACCGGCGCATCCAGGGCACCGGCCAGGAAACGCTGCGCCACGCCGGCGGTGCGGAACAGGCCACCGTGGGCGAACATCCGCTCCACCGTGACGCCCTCCCCCGCGAGGATCCGAAGGCCCAGGGCCAGGGTGCCGAACACGGCATACACCTGGGCACGGATCGTGTTCGCGAGGGTGAAGGAGCTCTCCGGGGTGCGCAGGAACAGCGGCACGCCGGCCTCCAGGCCGGTGATCGGCTCCCCGGCCAGGTAGTTGTAGGCGAGGAGTCCGCCGGCGTCCGCCTCACCCACGAGGGCCTCGCGCAGCAGTATGTCGAAGACGTCGTCCGAGCTCATCGGTGTGCCGGAGGCCTCGGCGAACCGGGCGAACAACCCGGCCCAGGACGCCAGCTCGCTCGCGCCGTTGTTGCAGTGCACCATGGCCACCGGGTCACCGGCCGGGGTGGTCACCAGGTCGATCTCGTGGTGCACCTCCCGCAGCGGCTGCTCCAGGACGACCATCGCGAAGATGCTGGTCCCGGCGCTCACGTTGCCGCCCCCCGGCGCGACGGCGTTGGTCGCGACCATGCCGGTGCCGGCGTCCCCCTCCGGTGGGCAGAGCACCGCTCCGGCCTGCAGGCGCCCCGTGGGGTCCAGGAGCGCGGCGCCGTCGGCGGTGAGCTCACCGGCCGCGACGCCAGCGGGGAGCACCGCGGGCAGCAGCTCGCGCAGACCCCGGTCGAGGCCCTCCCCGACGAGTTCGTCATAGCGCTGCACGAGCTGCTCGTCGTAGTCGCAGGTGCCTGCGCCGATCGGGAACATGCCCGAGGCGTCCCCGACGCCCAGCACCTTGCGCCCGGTGAGCTGCCAGTGCACATAGCCGGACAGGGTGGTGAGGAAGTCGACCTGCGGCACGTGCGGCTCCCGGTCCAGCACCGCCTGGTGCAGGTGTGCGATGGACCAGCGCAGCGGGATGTTCTGACCGAGCACCTCCGTGAGCACGCCTGCGGCGCGGCCCGTGGAGGTGTTGCGCCAGGTGCGCATCGGCACCAGCTGCCGGCCCTCAGTGTCGAAGGCCAGGTAGCCGTGCATCATTGCCGACACCCCCATGGCCCGCACCGAGGTCAGCTCCACCTCGTGCCGTGCACGCACCGTGGCGACGAGGTCGGCATAGGCCGCCTGCACCCCCAGCCACACCTCCTCCAGGGGGTAGGTCCAGCGCCCGTCGACGTAGGAGTTCTCCCAGGAGTGCTCCCCGACGGCGAGCACGTCGACCGGACGCTCCCCGATCAGACACGCCTTGATGCGGGTGGAGCCCAGCTCGATGCCGAGCACCGCCCGGCCGGCGGAGATCAGGTCGCGTGCGGCGCCCCCGGCGGTCACGACACGGTCCTGCGGTCGTCGGTGGCCTGCCCATAGACCGTCTGGTAGCGGTCGTAGAGCGCGTCGATCGCCTCCTGCGGGATCGGCATGACGGTGCCGCCCTGGCGGGCCATGTGCATGGTGCGCGCGGCGTCCTCACACATCACCGCAGCCTTCACCGCGTCCTTGGCGCTCGCCCCGATCGTGAAGGGACCGTGGTTGCGCATGAGCACGGCCCGGGAGCGGTGCCCGCGCAGGGTGGACACGATGCCCCGCCCGATCGAGTCGTCCCCGATGATGGCGAACGGTCCCACCGGGATCGGTCCCCCGAACTCATCGGCCATCGCGGTGATCCCGCACGGGATCTCCTCCCCGCGGGCGGCCCAGGCCACGGCATACGTCGAGTGCGTGTGGACGACACCACCGACCTGGGGCATGTGCTGGTAGACGTAGGCGTGCGCCGCGGTGTCCGAGGACGGGCTGCGCTCGCTGCCGGGTGTGCCCGGCACGACGGTGCCGTCGAGGCGACACAGGATCATGTCCTCCGGGGTCAACTCGTCGTAGGAGACGCCCGAGGGCTTGATCACGAACAGGTCGGCGCCCGGAACCCGACCGGAGACGTTCCCGCCGGTCCAGACGACGAGCCCGTTGCGCACCAGCTCCCCGTGCAACGCCGCCACGTCGGCACGCACCCGGGCGACCGCGTCCTCGGACGCACCCATGGCGCGGGCCTCCTCGACGTCCCCGCCCGTGCTCA
>JAAYYA010000352.1 GCA_012515595.1 Actinomycetales bacterium
AGGCAGGAGGATCCCGGTGGGCCGGCTGTCCGGCCGGTGGTCGATGCCACCGAGCTGCAGGAGGTGTATGCCGTCCTGCTGGCTCCGTCCTTCCCGCCCCGCGAGCTGGTGCCCGCCGACTGGCTCATCGAGGGTGCAGCCGCCGGATCGGTGTCCGTCCTGGTGGCCGAGGACGCCTCCGGACCGGTCGCCGTCGCCGTCACGGAGCCGCGGGACCCGTCGGCGGTCGTGCTGCTGACCTACTTCGCGACCCGCGCGGACCAGCGGGGCCGGGGCGTGGGATCAGCGCTCTTCGGGCGGATGCTGGAGACGGTGGTCGAACGGCAGCGGCCACGCCTGGTGGTCGCCGAGGTCGAGCGGCCTGACCGGCACGCGGGCTCCCCGGAGTTCGGGGACCCCACGGCGCGGCTCCGCTTCTACGGGCGGCACGGCGCGAAGGTCCTGGACCTGCCCTACTTCCAGCCGCCGATCGGCGACCAGGCCCCGGTCCACGGCATGCTCCTGCTCGCGCTGTGGGTCGCCCCCGGCGTCCTCGTCACCGGCGCAGCTGGTGGGGAGGCGGTCCCCGGCGGGCTCCTCGCCCCCTTCATCGAGTCGGCGCTGGACCGGGCGGGCACCGCCGGACAGGCACCCTCGGCGCGCCGGCTGCGCGAGGCGGCCGGGGAGCCGACGATCAGCCTGTGGCCCGTGGCGGACTACCACCGCGTCACGTGCTCGGAGCCGGACCCCCTCGGTGCGTGAGCCCTGTGACGACCTTCTCCCGGTGGCCTCAGTCGGCGAGGGCTCAGTCGGCGAGCAGCAGGTAGAGCTCGGTCCGCAGCGTCGCCGGGTCCGTCTCGGGGGACGGCTCGGTCACGTAGACCTCCCACATCCGCCCCTCGGGCGTGCGGCCCTGCTCCGCCGTCCAGGCCATCAGGTCGCCCCAGGAGTCACCGAGTGACTCGTAGCCACCGGCATGGATCGCTCGCGCGACCTCGCCACCGGGCAGCTCACTGGCCACGACGTCGCCGTCCCCGGAGATCGGGGCGTCCGTCGGGAAGCCCGCCTCGAGGTCGAACCGCTCGGTGGGAGGGCTGAGGTAGTAGCCGAAGGCCGCCCCGGCGGGCTGGACGCCCTGGCGTCCGAGCGCCTGCGCGACCTTGCCGTAGGCCGAGTCGTAGAACGCCGCGATGCCCTCCGCGGCCACCGAGGCGCGCACGGCGGCGGTGGGCTGGGGGGTGTGGGTGACGATCTCTGGGGACTGCAGTGGCATGGCGGGCCTTCCGTCGTGGGTCGGGTCACCGGTAATGACGTCCCATCGTGTCCGAACTCATCGGGGACAGCGACCCGTCCGCTGGCCTCGCCCCCTCGTGAGGGCGCCGTTAGCGTGGTGAGCACACCACAGGAGGTGCCCTGATGGACAACTGGCTGATGTGGCTGCTGATCGCCGTGCTCGTGCTGGCCGTGCTGGTCGCCGTGTGGATGTTCCTGAAGAACCAGGAGCGGGCCCGGGCACGCGCCACGGCCCAGGATCTCCGGGACGAGGCCGCCGGCGGCGAGGCCTACGCCGAGAGCCGCGAGTCGGTGGCCCGGGAGGCCCAGGCGGAGGCCGAGGCCGCCCAGCTCGAGGCCCAAGCCGCACGGGAACGTGCCGCTCGCGCCGAGCAGGAGGCGGCGGACCTGGACCACCAGGCACGCGGGGCCACCGAGGAGGCCCGGGAGCACCGGGACCGGGTGACCGACACCTACCTCGAGGCCGACGAGGTCGACCCCGATGCCGAGACTCCCACCCGCCCCGACCAGGATCCCCCACGCTGAGCCCCCACC
>JAAYYA010000353.1 GCA_012515595.1 Actinomycetales bacterium
GACGTCGCGGACGGTGGCAGCGAGGAGGGCGCAGCCGGGATCGCCGAGGACGGCGAGGCGGCGGAGCAGGTCGCTCAGGCCCTGCCCGAGGGCCGGATGATCGCCCGCGACGCCAGCCTGACCCTCGCGGTCGACGACGTCGGCCCCGCCGCGGCTCAGGTGCGCGCCGCAGCAGTCGCGGCGGACGGCTGGGTGGTCAGCGAGGAGGTCGAGCCGGACGCCGGCCCGGAGACCTACAACGGCTACGCGGTGCTCGTCGTCTCGGTCCCCAGCACCTCGCTGGATGCCACGCTCGCCCAGCTCGGCCCGGTGGGGCGGGTGACCGGGAGCACGATGAGCAGCAAGGATGTCACCGCGCAGTACACCGACACCACAGCCCGGATCGAGACCCTCGAGGCGAGCATCACCCGCCTGCGGGGTCTGATGGACGACGCGACCGGCATCGACGACATCGTCGCCCTCGAGCGGGAGCTGGCCCAGCGGGAAGCGGACCTGGACGCGCTGAAGGGGGTGGCCGAGGCGCTGGAGACCGATGTCGAACGATCCAGCATCACCGTCACCCTCCACGAGGTCGACCCGCTGGCGCCCGTGGCCGAGCCGGAGGAGGCCAGCACTGGCTTCCTCGCGGGGCTGGAGAACGGGTGGCGGGCGTTCCTGGGTGGCGTCACCTTCGTGCTCACCGCCCTCGGGGCGCTGCTGCCCTTCGCGATCGTCGCGGCACTCGTCGCGCTGCCCCTGCTCTGGTGGCGTCGCCGGCGGGGAGCACGCCAACCCGCTTGACAATCGGCCGGGACAGCGGATCATTTCCGATTGTGCAAGGCAGGTTCGCCCTTCACGGGTGGCAACGCACAGCCACTCCCGGCACAGGGCCTCACGCCTCACCGGCCCGGCTGATCACGGGGGCCTTCGCTCTCGCGGTGATCCTCGGCACCCTCGTGCTGCTCCTGCCCGTCTCACGGACCGCCGGGTCCCCTCCCGACGTCATGGTCGCCGCGTTCACAACGGTCTCCGCGGTGTGCGTCACCGGGCTGACCACCGTGGACACCGCGACCTACTGGTCCGGCTTCGGCCAGGCGGTCATCCTGGGCCTGATCCAGGTGGGTGGCCTGGGCGTGATGGCCCTCGCCACCCTGCTGACGCTCGCCGTGCGCGGGCGGCTGGGGCTGCGCACCACACTGGTCGCCCAGGCCGACACGCACTCCACCTCCCTGGGAGACGTCCGGGTCGTGCTCGGCCGCATGGTCGTGATGATGCTGACCATCGAGGCGGCCGTCGCGCTCGTGCTGACGCTGCGCTTCCACCTCGCCTACGGGCGGGACTGGGGCACAGCTGCCTGGCAGGGCGTGTTCCACGCGGGTTCGGCGTTCAACAACGCCGGGTTCGCGCTGTTCAGCGACAACCTGGTGGGACTGGTCACCGACGTCTGGGTCATCGGGCCGCTCTGCCTGGCCATCGTTCTCGGCGGCCTTGGGTTTCCCGTGCTGCGGGAGCTGTGGCACCGATGGCGACACCCGCGTCGCTGGAGCCTGCACACCACGCTCACCGTCTGGGGAACCGTGGCCCTGCTGGTGCTCGGGATCTCCCTCTTCTGGATCATCGAGGGACTGCCCGGAGGCACCCTGGACGGTATGGATCGGAGCGGTCAGGCCGTGGCCGCCCTCGGTGGTGGCGTGTTCCCGCGGACGGCGGGCTTCAACAGCGTCGACTACGGCCTGGTCCGCGACGAGACCGAGGCGATCACCACCGGGCTGATGTTCATCGGTGGCGGCAGCGCCGGCACCGCTGGAGGCATCAAGGTGACCACGCTCCTCATCCTGTGCGCGGTCGTGGTCGCCGAGATCCGCGGTGAGCCGGATGTCACCATCGGGCACCGGCGGATCGGCGCCGACGTGCAGCGACAGGCCCTGTCGGTCGCGCTCCTGGCCGGGGTCCTGGTGTGCGGAGCCACCCTGGCCACCCTCGCCCTCACCGACCTGCCGATGATCGACGTCGTCTTCGAGGTCGTGTCCGCCTTCGCCACCGTCGGCCTGTCCACGGGCATCACCCCCGACCTGCCGGCCACGGCCCAGCTGGTCCTGATGGCCCTCATGTTCATCGGCCGGGTGGGCACCATCACGGTCGCCTCCGCCCTGGCCCTCAACACCCGCACCCGCCGTTACCGCTACCCCGAGGAGCGCC
The DNA here is from genome assembly GCA_012515595.1 of Actinomycetales bacterium. GTDB lineage: Bacteria > Actinomycetota > Actinomycetes > Actinomycetales > Dermatophilaceae > Ornithinicoccus. The sequence continues at coordinate 2,179 of JAAYYA010000353.1, forward strand.
CCATTGTCGGCTAGAAGAGGTCCCCGCCGGCCCACCGTCCTGGTCATCGGTCTGGGTCGCTTCGGCTCGGCCGTGGCCGAGTCGCTCGTCAACCAGGACGTCGAGGTCCTCTGCGTCGACGAGGACGTCGAACGCGTTCAGCACTTCTCCGGCCAGTTCACCCATACGGTCCAGGCCGACGCCACCGACGGCGACGCGATGCGCCAGCTGGGCGTGTCACAGTTCGACCGGGCCGTGGTGGCCATCGGCAGCGACATCGAGGCCAGCGTCCTGGCTGTGATCACGCTGGTCGAGGCCGGGGTCGAGCAGATCTGGGCGAAGGCGATCACGCGCAAGCACGGCAAGATCCTGAGCCGCATCGGCGCCACCCACGTGATCTATCCCGAGCTCATGATGGGCCAGCGTGTCGGGCACATGGTGACGGGCCTGATGAACGACTACATCGAGTTCCAGGACGGCTACGCCATCGCCCGGACCTTCGCGCCGCCGGAGACCTGGGACCGGACCCTGGGCGAGTCGGCGATCCGGACGAAGCACCGGATCACGGTCATCGGCGTGAAACGGCCGAGGGGCGGCTTCACCTACGCCCTGCCCGACACGGGCGTCGAGCAGGGCGACGAGCTCGTCGTGTCCGGCGCCATCAAGGATGTCGAGCGCTTCAGCGCCCTGCAGGGGCACCGGCACGAGCGGCAGTAGTTGCCGGCACCGCTGCCCGAGCCCTGCTGGGGCTGGCGCCTACACGCGCTCCCGGAGCCACGCGATGTCGGCTCCCTGCTCCGCGGCGCCACCGGGAGTCTCGACGACCGCGGGTGCCCCCGCCGCGCGCACGACGTCGGCCACCGCGTCGCCCTCGATGAAACCTGCGCCCAGATTGGTATGCCGGTCGGCACCCGAGTCGAAGCTGTCCCGGGAGTCGTTGGCGTGGACCAGGTCGATGCGGCCGGTGATGCCCCGCACCCGATCCACGACGTCGGACAGGTCGATGCCGCCGGCGTGCGCGTGGCAGGTGTCCAGGCAGAAACCGACGGTGTCTCCCCCCTCGGCCCGACCGATCGCCTCCCACAACCGGTCCAGCGCCTCGAGCCGGCGGGCCATCGCGTTGTCGCCACCCGCGGTGTTCTCGATGAGGACCGGCACCGGCATGTCGAGCCCGTCGATGCACTTGCGCCAGTTGTCGAAGCCCTTGGCCGCGTCCTCGTCGACCCCCAGGTGGCCGCCGTGCACGATCACCCCCTTGGCGCCGATCTCGGCGGCCGCCGTCACGTGCTGCTGGAGCAGTTTGCGCCCGGGGATGCGGATCCGGTTGTTCAGCGAGGCGACGTTGATCGGGTAGGGCGCGTGCACGTAGAGATCCACGCCCGCCGCCTCGGCGGCGGCCTTCAGCGCAGCCGGCCCCTCGGCATACTCCACCACCGGCCCCTTGTAGCTCTGCGGGTCGCCGAGGAAGAACTGCACCGCCTCCGCGCCGCGGGCCTGCGCCTCGGCGATCGGGTCGGTCTGGCCTACGTGTGCGCCGATGGGATGTGCCATGGCTCTACGGTAATCGGCCGGACCGACGCCCGAGCGCTGGCCTCGGGCCTGCCTACTCGTTCTCGGCGTAGTGGGGCACCACGGAGATCGTCGTGTCATCGATGAGGAACGTCATGAGGTCCTCACCGACCGTGAGCGGTCCGTCGTAGGACTCCCGGGTCCGCTCCACGATCGTGGTGAGCGGGACGTTCGGGATCTGCGGCGGAGCGCCGCGGACGATGTGGGTGTAGGCCGCCATCGCCGGCTTTGTCTGGGCGAAGATCTCCCCGGCCTGCTGGGGGTTGGTGTGGTGGGAGTAGACGGTCTGCAGCACCGGGAGCGTGGGGTCCGGGAAGTCGGCCACCTCGTGCAGCAGCAGGTCCACGTCCGTGCCGTACTTGATGACGTTGCCGGTCGGGCGGGTGTCGCCGCTGATGAGCACCGAACTCTCGCCGTAGTCGACGCGATAGCCGACCGCGGGCTTGATGGCGCCGTTGGCGTCGTGCTCGACCTCGAACATGGTGACCGTCACCCCGTCCTGCTCGAAGACGATCCCGTCGCCGTCGAACTCGTGCGGAACCACGGCGGTGGTCTCGCGGTCCACCTCGCCGTCGGCCTCGCGAACCGAGACGTCCAGGTCGTAGGTCGACATGAGGCCCTCGGCGAGGTGTTCCACGCCCTTCGGCCCGTAGAGGTGGAAGCCTCCCTGCCGGCCGCCCAGGGCGGGGATGAAGCCGGTCATCCAGAGGTCGCTGAGGCCGTTGATATGGTCGGAGTGGAAGTGCGTCAGGAAGACACCGTCGACCTCCCCGAGCGGCACGCCTCGCTGGTTGAGCCGGATGGTGGCGCCACGCCCGGCGTCGAACACCAGGTTGAGACCGTTGGCCTGCACGAGGGTCGAGTGCCCGAAGCGGGTCGCGCTGGGCACGGGGCTGCCCGTCCCCAGCAGCGTGACCTCCATGCGGTCACCGGTGCCGGGAGCACCTGTCACTGCAGCCGCGTCCGTGGTGCCGCCTGCCGTCGGGCTGACGGGCTCGTCGTCCCGTGACGACGTCAGCGCCCCGATCCCGACCGTCCCCGCCCCGAGCACCGCCAGGGACGTCAGGACCACCAGGCCCTGACGTCGGCGGCCGCCTGATGTCCGTGTTGCGTTCATGGTTCCTCCCACCGTCGTGCCGATGCCTCGGATCGACATCGATCGGGCCAACCTAGGAAGGGACGGGGTCGACGCGGGCCGGGTTCAGCCATGCCGGATGCGAGGCTGTCGACGATCGGCTTCGTTCAGGAGGCCCGGCGGTAGGCACTCGAGGATCGCCCCGGCATACTCCGCGACAGGGAGCTGTTGGCCCCGGTGTGAGCACCACTGACCGTGTCCCGGATGATGTCCCGGTGGACGTCCCTGTCGAACCCGACCTGCCGCGCTCCGTCCTGGGGCTGCAGCGGATGACCCCGCGCGACCAGCTGCGCGCCGGGCGTCTCCCGCACCGGCTCGTCCA
>JAAYYA010000354.1 GCA_012515595.1 Actinomycetales bacterium
CCACCGACTCCCCGCCACCCACCACCACCACCGACTCCCCGCCACCCACCACCACCACCGACTCCCCGCCACCCACCACCCGCACGAGTCCCGCCCACTGCATGGACTTTTGACACCGCCCGCGCCGGGTGCGTCAAAAAGAGGTGCACTCGGCGGGCCACGACGCCGGGGCGACACGGAGGTGCGTCAAAAGGAGGTGCACTCGGCGGGCCACGACGCCGGGGCGGCACAGGGCTGGGGCGCGAGGTCCGGTTGGGCTACTTCGTCGGGGCGGCGAGGCCGTTCAGCAGCAGCTCGGTCTCCTGGCGCACGTAGTCGTCCAGGCTCATCCGCGCACCCAGGTTCCAGTGCTTCAGCGCCCAGCCGTGGGCGATCATCAGCACGGTGTGGGCGACCAGCTCGGGGTCGACGGGGCGGAAGGCGCCGCTGGCCAGCCCCTCGATGACGATCTGCCGGACCGGCTGCACGGTCCGCAGCTCCAGTTCCTTGATGCGGCGCAGGCCGGGGCCGGACAGGGTCGCGCTCTCCCGGTAGGCGAGCACGGTCCCCTCCCGCTTGGCCGCGATGATCTCGCAGAGAGACCGCACCGCCCCGGCCAGCTGCGCCGCCGGCTCCTCGTCGGCCCTGATCCGCTGGGGCAGCTGCTGCTCGAAGTCCTGGAGGATGTCCTCGATGACCGCCTGCAGCAGGTCGTGCTTGCCGCCGAAGTACTGGTAGACCAGCCCGACGCTGACGTCGGCCTCCTCCGCGAGCTGCTGGATGGACATCGCGTGGTAGCCGGTCCGCTGCATGAGGTGCGCGGCGGCGTCGAGGATCTGCCGGCGCCGGCGCTGCACGCGCTCGGCCCGCTTCGCCTCTCGCGGATCCTCCACTGAATCGTCATTCATCGCGCAACGACGGTAGCGCAGCCGTCTCCGAGGGTCAACAGCGCCACTCCACAGCGGAGATTCTGACCGTGGGTCTTGACAGGCGATGAACCGCGTGCCAGATTATGAATGAGCATTCAGTCAACTTCGGAGCAAAGGGGCCCACTATCATGACGGACTACCAGGACATCACCTACACCGTCGAGGACAACAAGGCCGCGGTCATCACGATCAACCGGCCCCACCGCTACAACGCCTTCACCGCTCGGACGGTCGAGGAGCTCATCAAGGCCTTCCGCGCCGCGTGGGCCGACCACAACGTGCGCAGCGTGATCCTGACCGGCACCGGCGACAAGGCCTTCTGCACCGGCGGCGACGTCAAGCAGCGCGCCGAGACCGGCGACTACGGCCCCTCGGAGTCCGGCATGTTCGAGATCATGGCGCTGCAGCAGGTCATCCGGAGCATCCCCAAGCCGGTCATCGCCGCGGTCAACGGCGTGGCGATCGGCGGCGGCCACGTCCTGCACGTGCTGTGCGACGTCTCCATCGCCAGCGAGACCGCGCGCTTCGGCCAGGCCGGCCCGCGTGTCGGGTCCTTCGACGCCGGCTTCGGCACGGCCTACCTGGCCCGTGTCGTCGGGGAGAAGAAGGCCCGCGAGATCTGGTTCTTCTGCCGGCAGTACTCCGCGGCCGAGGCCCTGGAGATGAACCTGGTCAACAAGGTGGTCGCCCCGGAGGACCTGATGACCGAAGCGCGGGCGTGGGCCGCCGAGATCGCCGCCCTCTCCCCCACCGCCATCAAGTTCTGCAAGCAGTCCTTCAACGCCGACACCGACCACCAGAACGGCTTCTCCACGATGGCGATGACCGCGCTGGACTCCTTCGCCGCCTCCGAGGAGGGGATGGAGGGCGCCCGCGCCTTCGCCGAGAAGCGCGCGCCCGAGTTCGACCGCTACGTCCAGTGGCACTGAGCGCGGCCCCCGACGAGCACGAGCACACCCCCGACGAGCACACCCCCGACGAGC
>JAAYYA010000355.1 GCA_012515595.1 Actinomycetales bacterium
CACTAGCCTTGACCTGCGCTCGTGGTCACTCGGGCGCTGCTGCCGAAGGAGAGATGATGGACGTCGCCGGTCTTGACCCCGCGGTGTGGATGAAGCAGGGACTGCTCGTGCTCAGCCGCAACCACCAGTTGCGGGACGTCCTGGAGAAGGCGCCCGTGAGCCGGTCCGTCGTGCGGCGCTTCGTGGCGGGCGAGTCCACCGAGCAGGCCGTGGACGTGGCGCGCGAGCTCGACGCCTCCGGGCGGATGGCCACCATCGACTTCCTGGGGGAGGACACCCTCGACCCCGCCCAGGCGACCTACACCAAGGACGCCTACGTGACGCTCCTGACCGCCCTGAGCGACGTCGGGCTCACCGAGGGCGGCGGCGTGGAGGTCAGCCTCAAGCTCAGCGCCCTCGGCCAGGCGCTGGGCGCCGACGGGGAGAAGATCGCCCTGGAGAACGCGCGCGCCATCTGCCAGGTCGCGGCCAACGCCGGCACCACGGTGACCCTCGACATGGAGGACCACACCACGACCGACTCGACCCTCGGCATACTGCGGGAGCTGCGGCAGGACTGGCCGTGGGTCGGCGCGGTGCTGCAGTCCTACCTCTACCGCACCGAGCAGGACTGCCGGGACCTCGCCCACGAGGGCAGCCGCGTGCGCATCTGCAAGGGGACCTACAAGGAGCCGGAGTCGGTCGCCTACCAGGACAAGTCGGAGGTCGACAAGGCCTACGTGCGCTGCCTGAAGATCCTGCTGGCCGGCGACGGCTACCCGATGATCGCCAGCCACGACCCCCGCCTCATCGAGATCGCGGGCGTGCTGGCCGCCGCCAACGGCCGGGCCGCCGACAGTTTCGAGTACCAGATGCTGCTGGGCATCCGGCCGGAGGAGCAGCGCCGGCTGGCGGCCCAGGGGGACCAGGTCCGGGTCTACGTGCCCTACGGCGACGAGTGGTACGGCTACCTGATGCGCCGGATGGCCGAGCGCCCGTCCAACCTGCGCTTCTTCCTGCGCGCCCTCGCGACCAAGGGCTGACCCGTGGCCCGGATCGCAATCCTCGGTGCCGGGGTGATGGGTGGTGCGCTGCTGTCCGCGCTGCTCCGCTCCGGCCACCCCGCCTCCGACATCGTGCTCAGCGAGCGCATGGTCGCCACGACCCGCGAGGTCGCCGAGGAGTATGACGTGGCGTCGGCTCCCGTGGAGGCCGCCGCGCGGGGCGCCGGGATCGTGGTGCTGGCGGTCAAGCCCCAGGACATGAGCACGCTGCTGGCCGAGATCCGCGAGAGCATCGAGCCGGACACCCTGGTGATCTCGGTCGCCGCCGGCATCACCACCGAGTACCTCGAGGAGCGGCTGCCCGCCAACACCGGCGTCGTGCGGGTCATGCCCAACACCCCGGCCCAGGTGGACCAGGGCATGTCGGTGCTGAGCGCCGGCCGCCACTGCACCCCCGAGCACCTCGCGGAGGCGGAGCGGTTGCTGGGCACCTTCGGGCGCGTGCTGACCCTGGAGGAGAAGCACCAGGACGCGGCCACCGCGATCAGTGGCAGCGGCCCCGCATACATCTTCTACGTGACCGAGGCGATGATCGAGGCGGGCGTGCTGCTCGGCCTGCCCCGATCGACGGCCACCGAGATGGTGGTGCAGACCCTGTTCGGGGCGGCCACGATGATCCGGGAGACCGGGGAGCACCCGAGCATCCTGCGCGAGCAGGTGTCCAGTCCCGGGGGCACCTCCGTGGCTGCCCTCCGGGCGCTGGAGAACCACAAGGTCAGGGCGGCTTTCCTCACCGCGATCGAGGCCGCGGCACGGCGCGCGGGCGAGCTCTCCGCGGACGATTGAGCCGCTGGGCCACCCGTTGTTCACCGGTGCCCCCGTGGAGGTCGGTCGCGGGCTTGTGCCAGAGTTAGGCCCATGAGTGAGATCAGCGTGCGGCTACTTGAAGAAGAGAACTGGTCGGAGTATCGCGATGTCCGGTTGCGTGCGCTGAAGGAATCCCCGGAGGCTTTCGTGGCCTCGGCGGAGGAGGAAGAGGGCTACGAGGAGGACCGCTGGCGCGGCCGGATGCGGCGGTCCCGGCGGCTGCTCGCTGAGCAGGGCGACACCGTCGTGGGCGTGGTGAGCGTCGGCAGCCACAACGTGGAGACCCCCGGGTCCGGAGAGCTGTTCGGCCTCTGGGTCGACCCGGCCCTGCGCGGCAGCGGGGTGGCCCGCAAGCTGCTCGAGGCCGCTGCCGCCCAGGCCCGGCAGGACGAGCTGAAGCACCTGGTCTACTGGGTCGGCACCGACAACGGCCGGGCGGTCGCCTTCGCCAGCAGCTTCGGTTTCCGGCCCACGGACAACCGGCGGCCGATGGAGATCCACGGCGTCGACGACGCCGAGGACGCCGAGGAGCTGGCCATGGTCCTGCCGCTGGGCAACTCCGCCGGAGTGCCGACCTCCCTCTGACGACCGGGCGCGGCCCCTCCCGACGGGGGGACGACCCTACGGACGTGCGGCGAGCTGCTCGATGAGCTTGCTCGGCCCGGAGACGATCATCATGTGGTGCCGGCCGACCTTGGTCTCGGGAACCGCGTGCGTGAAGTCCTCCCCGGGTGCCTTGACCCCGACGACGGTCACGCCGTAGCGCTTGCGGATGTCGGTCTCGGCCAGAGTGAAGCCGATCATCTCCTGCGGTGGCGCCATCTTGACGATCGCGTAGCCGTCCTCGAACTCGATGTAGCCCTGCATCCGGTCGTTGACCAGGTGAGCGACCCGGCTGCCGGACTCCGCCTCGGGGAAGATGACGTGGTGCACGCCGATGCGCTCCAGCAGCCGGGCGTGCTCCGCGGAGACGGCCTTGGCCCAGATCGACGGCACGCCGGCGTCCACCAGGTTGCCGGCCGTCAGCAGCGATCCCTCGATGGAGGACCCGACGCCGACGACCGCGATGCGGAAGTCCTTGGGCTTGGCCTGGGCCAGCTGGCTGGGGTCGGCGGAGTCCACGGCGATGACGCGGGTCAGTTTCCGGGAGAAGCGCTCGGCCAGGGCCCCGTCCATCTCGATGGCGTGCACGCGATAGCCCAGCCGATCCATCTCCAGCGCAGCGGCAGCGCCGAACCGACCGAGGCCGATGACCAGCACGTCCTCGTCGAACAACCGGTGTTTGGCCAAGCCCGCCATCTTCGGCTCCTCCCGCTCGTGGTCTAGCGTGTCACCATGATCGGGGCACGCGTCGTCTGGGACCAGCGTTTCATGTCCTACGACTTCGGGGCGGCACATCCGATGCACCCGTCCCGCCTCGAGCTGACTCACCGGCTGTGTGACGAGCTCGGCCTGCTCGCGTTGCCGCAGGTGGAGGTGGTCCCCGCCGTGGAGGCGACGGACGACCAGATCCGCACCGTGCACACCGAGGCCCTCGTCGCTGCGGTCAAGCAGGTCTCCGCCGACCCGACCCTCCAGATCAGCGGGCACGGGCTGGGGCTGGAGGACACCCCGAACTTCCCGGGGATGCACTCGGCCACCGCGCTGGCCGTCGGTTCGACCGTGGACGCCTGCCGGGCCGTATGGCGTGGGGAGGCCGCGCACGCCGTCAATATCGCCGGGGGGCTGCACCACGGGATGCCGGACAGCGTGGCCGGCTTCTGCGTCTACAACGACGCCTCGGTCGGCATCCAGTGGCTGCTCGACCAGGGCGTGGAACGGGTCGCCTACGTCGACATCGACGTGCACCACGGCGACGGCGTCGAACGTGCCTTCTGGGACGACCCGCGGGTGCTGACCGTGTCGGTGCACGAGACGGGGCGGGCGCTGTTCCCCGGCACCGGTTTCCCCGGGGACACCGGCGGACCCAAGGCGCCGGACAGTGCCGTGAACGTCGCCCTGCCTCCGGGCACGGGCGACGAGGGCTGGCTGCGCGCCATCCACGCGGTCGTGCCGCAGGTGCTGCGGGCCTTCCGCCCCCAGTTCATCGTCACCCAGCAGGGATGCGACGCCCACTTCGCCGACCCACTCAGTCACCTGGCGGTCTCCATCGACGCCATGCAAGCGGCATACCAGCTGTTGCACGACCTGACCCACGAGCTCACCGGCGGCAAGTGGGTGGCCCTCGGCGGAGGTGGCTACGAGCTCGTCCAGGTCGTGCCGCGCGCCTGGACCCACCTGGTCGCCGTGGCCGCCCACCACCCGCTGTCGCTCACCCTGGAGATCCCTGAGCCCTGGCGGGAGCACGTGGCGCGCCGCTACGGGCAGGTCGCACCGCAGCGGATGGGTGACCTGGGTGGGCGGCCGATCCGCTACGGCACCTGGGGCGAGGGCTACGAGCCGGAGAGCCCGGTCGACGCGGCGGTGATGGCGACCCGGCGCGCGGTCTTCCCCGGGTGGGGCCTGGACCCCTGGTTCGACTAGCGGCGCACGCCGGGCGGACGGACCCGTCGTGCGCTCGGTGGGGCCTGGGGACGCAACACGATGCGAGCGTGAACCATCCATCCACGTGCACGCATCCTTCTCGGGCGATCCGCGAGCGAGCGTGAACCATCCATCCACGTGCACGCATCCTTCTAGGGCGACGCGCTCGGTCGGTGTGGGGCTGGGAATCTCCTGCGAATCAGGTCACAGTTTGGTGACAACGGCGTGTCCGCTGGACATTTTTCTCGCAACGACTTTCGCAGGAGCCCCATCTGCCCCTATGGTTCTCCATGACAGATGGACAGCCACCGGTGACACGTTGGCCGCCTGAAGAGCGCAGACAGACGGGATGACGTCGATGGCTGAAGAGCGCCGGCTCGGTGAGATGACCTTCATGACGGTGGCCGAGGTCGCGGCCGTCATGCGCGTCTCCAAGATGACCGTCTACCGCCTGGTGCACTCCGGCGAGCTGCCGTCGGTGCGGGTCGGCCGATCCTTCCGGGTTCCCGAGCAGGCCGTGACGGACTACCTCGAGGACTCCTACCACGGGACCGCCTGACCAGCGCGCGTTTGGGGGCGACCAGTGCCGGGCGGTAGGCTGACCCGACTGCCCGGTGGCCACCCTCGCGTGTGCCGCCGTCAGCGGACCAGACATCCGAGACACGAAGGACACGGTTGTAGCCAATGGGCTCTGTGATCAAGAAGCGCCGCAAGCGTATGGCGAAGAAGAAGCACCGCAAGCTGCTGCGCAAGACGCGCCACCAGCGTCGTAACAAGAAGTGACCTGACGCGACGGCGCCGCCTCCCACTGGTGGAGGTCGGCGCCGTCGCGGCATCCTGGGAGGGTGGACCCTGTGGACCTGGCATCGCCCCCGCGCGTCGTGCTGGTCACCGGCGTCGCCCGGGATCTGGCCGGCCGGGTCGTCCGGCGGCTGGCCGACGACCCGTCGATCGAACGTGTCATCGGTGTCGACCTGGTCCCGCCCAAGCACCCGATGGGGCGCGGTGAGTACGTCCGGGCGGACGTCCGCAGCCCCCTGCTGGCCCGCCTGATCACCCAGGCCGCGGTCGACACCGTCGTGCACATGGGGGTGATCGCGACCCCGCGCGACGCCGGGGGCCGGGTGGTCCAGAAGGACATCAACGTGCTCGGCACCATGCAGCTCATGGCCGCCTGCCAGAAGTCGCCGGGGGTGCGCCGGGTGATCGTCAAGTCCACGGCGGGCGTCTACGGCTCCTCGCCCCGGGACCCGGCGGTGTTCACCGAGGAGATGACGGCCAAGCACCTGCCGCGGTCCGGTTTCCCGCGCGACTCGATGGAGGCCGAGAGCTATGTGCGCGGGCTCGCGCGGCGCCGGCCGGACATCGACGTGACGATGCTGCGCATGGCCAACGTCATCGGCCCCAGCATCCGCACGGTGCTCACCGACTACTTCCGTATGCCGGTCCTCCCGGTCCCCTTCGGCCGGCAGGGCCGCCTGCAGTTCCTTCACGAGGACGACGCCGTGGCCGCAGCGGTGCACGCCACGACCGGGCCGGTGGTGGGCACCGTCAACATCGCCGGTGACGGGGTGCTCTCCCTCGGGCAGGCGGTCGCCCTGAGCCGGCGACCGTGGGTGGTCGTGCCACCGGGGGCGGGCGGGTTCTCGCTGTGGGCGTCCAAGCGGATCGGCTGGGCGGCGCTCCCCTCGGACCACCTGGAGTTCCTGTCCTACGGTCGGGTCGTGGACACCAGCCGGATGCGCAAGGAGCTGGGCTTCTCCCCGGCCTACACCACCCGAGGCGCCTTCGACTCCTTCCTGGCGGCCCGTCGCGCGGGGGACCGTCCGGAGCAGCACGCGGACGAGGAGGCCCAGTGACCGAGGACGTGACGTCCCGGCAGGTCCGGGAGAGCGATCTGGAGCATGCCGTGATGCTGCTGATCAAGGGCCTGCGTGCCGCCGGGGCGGCCGCGGGACTGGCCGGTGACGAGCTCGACGAGTCGGTCGCCCGCACCCTGGCCTTCCTGCGGCGGCGCCTGACTGGCGACTACACGATCGACGAGTTCGGCTTCGACGACGACTTCACCGAGCACGTCGCCCTGCCACTCCTGCGGCCGCTCTACCGAGACTGGTTCCGGGTCGAGGTGCGGGGAGCGGAGAACATCCCGGTCGAGGGTGGGGCGCTCGTGGTGGCCAACCACTCCGGGACCATCGCGGTCGACTCGTTGATGACCCAGCTGGCGGTCCACGACGAGACCCCGGGCCACCGCAACCTGCGGATGCTCGGCGCCGACCTGGTCTTCTCCGCACCGGTGATGGGGCCGATCGCCCGAAAGACCGGCAGCACGCTGGCCACGAGCGCGGACGCTCAGCGCCTCCTCAACGACGGGCACCTGGTCGGTGTCTGGCCGGAGGGGTTCAAGGGGGTCGGCAAGCTCTACAAGGACAGATACCGGTTGCAGCGCTTCGGGCGCGGCGGGTTCGTCGCCGCGGCGCTGCGCGCGGAGGTCCCGATCATCCCGTGCTCCATCGTCGGGGCCGAGGAGATCGCCCCCATCCTCGGCAACGCGGCACCGCTCGCCCGGCTACTCGGCCTGCCCTACTTCCCGCTGACCCCGACCTTCCCCTGGCTCGGGCCGCTCGGTCTGATCCCGCTGCCCAGCAAGTGGCTGATCGAGTTCGGCACCCCGGTCCGCACCGACGACCGCGGTGAGGGGGCCGCCGAGGACCCGGCCGTGGTCTTCGACATCTCCGACCGGGTCCGGGAGACCATCCAGCACACCATCTACGGCCTCCTCCAGGACCGGCGCTCGGTGTTCTACTGATGCGTTTCCTCCGCCGCCGGGCCGACCAGACCCCGCCACCGCAGATCACGCTGGTCGACCGGGAGGGCTGTCACCTGTGCGAGCAGGCAGCCCTGGTCGTCGCCCGGGTGGCGCAGGCCCAGGGCGCCGACTGGTCCCGGGTCGATGTTGACTCTTCTCGCGACCTCCTGCATAAATATGCAGATCTCGTCCCGGTCGTCCTGGTCGACGGGCGTGAGGTTTCCCACTGGACCGTGACCGACGAGGCCCTGACCAGCGCAATCGTGCGATCGCGTCGGTCGCGTCGCTCATAGCACGTCCGCCGACGCATTTCGACTTTGTGCAAGCCTTCACAAAGTCATAAGGTGGGGGGGTCCCTGCATCCCCCCGACACGTTGCTGGTATAGGGCGTCATGTCGCGGCTGAGAGGAGCCCGTGCCGAGGTGGTCCCCGAGTCCGTCCGTCGCGCAGGTGGTGTGCCTGAAGCCACCGTGGGTCGGCTGCCGTTGTATCTGAGGGCGCTCACGCCCCTGCACGACCAGGGCATCACCAACGTCGCCTCCGAGGAGCTCGCCGCGCTCGCCGGCGTGCGCTCCACGCAGCTGCGCAAGGACCTCTCCCACCTCGGGTCCTACGGGGTGCGCGGCGTCGGCTACGACGTCGACCTCCTGGCGGCGCAGATCGCCCAGGAGCTCGGGCTCACCCAGGAGTGGCCGGTCGTGATCGTCGGGCTGGGCAACCTCGGACGGGCGCTCGCGTCATACGGCGGGTTCTCCGGTCGCGGGTTCCGCATCGTCGCCCTCGTCGACGACGACCCCGCCGTGGTGGGCACGCAGGTCGAGGGCCTGACCGTCACGACCCTGGCGGACCTGGCCGACTCCGGCCCGACCGTCGCCATCGGTGTCATCGCGACGCCGGCCCCGGCCGCCCAGGCGGTCGCCGACCAGCTCGTCGCGATGGGCATCCGCTCCATCCTCAACTTCGCGCCCGGACACCTGACGGTGCCCGACGAGGTCGGGGTCCGCAGCGTCGACCTGGCGACCGAACTGCAGATCCTCGCCTTCCACGAGCAGCGTCGCCTGCTCTCGGTGTCCCCGGAGGACCCGCTGCGCGGCGGCCGCGACCGGGAGGTGGCCGGATGAGCCTGCTGGTCGTTGGTGTCTCCCACCGCAGCGCCCCGATCGACCTGCTGGAGCGCGTGTCTCTCGACGAGGAGCGTTCCCGGACCCTGGCCACCGGCATCGTGGGCCTGGAGGACGTCCGGGAGTCGCTGGTGCTCACCACCTGCAACCGCACCGAGGTGTATGCCGACGCCCTCACCTTCCACGGTGCCGTCGCCCAGGTCGGTGCCGCCCTCGCGGAAGAGACGGGGGTGGACCTGGACGTGCTCACCCCGCACCTCTACGTCCACTACGAGGACCGGGCCGTCCACCACCTGTTCTCCCTGGCGTGCGGCCTGGAGTCGATGGCCCTGGGAGAGACGGAGATCCTCGGCCAGCTGCGGTCGGCGCTGCGGGCCGGTCAGCGCGACGCCCACCTGGGTGCCGCGCTCAACCCGTTGTTCCAGCAGGCGCTGCGCGTCGGCAAGCGGGCCCACGCCGAGACCGGGTTGGACCGGGTGGCCCGGTCGCTGGTCCGCATCGCGATCGAGCGTGCCGACGACGTCCTCGGTGGGGTGGTCGGCGCCCGGGCCCTCGTCGTCGGGGCCGGCGCCATGTCCGGCCTGGCGACGACCTCGCTGCGCCGGGCGGGCGTGCGGGCGCTGACCGTCGTCAACCGGACGCTGGAGCGGGCCGAACGCCTGGCCCAGGCCCACGACGGGCAAGCCCGTGACTGGGACGACCTGGCTGCCCAGCTGCAGGAGGCGGACCTCGTCCTGACCTGCACGGGGGCCACCGACCAGGTGATCACGCGCGAGCTGCTGACGGACGCGGATCGCAGCGACCGCCCGCTGCTCCTGGTCGACCTGGCGATGCCGCGGGACGTCGCGCCCGAGGTGGCCGACCTGCCGGGTGTGACGGTCTGGGGGCTGGAGGAGCTCGCCGAGCTGGCCGGTGCCGGTGCGGCGCAGGCCTCGGCACCCGACACCATCCCCTCGGAGACCCGGGTGGTGGTGCAGGGCGTGCGCGACCTGGTGGCCGGTGAGGTCGCGACCTACCTGGCGACGAGGCGCTCCGCCCAGGTGGGCCCCACGCTGGCCGATCTGCGCTCCCGCGCCGCGTCCGTCGCCGACACCGAGCTGGCCCGGCTGGACCACCGGCTCCCGGACCTCCCCGAGGAGCACCGGGCCGAGGTGCACCACAGCGTGCGCAGAATCCTCGACAAGCTGCTGCACACCCCGACCGTGCGCGCCAGGGAGCTGGCGGCTGGCGACACGGACGGCTCCTACATCGCGCTGCTGCGCGAGCTGTTCGACCTCGACCCGCGGGACACCGCGACCGTCGAGCACCCCCCGAATGTGAGCGGGTTGCCATGACGACGAGTGCGACCGGTGTCGTGACCTCCACCCGAGGGCGTCCGCTGCGGCTGGGCACCCGGGCGAGCGAGCTGGCGACCTCCCAGTCCGGCTGGGTCGCCGACCGGTTGCGCGCCAGGGGCCACGAGGTCGAGCTGGTCCTCGTCCAGACCGAGGGCGACCGCTCCACGGCCCCGCTGACCCAGATCGGCGGCACCGGCGTCTTCGTCTCCGCGCTGCGCGAGGCACTGCTCGAGGGACGCATCGACTGCGCGGTCCACTCGCTCAAGGACATCCCCGTCGCCGAGGAGCCCGGCCTCGTCGTCGTCGCCGTGCCGGAGCGGGAGGATCCCCGTGACGTGCTGGTGTCCCGCGACGGGCTCCGGCTGGCGGACCTGCCCGACGGCGCGCTGATCGGCACCGGATCCCCACGACGCGCGGTGCAGCTCGAGGACGCCGCCCCGGGGGCCAGGGTCACCGACCTGCGGGGCAATGTCGGCAGCCGCATCGCCAAGGTCACCTCCGGAGCGCTCGACGCGATCGTGCTCGCGGCCGCGGGACTGAACCGCCTCGGGCGGGCCGATGAGGCCAGCGAGGTACTGGACACGACCGTCATGCTGCCCGCCCCGGGCCAGGGCGCACTGGCCGTGGAGTGCCGATCGGGTGACGCGGCCACGGTCGAGCTCCTCGCCGTCCTGGAGCACCCGGCGACCCGCACCTGCGTCGCCGCGGAGCGTGCCCTGCTGGCCGAGCTGGAAGCGGGGTGCAGCGCACCGGTGGGGGCACTGGCCCGGATCGAGGGGGACGAGATCGTCCTGGACGCGGTGGTGGGGAACGCGTCCGGCGGCACCCTCCGCCACAGTCTGCGCGGCGCCGACGCCTCCGGGCTCGGCCGTGAGATGGCCCAGCACTTCTTGAGCCGGTTGGCCCCAGCCGGTCTGAACCACCCCTCCCCAGCCCCCACAGCACAACATCCTGGAGCGTGATTTCGTGAGCACCAGCACCGCAGTTCCCAGCGCCCCGACCGTCTCGAAGGCGCGGGTCGCCTTCGTCGGCGCGGGCCCCGGAGATCCCGGCCTGCTCACCGTGCGGGCGCGCGAGTACCTCGCTGCCGCCGACGTCGTCGTGCTCGACGAACCCGACGAGACCGGCTGGCTGACCGGCCTGGTCCGCGAGGGCGCCCACGTCGTCGAGGCCGGGCCGACCAGCGCGACCTCGCGGCGTTCCCCGGCGGCCCGGGCCAAGGCCCTGGTCCGGGAGGCGACCGCGCTGAAGGACCCGGAGGCCCTGGTCGTGCGGGTGATGTCGGGTGACCCGGCGGCCTTCACCACGCTCAGCCAGGAGGCCCTGGCCTGCCGTGCGGCGGGCGTGCTCTTCGAGATCGTCCCCGGCGTCTCGGCGGCCTGGTCCGTGCCGACCTACGCGGGCGTGCCGCTGACCTCCGCCGAGTCCGGCGAGGTGCACGTGATCGACGCCGCCGACTCCCGCACGGACTGGACGACCTCGGTGGCCGACGACGTCACCGTGGTGCTCCTCGGTGCGCCGGAGCAGCTGCGCAAGGCCCTGGGTGGCCTGCGCCGCGCGGGCCGCGACCCCCAGACGCCGGTCTGTCTCACCGAGCACGGCACCACCGTTGCCCAGCAGACCCTGGTCACGGTGCTGGACGGCGCGGAGGAGAGCCTGGCCGACCACACCAGCCGGTTCGGCGTCGTGGTCGTCGGCCGGGGCGTCGACCTGCGCGACGAGCTCAGCTGGTTCGAGACCAAGCCGTTGTTCGGCTGGAACGTCCTGGTGCCGCGCACCAAGGACCAGGCGACCGAGATGACGACCCGGATCGCCTCGCACGGCGGCACGTCCCAGGTGGTCCCGACCATCAGCGTCGAACCGCCGCGCACCCCGCAGCAGATGGACCGCGCGATCCGCGGCCTGGTCACCGGTCGCTACGAGTGGGTCGGCTTCACCTCGGTGAACGCGGTCCGCGCGGTGCGTGAGAAGTTCACCGAGCTGGGCCTGGACGCCCGGGCGTTCGCCGGGCTCAAGGTCGCGGCCGTGGGCGGGGTCACCGCCGACGCCCTGCGCCAGTGGGGGATCGAGCCCGACCTGATCCCGACCACCGAGCAGTCCGCCCGCGGTCTGCTGGCCGACTGGCCGGAGTATGACGAGGTGCTCGACCCGATCAACCGGGTCTTCCTCCCGCGGGCCGACATCGCGACCGACACCCTGGTGGCCGGGCTGCTCGACATGGGCTGGGAGGTCGACGACGTCACGGCCTACCGGACGGTGCGCGCCTCGCCGCCGCCCGCGCCGGTGCGCGACGCGATCAAGGGCGGGCTGTTCGACGCGGTCTGCTTCACCAGCTCCTCGACGGTGCGCAACCTGGTCGGCATCGCCGGCAAGCCGCATCCGAACACCGTGGTCGCCTGCATCGGTCCGGCGACGGCCAAGACCGCCGAGGAGCACGGGCTCCGGGTCGACGTCGTGGCGTCGGAGCCCCGGGCCACCGTGCTCGTCGAGGCGCTCGCCGCCCACGCGGCGGAGTACGCCCTCGCTGCACGGCACGCCGGCGAGCCGGTCCGGCCCAGCCAGCGTCGCACCTCCGGACGGCGCGGCGCCGCCCGGGCCCGCGCGTGAGTGCCGAGGTCGCATCGCCTCGTGTGGCCGGCGGACCGGTGACAGGTCCGCACGAGCGGCCCCGCCGTCTCCGGACCACCCCGGCGATGCGGCGCCTCGTCGCGCAGACGAGGCTGTCCGCGGCCGACCTGGTGCTGCCCGTCTTCGTCCGCGAGGACATCTCCGAGCCGGCACCGATCTCCTCGATGCCCGGTGTCGTGCAGCACACCCGTGACTCGCTGAAGCGGGCCGCGCACGAGGCCGTCGAGGCGGGCGTCGGCGGGCTGATGCTCTTCGGGGTCCCCTCACCGGACCACAAGGACGCCGAAGGAACCTGGGGAACCCGGCCCGACGGCATACTCAACCTCGCCCTGGAGGACCTGCGCGGCGAGCTCGGCGACGCCACCGTGCTGATGGCCGACCTGTGCTTGGACGAGTTCACCGACCACGGCCACTGCGGGGTGCTCGACGACGAGGGACGCGTGGACAACGACGCCACGCTGGGGCGGTATGCCGACATGGCCCTCGCGCAGGCCGCTGCCGGGGCGCACGTGGTCGGGCCGTCCGGGATGATGGACGGGCAGGTCGCGGTGATCCGGGAGGCCCTGGACGGTGCAGGGCGCACTGACGTGGCGGTCCTGGCCTACACCGCCAAGTACGCCTCTGCCTACTACGGCCCGTTCCGGGAGGCGGTCGGGTCGAGCCTGCAGGGGGACCGCAAGACCTACCAGCAGGACCCTGCCAACGCGACCGAGTCGCTGCGCGAGCTCCGGCTGGATCTCGCCGAGGGAGCAGACCTGGTCATGGTCAAGCCCGCCCTGCCCTACCTCGACGTGCTGCGCCAGGTCGCCGACGTGTCGGACGTGCCGGTCGCGGCCTACCAGGTGTCGGGGGAGTACTCCCAACTCGAGGCGGCCGCCGAGCGCGGCTGGCTGGACCGCGACCGGGCGGTGCTGGAGACCCTCACCTCGATCCGCCGGGCGGGTGCCCAGGTGGTGCTGACCTACTACGCCGTGCACGCGGCCGGGCTGCTCGCCCGCTGACCGGAGCGGCGTCCAGAACGCCGAGTGCCCCGACTTTCGACGCTCTGCTGAGCTGGAGCGTCAAAAGTCGGGGCACTCGCGTGTGGCCGGCCCGGGATCGGGGCAGCGTGCGCCCGGTCGGGCTCAGGCCTGGGCGTCCTCGCCGGTCGGGACGATCAGCTCGACGTCCAGGTGCAGCTTGACCTTCTCGGAGACGAGCACGCCGCCGCCCTCGACGGCGACGTTCCAGGTCAGGTCCCAGTCCTTGCGGTGGACCTCGGCAGTGGCCTCGAAGCCGGCCCGGGTGCCGCCCCACGGGTCGGGGGAGACGCCGTTGAACTCCAGGTCGAAGGTCACCGGGCGGGTGTTGCCCTTGATGGTCAGGTCGCCGGTCATCGAGGACTCGGTGATCTCGGTGGAGGTGAAGGTCATCGTCGGGTGGTGCTCCACGTCGAAGAAGTCCGAGGTGCGCAGGTGGTTGTCACGGTCGTCGTTGCGCGTGTCGACGGAGTTGAGCTGGACCTCGGCGGTGACCTTGCTGTCGGCGAGGGTCTCACCGACGACGACGTCCGCGGTGAACTCGGAGAAGGTGCCACGGACCTTGGCCACCATCATGTGACGGGCGGTGAAGCCGATCTCGGTGTGCGTCGGGTCGACGGCGTAGTTGCCCGGGGCCAGGCTGTTGAAGACGGTCATGGGTGCTCCTGTGGGTTGCGGGGGTGCAATCTGGACTGACGGGTATAACAGTTGACCATTCAACCATATTCCGAGTCGCTACGATCGGACCGGACGATCTTCTCTAAGCCCAGCACATCGACGGCCTGTGTGCCAGTGCGGAAAGGTGCGTTGATGGCGCAAGATGCCACTCCGCCGGCGGTCGACCGCGTCCGCGGACAGGGCGCCGACGACCAGGCCCAGGGCGCCGACGGCCAGGTCCGGTGGCTGACCCCGGACGAGCAGGTTGCGTGGCGGGCCTACCTGCGCGGGTCGCGCCTGATCGCGACGGCGCTGGACGAGGGCCTGACCCAGCACGGCACCCGGCTGACCGAGTAC
This sequence comes from Actinomycetales bacterium, assembly GCA_012515595.1. GTDB lineage: Bacteria > Actinomycetota > Actinomycetes > Actinomycetales > Dermatophilaceae > Ornithinicoccus. Next base: position 14,299 of record JAAYYA010000355.1, read on the forward strand.
GAGATCCTCTCGATGCTCTCCGAGGCGCCCGGGGGACGGCTGCGGATGTCCGCGCTCGCCCAGCTCGTCGTGCAGTCGCGGAGCCGGCTCACCCACACCGCCACCCGCCTGGAGCGGCTCGGGTGGGTGCAGCGGCGCGCGGTCCGTGAGGACCGACGTGGGGTCGAGCTGAGCCTGACGCCCGCCGGCCGCGCGGTCCTGGAGCGTCTGTCCGAGGTGCATGTGAGCGACGTGCGCCGGGTGCTGCTGGATCGCCTGACCCCGGAGGAGTTCACCGCCCTGGGACGAGCCATGGCGCGCATCGTCGAGGCCAACGACGTCAGTGAGGAAGAGTGCTGAACACCCCCTACCCGCACGACGCCCCCGAGTCCGCCACCCTGCTCGAACGCGCCCGCGCCGTGATCCCGGGCGGGGTCAACTCACCGGTCCGCGCCTTCCGCTCGGTCGGCGGCACGCCCCGCTTCATGCGCTCGGCCACCGGGCCGTGGCTCACCGACGCCGACGGTCGCCGCTATGTCGACCTGGTCGGCAGCTGGGGCCCGATGATCCTCGGCCACGCCCACCCCGAGGTGCTGGAGGCCGTGCGCTCCACGGCCGCGGCCGGGTTCAGCTTCGGCACGCCCAGCGAGCACGAGGTGGCCCTGACCGAGGAGATCGTCTCCCGGGTCGAGCCCGTGGAGCGGGTGCGCCTGGTCAACTCCGGCACCGAGGCCACGATGAGCGCGATCCGCCTGGCTCGCGGCTTCACCGGCCGCAGCGTCATCGTCAAGTTCGCCGGCTGCTACCACGGCCACGTCGACTCCCTGCTGGCCTCGGCCGGGTCGGGCCTGGCCACGTTCGCGCTGCCCGACTCGGCCGGCGTGCCGGCGAGCAGCGCCGCCGAGACCATCGTGCTGCCCTACAACGACGTGCCCGCGCTGGAGGCCGCCTTCGCCGAACGCGGGGCCGAGATCGCGGCCGTCATCACCGAGGCCTGCCCCGGCAACATGGGGGTGGTTCCGCCGCTGCCCGGCTACACCGAGGCGCTGCGCCGGGTGACCCGCGCGCACGGTGCCCTGCTCATCTCCGACGAGGTGATGACCGGGTTCCGCTGCAGCCGGGCCGGGTGGTTCGGGCTGGAGGGACCGTATGCCGAGGGCTCGCCCGACCTCTTCACCTTCGGCAAGGTGATGGGCGGGGGCTTCCCCACGGCCGCCTTCGGCGGCCGCGCCGACGTGATGGCGCTGCTGGCGCCGGAGGGGCCGGTCTACCAGGCGGGGACGCTCTCGGGGAACCCGGTCGCCAGCGCGGCGGGCCTGACCACCCTGCGGCTATGCACCCCCGAGGTCTACCAGCGGCTCGACGAGGTGGCGCACACCATCGCCGAGGCTGTCGCCGCCGAGCTCACCCGCGCCGGGGTCGCCCACCGGATCCAGTGGGCCGGTTCGATGTTCAGCGTCTTCCTCCGTGAGGGCGAGGTGCACGACTACGCCGACGCGCAGGCGCAGGACAGCGCGGCGTTCGGGCGCTTCTTCCACGGGATGCTGCGCCGCGGCGTGCACCTGCCGCCGAGCTCGTTCGAGACCTGGTTCGTCTCCGCGGCCATCGACGAGGAGGCCGTCGGCGTCGTCCTCGAAGCGCTCCCGGGGGCCGTCACCGAGCTGGTCGGCGACCCGGCGCACGGGTGAGGTTCCTGCCAGGAACGCATGGGACAATCGCCGGCATGACCTCCCCCCTCCGCACGCTCGTGCACGTGGTGCGCCACGGCGAGGTCGACAACCCCGAACGCGTCCTCTACGGACGGATGGCCGGCTACCGCCTGTCCCCCCTGGGGGAGCAGATGGCCGAGCGGGTCGCGGACTCCATGGCCGGGCGCGACGTCGTGCACCTGGTGGCCTCGCCGCTGGAGCGCGCGCAGCAGACCGCCGCCCCCATCGGGCGGATCCTGGGCCTCGAGGTCGGCACCGACGAGCGGCTGATCGAGGCGGGCAACACCTTCGAGGGGACGACCGTGGGCGCCGACCCGCGCCAGCTGCTTCGCTGGGAGAACCTGCGCCGCCTGAGCAACCCCACCACACCCTCCTGGGGCGAGCCCTACCGCGACATCGCCACCCGGATGCTTGCGGCCGTCGACGCGGCCCGTCGCGCCGCCCGCGGGCACGAGGCGGTGCTGGTCAGCCACCAGCTGCCGATCGAGACGCTGCGCCGCACCATCGAGGGGCGCCGCCTCTGGCACAACCCCCGCGCCCGGCAGTGCACCCTCGCGTCGGTCACCACGATCACCTACCTCGGCGACGACCCGGTGGAGCTCGACTACGCCGAGCCGGCTGGCGACCTGCTGCCCGGCCTCGCGCCCGGGGCGGGCACGTGAGGGCCCGGCGCGGCTCCGGGCGCACGGTCGGCACCACCTCACCTCGCATGGCCGGCGCCGCGCTGCTGCTGGGCGCCGCCCTGGTGCTCACGGGGTGCGGTGACGACGCCAACACGGTCAGCGGCCAGGCGCGCGACGGCAGCCAGAAGGGCTACGTCTCCGGCGACGGCACGGTCGAGCAGCTGTCCCCCGACGAGCGCACGGTCACCATCGAGCTGACCGGGCAGGCGATGGCCGGCACCGACCCGGACACCGGCGAGGTGCAGCTCGAGCCGTGGTCATCCGTCGACGCGCGCGGTGAGGTGCTGGTGATCAACGTCTGGGGCTCCTGGTGCGGGCCCTGCGTGGAGGAGGTCCCGGACCTGAAGGCGGCGCACGCCCACTTCGAGGAGACCGGTGACCCCGTCCGCTTCGTCGGCGTGAACGACCGCGACTCGGCCTCGGCGGCCCTGGCCTTCGAGCAGCGCCACGGGATGCCCTACCCCTCCCTCGTCGACGACGGTGGACAGACCCTGCTCCAGCTGCAGGGGATGGCCAACCCGCGACCGACGACCCTGGTGATCGACCGGGAGGGCCGCCTCGCCGCGCGGGTGGCCGGCCAGGTCGACGACGCCACCCTGCAGGGGCTGGTCGAGGACGTGCTCGCTTCGTGACCGACCTGGTGCTGAGCGGCCCGCTGGTCGCGGCGCTCGCCGTCGCGGCGCTCGCCGGGCTGGTGAGCTTCGCCTCACCGTGCGTGCTGCCGCTGGTCCCGGGCTTCCTGGGCTACCTCGGGGGGATGTCCCCCGAGGCCGAGGAGCGCGCCGGACGGGGCCGTCTCGTCCTCGGGGCGATGCTGTTCGTCACCGGGTTCTCCGCAGTCTTCATCACGATGAGCGTCGTGGTCTCGGGCCTGGCCCTGACCCTGCAGGAGCACCAGGACCTGTTGCTGCGCCTCGGCGGGGCCGTGGTCATCGCGCTCGGCCTCGTGATGCTGCTGCAGCCCACCGGCTCGCTGGCGCCGCGCTGGCGGCCGGCCGCCGGCCTGCTGGGCGCTCCGTTGCTGGGCGTGGTCTTCGGGCTGGGCTTCACCGCCTGCACCGGTCCGGCGCTGACCGCGATCCAGACCCTCGGAGCGTCGCTGTCCCCTGACCAGGCCACCATCACCCGGGGCATCGTGCTCTCGATCGCCTACTGCCTCGGTCTGGGCCTCCCGTTCGTCCTGGTGGCCGCCGGCCTCGGCTGGGTCACCCGGTTCTCCCGCTGGCTGCGCGACCACCACCGCGCCATCTCGGCGGTCGGCGGGGCGCTGCTCGTCGCGCTCGGTCTCCTCATGGTGACCGGGGTGTGGGACGGGCTGACCGCCTGGATCCAGGCGCGCCTGGTCAACGGCTTCGAGACGGTGCTGTGATGACGCAGACCCAGAAGCCTCGATCGGCGAAGCCGCCGGCCCGCGAGCCGATCACCCAGCCCCGGCTCGGCCTGGTCGGCTGGCTGCGCTGGATGTGGCGCCAGCTGACCAGCATGCGCACCGCGCTGATGCTCCTGATGCTCCTCGCTGTCGCCGCGGTCCCGGGGTCGATCTGGCCGCAGCGCAGCGTCGACCCGGTGCGGGTCAACGAGTACCTCCGGGAGAACCCCACCACCGGTGAGTGGCTGGACCGGTTCGGCTTCTTCGACGTCTACTCCTCGCCGTGGTTCGCCGCGATCTACCTGCTGCTGATGATCTCCCTCATCGGCTGCATCGTGCCCCGCGCCGGCCAGCACTGGCGCACGCTGCGGGCCCAGCCGCCCCGGGCGCCGCGCAACCTGCACCGGCTCGAGGCGCACGTCACCACCGAGATTGCGGCTCCTCCCGAGGTCGTGCTCGACGCGGCCCGTCAGGTGATCGGGCGCCGCCGACTCCGGGTCCGGCCCACGGAGGAGGGACGGGAGCTGGAGATCGCCGCGGAGGGCGGCTACCTCCGGGAAACGGGCAACCTGGTCTTCCACATCTCGCTGCTCGCGGTCATCGTCTCGGTCGCCGTCGGGCACCTGTGGGGCTGGCGCGGGGAGGTCATCCTGCCCGAGGGCGAGACCTTCACCAGCCAGGCCGCCCGCTTCGACACGCTCGAGGCCGGGCCGTGGGTCGACGAGAACACCATCCAGCCGTTCTCGCTGCGCCTGGAGCGGCTGGACGTGGCCTTCGAGACCGAGGCCGGCGGCGCCCAGTTCGGCGCCCCCCGGCTGTTCGAGGGGCAGGTCACCACGACCGACGCGCCGGGCGCCCCCGAGCAGCGGCAGGTCCTCGGGGTCAACAACCCGCTGCACTTCGGCAGCACCTCGGTCTTCCTGCTCGGGAACGGCTACGCCCCCGTAGTGACCGTGACCGACGCCGACGGCCGGTCGCTGGGCACGTTCACCGCCCCGTTCCTGCCCCAGGACGACACCTACACCTCCACCGGCGCGATCAAGGTGCCGGCCGCGGACCCGCAGCTCGGCTTCTACGGCGCCTTCCTACCGACCTTCGGCGGGTTCGACGAGTCCCAGGGGCCGATCTCCACCTTCCCCGACCTGGTCGACCCCCGCCTGGCGCTCGGGGTCTACGAGGGCACGCTCTTCCCGGGCGGGCGGGCGCAGTCGGTCTACACCCTGGACACCGCGCAGATGGAGCAGGTCACCACCGACGACGGGGACGCCTCCCGCATCCTCCTCGCACCGGGGGAGACGATCGACCTACCCGGCGACCGCGGCACGGTGAGCTTCGACGGCGTGGTCCGGTGGGGCGGCCTGGTCGTGCGGCACGACCCCGGCCGGCTGCCGGTGCTGCTCAGCTCGATCGTGCTGCTGGGCGGGCTCATCGCGATGCTCACGGTCAAGCGACGCCGCGTCTTCGTCCGGCTCACCGACGCCGGCGCGGCGGCCACCAGCGCTACGACCACCGGCGCGACGCACCCCGACTCCGGTGAGGCGACCACCGGTCGGGGTGAGCGCGGCGTGGACCCGACCACGCGGCATACTGGACTGACGGTCGCGGGCCTGGCCAAGGGCTCCGACCCGCAGCTCCAGGCCTACCTGGACGCCCTCGTGGAGGAGATCTCCGCGGAAGCACGGACGAAGGACGACGCATGACCGACCAGACCCTCGCACAGGCCTCCGACATCGCGGTCTGGGCCACGATGGTGGTCCTGACCCTGGCGATGCTCGCCTTCGCGGCCCACCTCGCCGTGACCGGGACCCGGGTCCGGGACCGCTCCTCCGACGCCACCGCCGAGGGGAGCGCCGGGAGCGTGGCGTCGGAGGGTTCGGCGGACGACGCCGGGGCGGTGGCGGTCCTGGCGCCCGAGGAGGCCGAGCCGCCCGCGCCGTCCCGGCGCTGGGGGATCATCGGCCTGCAGCTGACCTGGCTGGCGACCTTCGGGCTCATCGCCGGGGTCGCGCTCCGGGGGCTGTCGGTGGGCCGCGCCCCGCTGGGCAACATGTACGAGTTCGCGATCGTCGCGGTGATGTTCACGCTCATCGTCTACTCGGCGTGGTCGCTGCGCCAGGACCGGTTGTGGCTGGGCCTGTTCATCACCCTGCCGGCGACCCTGATCCTGGCCGCGGCCAAGCTGTCGTGGTACACCGAGGCCTCCCAGCTGATGCCGTCGCTGAACTCGATCTGGCTGGTCATCCACGTCACGGTGGCGACCCTGTCGGTGGCGCTGTTCACCATCGGCTGCGCGCTGGCCCTGCTCTACCTGGCCAAGGACCGGGCTGAGGCCAAGGGTGAGGTGCCGAACTGGTTGGCCGCGCTGCCGAGCGCGCCGTCCCTGGAGCGGATCACCTACGGCCTGCACATCGTGGCCTTCCCGCTGTGGACCTTCACGCTGATCGCCGGGGCGATCTGGGCCGAGCAGGCCTGGGGCCGCTACTGGGGCTGGGACCCCAAGGAGGTGTGGACCTTCGTCATCTGGGTGGTCTACGCCGCCTACCTGCACGCCCGGGCCACCTCCGGCTGGACCGCGCGCAAGGCCACCTGGCTGGCCGTCGCCGGCTTCGGCTGCATCATCGTCAACTATGCCGTCGTCAACGTCTTCTTCGTCGGCTGGCACTCCTACTCGGGCCTGTGACCCGCATGCTCTTGGTGTCACCCGTCGCGTCCGTCGTCCCGAGCCGTATGCCGTGGGTCCTGGGGGCGGGACCGTGCTGAAGTACACCGTCTACCGGCTGGCCCTGTTCCTGGTCCTGTTCCTGGTGCTGATGCTGCTGCTGGACCCGATCTGGGCGGCGGTCATCGCCGCCCTCGTCTCGATGGTGGCCTCCTACTTCGTGCTGGCCGGTCCGCGCGAGGAGGCCGCCCGCAACATCGAGGCCTCGGTGCAGAAGTCGCGGGCCCGCCGGGCCGACAAGCTGGCCGACGAGCGCACCGACGAGGAGGCCGAGGACGAGGAGTTCGGCTGAGCGGGACTCTGCACGACGCGCCGAGGGGGATAGGCGAGCCGGGGAGGGCCCTCAGGCCGAGAGGGCCAGGCCGATCGTGAGCAGGGCGGCGTAGCCCAGCTGGTAGAGGCCGGTGCCGCCGATCACCGGCACCAGGTCGCGCCCGAGCGCCCCGCGCAGCACCGGACGGGCCGCGAGCGCGGCGAGCGGGGCTGAGGCCAGCGCGAGCAACGCCCAGGGGTGCACCAGGGCGGCGAGTGCGGCGGCGAGGAGCGGGACGGTGACCAGCACGGCATACAGCTGGCGGGTGCGGGCGTCGCCGAGGCGCACGGCCAGGGTCCGTTTCCCGGCGGTCGTGTCGCCGGGAATGTCGCGCAGGTTGTTGACGACCAGGATCGCGCAGGCGATCGCCCCGACGCCGACGGCGCCGGCCCAGGAGTCGAGGTCGAGGGCCTTGGCCTGGGTCCAGGTGGTGCCGAGCACGGCGACCAGGCCGAAGAAGACGAAGACCATCACCTCGCCCAGCCCGCGGTAGCCGTAGGGGTTGTCGCCGCCGGTGTAGCGCCACGCGGCCACGATCGCCAGCGCCCCGATCAGCAGCAGGACCCAGGTGGTGGAGAGGGCGACGAGCGCCAGGCCGCACAGGGCGGCAAAGCCGAACCAGAGGAAGGCCATGAGCTTGACGTTGGCGGGGTCGGCGAGCCCCTGGCCCACGAGCCGCAGCGGCCCGACCCGCACCTCGTCGCTGTCCGTGCCGCGGATCCCGTCGGAGTAGTCGTTGGCGTAGTTGACGCCGATCTGCAGCCCGACCGACACGAGCAGCGCGAGCAGGGCCAGGCCGAGGTCGGACTGGCCGAGCGCGTGGGCGGAGCCGGTGCCGACGGCGACGGGGGCCACGGCGGCAGGCAGGGTCCGGGGGCGCGCACCGGCGACCCACTGGGCGGAGGAGGCCACGGGTCAGATGCCCCGCAGGAAGTCGGGGTCGTCGTCCGGCCCGCGGGGCCCGCGGGGCTGGGGACGGGGCTGGAGTATGCCGCGTGGTCGGCCCGCGATCATCCAGCTGATCCCGCCGGCCAGGGGGACGAGGAGCGCGACCACGAGCCAGACCAGCTTGGGCAGCCCCCGCACCCGGTCCTCCTCCGTCTGCACGACGTCCACGACGCAGTAGACGGTGAAGGCCAGCACGGCCACGGACGCCACTACCCTCAGCACGGGTCTCCCTCCGGGGTCAGTTCACTGCGCGGAATCACGGTGAGGATCCATTGTGCCACTCCCACCTGCGCACATGGCCCTCAGCGCCACCCGGTCCGGCTTGCCGGATGCGAGCATCGGCAGGGCCGTCAGCCACACCACCTGACGGGGGAGGGCGTGGGCCGGCAGGGTGTCCCGCAGCCGGTCGCGGACCGCGCCCACGTCGCGCAGATCGTGCGCTGACTGCTCGCCCACGAGGACGGCCGCCACCCGCTCCCCCCACTCCGGGTCGGGGACGCCGAGGACCAGGACCTCGCGGACGCCCGGGAGCCGACCCAGCGCGTCCTCGAGAGGGCGCGGGGCGACCTTGAACCCGCCGGTGTTGATCATGTCGTCCGCCCGGCCGAGCAGCCGCAGCGTGCCGTCCCCGGAGAGCTCGCCGACGTCGTCGGTGCGGAACCAGCGCCGACCAGCGCCGTCGGACGTGAAGCGGTCCGCGGTGAGCGCGGGGTCGCCGACGTAGCCGTCGGCCAGGACCGGGCCCCCGAGATGCACTCGGCCCTCCTCGAGACGGACACCGACCCCGTCCAGGGGCGTGCCGTCATACACGCAGCCGCCCGAGGTCTCGGTCATGCCGTAGGTGCGGTGAAGGCGGACCCCGGCGGCCTCTGCGCGCTGCCCGAGGGGCGCCGGGAGGGCCGCGCCGCCGACCAGCACGGCGCTGAAGCCGCTCAGGGCGGCGGTCCCGCGGGGGTCCTCGATGAGGCGGAGGAGTTGGGTCGGGACGAGGGAGACCAGCCGTGGACCGTCGGGGGCCAGCCGGTCGGCGGCGGCGACGAAGCCCTCGACGGTGAAGGGTCCCTCGGCGCGGGCGGGGACCGTGCCGGCCACCACCGAACGAGCCACGACCTGCCAGCCGGCGACGTGGTCGGGAGGGAGCGCCAACAGCCAGTGACCGTGACCGCCGACCCGCTGGGCGGTCGCCTCGGCCGAGGCGCGCAGCGCGGTGGCGGACAGGGCCACGCTCTTGGGGTGACCGGTGGACCCGGAGGTGGTCAGCACCACCCCTGCCCCGTCGAGCGCGCGCCGGGCGGCACGCACCACCTCCTCGGTGGTGGACCCGGGGCCCGGGGGAGTGACGGGGCGCTGCACGGGGCCAGCGTACGCACCCCGGACAGCAGTGAGCCGGACCCCCTGCGGGGTCCGGCTCACCGGTGGTATGTCGTGTGGCGGCTGTCGCTCAGAAGCTGGCGTTCATGTCGACGAACCACTCGCCGTCGATCTTCTTCAGCGTGATGACTTTCTCGCCCATGCCGGCGCCGAAGAGCTCGGAGAAGTGGGTCTTGTTGACGATGGCGGTGTCGCCGTCCACGTCCGCGCCGCTGATCTGCATCGACTCGATGATGCCCGCGGTCTCGGCGTCGAACATCTCGGTCGCCAGGCTCGGGAAGGTGGCGACGCAGATCGGGTAGTCGGTCTCGTCGTCGCGCATCGGGCCCTCGCTGTCGAAGTCCAGCATCATGTCGCAGACGGCCTCCTCACCGTTCACGAACGCGACCAGCCACTCCTTGGTGCGGTCCGCCGCGGCCTGGCCCTCGGCGCCGGAGTCGCCGCCGGCGTCCTCGGAGGTCTCCTCCTCGGTGGGCTCCTCGGTGGCGGTCTCCTCCTCCGTGGGCTCCTCGGTCGTGGGCTCCTCGGTGGCGGTCTCCTCCTCCGTGGTGGGCTCCTCGGTGGTGGTCTCCTCCTCGGTCGTCTGCGCCTCGGTGGTGGGAGCGTCCTCCACCGTGGGCTCGTCGCCGCCACAGGCGGACAGCAGCAGGACCGGGACCGCCAGGGCGGCAACAAGTGAACGTCGCATGAGTTGGGTTCCTCCCCTAAAGTTCGAAAGTCTCACCCGGATTGTCCCACGGTCGTGGGGCCTTGCCTAAATCCGGATCGGTGCTCTGACCTCGCGACCTGCGGCTTCGTTCCGTGGGTTTGGTCACAGATTGGCAAGTGTTCGGAGTGAGGAGTGCCGGGTGAAGCGCATTCCGATCAGTGGCTCGATGTCGTCGGGCACGTCCACCCGTACTGCGGCCAAGGCACAGATCAGAAGTACCAGGGGAACGGGCCCCACTGCGGGTCGCGCCGCTCCAGGAAGGCGTCGCGCCCCTCGACGGCCTCGTCGGTCATGTAGGCCAGACGTGTCGCCTCCCCGGCGAAGACCTGCTGGCCCATCAGACCGTCGTCGATCTGGTTGAAGGCGAACTTCAGCATCCGCTGCGCGGTCGGGGACTTGCTCATGATCTCCCGGGCGACGACCAGGGACTCCCGCTCCAGCTCCGCGTGGTCGACGACGAGGTTGACCGCGCCCATGTCGTGCATCTGCTCCGCGTCGTAGGTGCGGCCGAGGAAGAAGATCTCCCGGGCGAACTTCTGGCCCACCATGCGCGCCAGGTAGGCGGACCCGTAGCCGGCGTCGAAACTGCCGACATCGGCGTCGGTCTGCTTGAAGCGCGCGTGTTCGCGCGAGGCGATCGTCAGGTCGCAGACGACGTGGAGCGAGTGCCCGCCCCCGGCGGCCCAGCCGTTGACGACGGCGATGACGACCTTGGGCATCGTGCGGATCAACCGCTGCACCTCCAGGATGTGCAGTCGGCCGCCTGCCGCCTTGACCCGCGCCTGGTCGACGGTGTCCGCGGTCTCGCCCTCGGCATACTGATAGCCCGAACGCCCCCGGATCCGCTGGTCGCCACCGGAGCAGAACGCGTGCCCGCCGTCCTTGGGGCTCGGGCCGTTGCCGGTGAGCAGCACGACGCCGACGTCCGGGGTCATCCGGGCGTGATCCAGCGCCCGGTAGAGCTCGTCGACCGTGTGCGGCCGGAAGGCGTTGCGCACCTCGGGGCGGTCGAACGCGATCCGCACCGCACCGACCTCCCTCGCGCGGTGGTAGGTGATGTCGGTGAAGTCGAAGCCCTCCACGACCTCCCACTGCGACGGGTCGAACGGGTTGGCTGACTGGGTGCTCTGCTCGCTCACGCCGCTCAGGTTAGCCAGGGCGGAGGGACGGCGGGCACCTGGCTCGGGTCACGGCCTCGTCACCTCCTCACTGGTCGCGGCTGGACAGCACGCAGAACTCGTTGCCCTCAGGGTCGGCGAGGACGGTCCACGTGGCCATGTCGGGCTGCCCCACGTCGAGCTGCGTCGCGCCGAGGTCGAGGAGTCGCTGGATCTCGGCGTCCCGGTCCTGGCTGGAGTGCGGGGCCAGGTCGAGGTGCAGGCGGTTCTTGACCTGCTTACCCTCCGGGACGGGGACGAAGACCAGCCCCTGGCCGCGCCGCATCCACGTGTCGAGGTCCGCGACCGGCCCGCCCTCCTCCAGCGCGTGCCGGGGGACCAGCACCAGTTCCTCGTCGGTGTCGAAGGCGACGGTCCAGTCCAGGACCTCCGCCCACCATCGACCCTGGGCCCTGTGGTCGGTGCAGTCGATCACTGTCGTGTACCACTTGAGTGCCATGCCCTCCACCCTGCCCGGGACCACCGACACTCGCCCGCGCTCGCGGGTCCTACGCTGAAGCGGTGACCCCCGACCTGCCCGAGCTGCTCGCCTCCGCGGTCCCGGTGGGCCTGCCGATGCGGGTCCGGTTCCGCGGGGTCGACGTGCGCGAGACGGTCCTGTTCCGCGGCCCCGCGGGCTGGGGCGAGTTCGGCCCCTTCCCGGAGTATGACGACGCGGAGGCCTCCCGGTGGCTCGCCGCAGGCCTGGCGTCGGCCTGGGGGGCCTGGCCCGAGCCGGTGCGGGACGCGGTCGAGATCAACGCCACGGTGCCCGCCGTCGGGCCCGACCGGGTCGCCGACGTGCTCGCCGGCTTCGACGGCTGCCGCACGGTCAAGGTGAAGGTCGCCGAGCGCGGGCAGACCCTTGACAACGACGTCGCGCGGGTCGCGGAGGTGCGTGCCCTGCTGGGGACCGCGGTGAACGTCCGGGTCGACGCGAACGCCGCCTGGACCGTGGACCAGGCGAGGGAGGCGCTGACCCGGCTGTCCGCCTACGACCTGCAGTACGCCGAGCAGCCGTGCGCCGAGGTCCACGAGCTGGCCGAGCTGCGCCTCCTCCTGGCGCAGCACGGGGTGGACGTGCCGATCGCGGCCGACGAGTCCGTGCGCCGTGCCGAGGACCCGGTCCGCGTCGCCCGGGAGGGCGCCGCCGACCTCGTCGTCGTCAAGGTCGCGCCGCTGGGCGGGGTGGACGCGGCCCTGCGGATCGTGGCCGAGTGCGGCCTGCCGGCCGTCGTCTCCAGCGCGCTGGACACCTCCGTCGGGATCGCCGCCGGAGTGGCGCTCGCCGCGGCGCTGCCCGAGCTGGACCACGCCTGTGGCCTGGGCACCGTCGGCCTGCTCGCGGCCGACGTGGCCGAGCACCCGCTCGTCCCGGTGAACGGCCGGATCACGGTCGCCGACGCCCGCGCGGTGGTCTCGGCCGCCGAGCAGCCCGGCCTCGCCGGGCACGAGCTGACGGGCGAGCGCCGCGCCTGGTGGCTGCAGCGCCTGACCCGCTGCCACGCCCTCCTCTGAGAATTCACGTCACGGAAACGCACGACATACTCCCGAAACATTCTTGCCCCGACGGTGAAACACCTCCGGCGCAGACTCCCCGCATGACGCGACTCCCTGGCGCGTCCCGGAACCTGCTGGAGGCACAACATGGAACTGACAGCGACAGACGTCTGGGTGATGACGTCGGCGGCGCTCGTGCTGCTGATGACTCCTGGGCTGGCGTTCTTCTACGGCGGTATGGCGCGGGCCAAGGCGGCCCTGAACATGATGATGATGAGCTTCGTCTCGATCGGGCTGGTCGGGGTGGTGTGGGTGCTGTGGGGCTACGGGATGTCCTCGGCCCCCGGCTTCCTGGGCGGGCTGGTCGGCAACCCGGCCGCCGACTTCGGGCTGAGCGAGCATGTCGGGACCGGTGACCTGATCGGGATCGGCTTCGGCGCCACCTTCGCGATCATCACGGTCGCCCTCATCTCCGGCGCGGTCGCCGACCGCACCCGGTTCAGCGCGTGGACCGTCTTCGTCCCGATCTGGGTCACGCTGGTCTACTGCCCGCTCGCCTACATGGTCTGGGGCGGCGGCTTGCTCTCCGCCGACGGCGCCATCGGGCGGACGTTCGGCGAGGCGATCGACTTCGCCGGCGGCACCGTGGTCCACATCAACGCGGGCGTGGCCGCGCTCGTCCTGGTCTACGTCCTCGGCCGGCGCGCCGGCTGGAGCAAGGGCTTCCACCGCCCGCACAACGTGCCGCTGGTGATGATCGGCGCCGCCCTGCTGTGGTTCGGCTGGTTCGGCTTCAACGGCGGTGCGGCGGGCTCGGCCGAGGAGGCCGGCCTGATCTGGGTCAACACGATGGCAGCCCCGGCCGCGGCGATGCTCGGCTGGATGCTCGTGGAGCGGATCCGCGACGGTCGCCCGACCTCGCTCGGTGCCGCCTCCGGTGTCGTCGCCGGCCTGGTCGCGATCACCCCGGCCTGCGCCGCGCTCAGCCCGGTGGGCTCGCTCGCCCTCGGCCTGGTCGCCGGTGCCGGTGCCGCGATGGCGATCGGCCTGAAGTACCGCTTCGGCTACGACGACGCGCTCGACGTCGTGGGCGTCCACCTGGTCGCCGGCCTGATCGGCACCGTCGGCATCGGCTTCCTGGCCCTGCCGGTCGACGGCGAGGGCGGCGGCCTCTTCTACGGCGGAGGCTTCGACCAGCTCATCGCTCAGGTGGTGGCGGCCGTGTTCACGATGGCCTTCACCGGCGTGCTGACCCTGGTGATCGCCCTGGCCATCGCCAAGACCATCGGCTTCCGGGTCTCGGCGGAGGACGAGGAGCGCGGCGTCGACCTCTCCGAGCACGCCGAGCTGGCCTACGAGTTCGGCCCCCTGGGCGGCCTCAGCGCCGACGGCGACCGTGCGGTCTCCAAGGACGAGGTCGTCGAGGAGGGCGCCATCGAGGAGGACAGGGAGACGGCCGGCGTCTGACGCGAGTCGCGCCGGGGGAGCGGCCGGCCCCGCGAGCCCCCCAAGGATGTGGTCGGCGGCGTGAGGGTCGCCGGTCCCAGGGTCGAGACGCGACGTGTAGCCCGCCCCGACCCGCCACACAGCGAAGCCCCGCATCAGCTGATGCGGGGCTTCGTTGGTCGTATGCCGCGTGGTCCCCTCGCGTGGGCGGGCCCGGCCGCCGCAGCGTGGTCGCTGTCCTACCCGGAGACCCCGGCGCAGCTGCGGTGCTGCAGCCCCAGAGCCTCCAGATCGAGGCTGCCCGAGGTAGTTCGGTCGGTGCCGTAGGCCGCGCTAATCGTGTCGGCGTCCGCCGCGCGCAGCGCCCCGGCCCGGTCCCCGGTGAGGTGCGCCCGCTCCCGGACCCGCTGCAGGGACCGCTCCCACGCGTCCCGGTCAGGCGCCCCGGAAGCATCGACGGCCTCGAGGTCCTCCACCGTGCGCTCCCACTCCTGGTGCACCCGCTCCACCGCGTCGACGGTCTCCTCGGAGACCTCCGCGGGGTCACCCTCGCTGAAGACGGTGAGGAAGATGTCGAAGTCCGCCTCTGCGTCGGTCCGGAAGCCGGTGGTCGACCGACGGTTGCTGATGTGCGTGCAGGCTGTCGTCGCCGCACGGACGAATTCCTCCGATCCCTCCTCGACCGTGGTGGGCAGGTAGATCCACTCGCAGTCCGTAGAGCGCAGGTCCAACGCGTCCAACGCGTCCACCGGTGGGTCCTGCGTGCCGTCGTCGGTGAGGAAGTCCTGGCTGATCTGCTCCCAGTCGCCGGTCTGCAGCACAGCGAGGCGGTGGCGCAGGATCTCCAGCTCCCCCTCGCTGCCGGTGACGATCTGCTCCCACTGCGTCTGCTCGGTCTCGTCGCCCGAGGAGAGCTCCGCGAGGGCATCCCGGATGCCGGCGTGCCGGTCGATCCCCGCCTGCAGCGTGTCCGCCCACTCCGCGATCTGCTCGGGGGAGGGTTCCTCGTCGGTCTGGATGGCTCGGATGACGTCGATGCCACGGTCGGTGAACACAGGCGACGCGGCGTCGGCGACGACGAGATGATCGTTGGCCACCTCGGTGCAGAGGCTGGCGGCCCGACTCCGGAAGTCGGCGTCATCGTCGCTGCCGCAGGCACTCAGACCGCCGGCCGCGAGGGCGAGGGCGAGAGTCGCTGTCACTCGTCGGGTCACGGCCCTGGTTCTACCGTGCCGGCGCGCGCTGTGCCCAACCGGGTGGCGTGAGGTGGTCATGCCGCACTGACGCAGCGACACAGGGTGCGGGTTCCCTGGCACGACGAAGCCCCGCACCTGCTGGTGCGGGGCCTCGTTGGTCGTATGCCGTGTGGTCCCCTCGCGTGGGCGGGCGGGACCGGTCACGGGGTCAGGTCACGGACGGGCGTCCGCGGCCTCGATCAGGGTCAGCAGCGTGGTCCGCAGCTGGGCCCTGTCCTCGGCGCTGAGCGCCTCGAGGAGCTGCTCGGACGGCGCGCGTCGCGCGGCCCGGAGCTCCTTGGCGACCTCGCGGCCGCGGTCGGTGAGACCGACCAGCACGGCCCGGCGGTCGTCCGGGTCGGGGGTGCGGGCCACCAGGCCCAGCTCCTCCAGCCCGTCGACGACCTCGGTCGCCGACCGCGGGGCGATCTGGAGCCACTCGGCGAGGGCTCCGAGGCGCAGGCCCGTGTAGACGGGCGGGAGGGCCTCTGCGGACTCGGCGTCCGCCGGTCCGCGGTGCCGGCGCCCGGTGGCGCGGGCGATCACCATGAGCGCGCGGGCCTGGTGCGGGGAGAGGCCCCAGGGGGCGGTCTCCACCGCGGAGCCGCGGCGCAGGCGGCGGGCCAGGTGCTGGATCAGCTCCAGCTCGGAGGCCTCGGGGTCGATGGGACGGAGCTCGGGGCGACCGCCCCGCCGGCCGTGGCCGCGCGGGCCGTGGCCCCGGGGGCCGTGGCCCCGGGGGCCGTGATGACCACGGTGGCCCCTCGGTCCGCCGTGGCCGCGACGACCGCGGCGCTCGCCGCGGCCTTCGGTCTCCGCCGTCGTCTCGGACGACTCCTCGCGGCCGGGGCCGCCGGTCGTCTCGTCGTGGTTGTCGTTGTGTTCTGAGTTCGTGTGGTGATGCATCTGTCGCATCCCTTCTGCGGGTCCGCGTCGAACGCTCGTGTTGCTGCGTGGGGACCATCGCAGGACCCACTCTAGCAGATTTGAGAGGTATACACAAATTGTGGTAACCTCAGTATCGACACAGACGTCCGGCCGGCATCGATGACCGGCCACCAGAACGAAAGGAGGGGTGCCCATGGAAGCCGCACACGACTTCGCACCCCGCTCGGGCGGAGGCCGCCGAGGCCACGCCCGAGGTGACGGGGCCCGCCCCGACCCCAAGGACAAGGCTCAGCTGGCTGCTCACCCGGTGAGCGCCTCCCGCGTCCTCGCACTCTTCCGCCCGCACCGGTTCACCCTGCTGACCGTGTTGGCGATCATCGTGACCAGCTCCGCCCTCGGACTGGCCACCCCCTTCCTCACCAAGGCCCTCGTCGACGACGCCATCCCGCGCCAGGACGTCCAGCTCCTGCTGGTCCTGGTCGCCGCCATGGTCGGCGTCGCCGCGGTCAACGCCGTGCTCGGCGTCGTGCAGACCTGGATGTCGACCACCGTCGGCCAGAAGATCATGCACAGCCTGCGCACCGACGTTTTCAGCAACCTGCAGAAGCAGTCGCTCTCCTTCTTCACCCGCACCCGCGGGGGAGAGGTCCAGTCGCGGCTGACCCACGACATCTCCGGCCTCCAGGGCGTGGTCACCTCGACCGCCACCAGCCTGGCCGGCAACATCGCCACGGTCGTCGGCACGCTCATCGCGATGGTCGCGCTCAGCTGGCAGCTCGCCCTGCTCTCCCTGATCGTCATCCCGCCTGCCGTCATCATCAGCCGCTCGGTCGCCAAGCTGCGCCGTGAGGCCACCGACAAGCGGCAGAAGGCACTTGCCGGCATGCACAGCCAGGTCGAGGAGTCGCTGTCGGTCAGCGGCGCCCGCCTCAGCAAGACCCTCGGGGCCGGCCCCGCGCTCGCCGAGCGCTTCTTCCGCGCCTCCGACGACCTGCTCGAGCTCGAGGTCGCCGCTCAGATCGCCGGCCGCTGGCGCACCGCCACGATGAGCATCATCTTCGCGGTCATCCCCGCGCTGATCTACCTCATCGCGGGGCTGCCCGTCACCTCCGACGGCATCACGATCGGCACCCTCGTCGCGTTCATCGCCCTGCAGGCCGGCATCTTCCGCCCGGTCATGGGGCTGCTGAACATCGGCGTCCAGGTCACCGCCTCGATGGCCCTGTTCAGCCGCATCTTCGAGTATCTCGACCTCACCGCCGAGGTCCCCGAGCCGGCGCAGCCGGCCGACTTCAACCCGGCGTATGCCGAGGGGCGAGTGGCTCTCGAGAAGGTGACCTTCCGTCATGCGGACGGGGACCGGGACGCCCTGCGGGAGGTGGACCTGACCGTCCCCGCCGGCACCCACGTGGCCATCGTCGGCCCGACCGGCTCGGGCAAGAGCACCCTGGCCGCACTGGTCAGCCGGCTCTACGACCCGACCACCGGGCGGGTGACGCTCGACGGCATCGACCTGCGCGAGCTGAGCTCCGAGCAGCGTGCGGCGGTCGTGGGGGTGGTCTCCCAGGAGACCTACCTGCTGCACGACACGGTGCGCGAGAACCTGCGGTTCGCCCGGCCGGACGCCACCGACGAGCAGATCGAGCAGGCGGCCCGCGCGGCCCAGATCCACGGGGTGATCGAGGCGCTGCCGCGGGGCTACGACACCATGGTCGGTGCCCGCGGCCACCGGTTCTCCGGTGGCGAGCAGCAGCGGCTGGCCCTGGCGAGGACACTGCTGCGCAACCCGCGCGTGCTGATCCTCGACGAGGCGACCAGCGCCCTCGACACCCGCACCGAGCTCGCCGTCCAGCGAGCGCTCGACGAGCTGGGGGAGGGGTGCACGGTCATCACGATCGCCCACCGCCTCTCGACGGTGCGCCACGCCGATCAGATCGTGGTGCTGGACCGCGGCGAGATCCAGGAGCGCGGCTCCCACGAGGAGCTCATGGCCGCTGACGGGGCGTATGCCGCGCTCGTGCGGGCCAGCGAGCGGGCCGACGAGGCCCTGCTCGAGGAGATGCTGGCCGCCTGAGCCGCGACACCCCGGGTCCGGCCGCCGAGCCGGAGCCCGGGCCATCATGATCACGATTCGAGAAGCGCGGGCGTGGACGGCGCCCCTAGCGTGGTCAACACCACGACAACGAGGAGGACTGACCATGGCCACGAAAGAGGACACCACCAAGCTCTCGGCCCAGGAGAAGGCCGCGCTGCGGGAGCGCACCCGGGAGCTGAAGGCCGCCAAGAAGGGCGCCGAGGCCGAGCAGGCCGTGCTCGATGCCATCGCGGCGCTGTCCGACGCGGAGCGCCCCATGATCGAGAAGGTCCACGCGCTCATCCGGAAGGCGGCCCCGGACCTGGCACCCAGGACCTGGTACGGCATGCCCGCCTACGCCGACAAGGACGGCAAGGTCATCTGCTTCATCAAGGCCGCCTCGAAGTTCGACGTGCGCTACGCCGAGCTCGGGTTCAACGAGCCGGCCAACCTGGACGACGGCAACATGTGGCCGACCGCCTACGCGCTGGTGAAGGTGACCAAGGCCGAGGAGAAGCGGATCGTCGAGCTGGTGCGGCAGGCCGCGAGCTGACGCGAGGCCGTCCCCCGCGGAACGCACGCCGTGAGCGCATAGCACTTTTGGTCGCGCGGAACATGTCGCATGCGACGTCTTCCGCGCGACCAAAATCGCTCTACGCAGACGAAGGGTCCCAGGACGTTGCGCGCAGGGCTCGGTGGCGCAGGGCCGCAACACCGCGATCGGTGGGGTCGTGGGCCCAACACCGCGTGCCCGATGGGAGAGGTGGGCGGGGGCGGACCTGCTTCGAGGCGGGAGTTCGGGCGGGGAGACGTTAGCCTAGGAGCACGTTTCCCCTGCAGGTATGACGCTAAGAGGTGCATGGTGCCCACGGGCAAGGTCAGGTTCTACGACGAGGAGAAGGGCTTCGGCTTCCTCTCCAGCGACGAGGGCGAGGACGTCTACGTCCACGCCAGCGTGCTGCCGGCGGGCGTCAAGACGCTCTCCCGCGGGGCCCGGGTGGAGTTCGACATCGCCCAGGGTCGCCGGGGTGACCAGGCGCTGCACGTGCGGCTGCTGGAGCCCGCGCCGTCGGTCAGCCGGTCGATGGCGCTGCGCGACCGCAAGCCCGCCGAGGAGATGGCCGTCGTCGTCGAGGACCTCATCAAGCTCCTGGACGACTCCTCCAACAGCCTGCGCCGCGGCCGCTACCCCGACAAGCGCCTCTCCGGCGCCCTGGCCAAGAGCCTGCGGGCCGTCGCCGACCAGTTCGAGGCGGGAGCCTGAGCATGGCGGCACCCAAGCGCGACGCGGTCCTGGCCGCGGCCGAGGAGGCCGCGCGCGAGGCTGCCGTCGCGATCGCCGAGCCGGGCACGGTGGGCGAGCACGTCGGCTTCGTCATGGACGAGGACCGCGTGGGGACGCACTACTTCGACTGCACCGCGGTGGCCTACCCGGGCTGGCGCTGGGCGGTCACCCTCACCCGACCGCCGCGCGGGCGTAAGGCCCTGCTGAGCGAGACGCACCTGGTCGCCGGCGACGACGCACTGCTGTCCCCGCCCTGGGTGCCGTATGCCGAGCGGCTGGCTCCCGGGGACGTCGGCCCGGGGGACGTCACGCCCCTGATCGACGACGACCCCTACCTCGAGGCGGGCTTCGAGGCCACGGGGGACGAGGACGTCGACCAGGTCGGCTTCGTCGAGCTCGGCCTGGGGCGCCCCCGGGTGCTCTCCGCCGAGGGGCGTGAGGCCGCGGCGCAGCGCTGGTACGACGGCTCCCACGGGCCGACTGCCGAGATCGCCCGGAAGGCGCCGGCGCACTGCAGCACCTGCGGCTACTTCGTGCCGATGGCCGGTGCCCTGCGGTCCGTCTTCGGGGTCTGCGCCAACGAGTGGTCGCCGAGCGATGGCGGGGTCGTCAGCCTGGACCACGGCTGCGGCGCCCACAGCGAGGTCGACATCCAGCGGCCCGAGCCGGAGGTCGTCGAGCCGCCCGTGCTGGACGACAACGTGCTGGAGATCGTCGAGAGCTGACCCGCCGCCGGCTACGCGTCGGCGGCGTTGCCGCGTCCCCGGGCCAGGTAGACGTGACCGATGACCCCGAGGGCGATCCCCGCCACCGGGATCCAGACCCACCAGTCCCGCTCACCCTCGCGCAGGACGGGCACGGCCAGGACGGCCACGAGCGCCAGCACCCACAGGCCGATGCCCCAGTGGACGACGCGGATGGTCCGTAGCGTGACCTCCGGCGCCTCGATGTCGGTGCCCGGGGGCTCTGCCGCCGGACGCTCTCCCACGGGAGGCGCGGACTCCCGGGACGGCAGGGGCGCGTCGGCCGGCGGTCGGGGATCCGCCGCACCGGCAGCCTGCGTGCCTGCGTCGTGTGCCATGTGCTAAATGTAGGCGCCATGACCGTCTCGGCCGAACCGGCGTCGCAAGAGTCTGCCCTCCACCGCTACTTCCAGATCGGCCGGCGCGGCTCGACACTGGGCCGGGAGGTGCGCGGTGGGATCGCGACCTTCTTCACGATGGTCTACATCGTCGTCCTCAACCCGCTGATCCTGACCAGCGTCCCGGACAGCACCGGGAACTACCTGGCCGGCGGCGACGTCGCCATGATCGCGGCGGCCACCGCCCTGATCGCCGGTGTGATGACCATCCTCATGGGAGTGGTCGCCAACTATCCGCTCGGCCTGGCGGCCGGGCTGGGTCTGAACGCCGTGGTGGCCTTCGGTGTCGCGGGCCTGCCCGGGATGACCTGGGCGGACGCCATGGGGCTCATCGTGCTGGAGGGCCTGATCATCCTGGTCCTGGTGCTCACCGGCTTCCGCGAGGCGGTCTTCCACGCCGTCCCGGCCCCGCTCAAGGTCGCCATCAGCGTCGGCATCGGCCTGTTCATCACCATCGTCGGGCTGGTCGATGCCGGGATCGTGCGCAAGCCCGCCGGTGGCCCGCCGGTCGAGCTCGGCGTCGGGGGCTCGCTCGCCGGCTGGCCGACGCTGGTCTTCGTGCTGGGCCTCGTCGCGATCATCGTGATGTACGCCAAGAAGATCCAGGGCGCCATCCTCTACGGCATCATCGGCGCCACCGTCCTCGCCGTGATCCTGGAGGCCGCCCTGGACATCGGCGGCCAGACCGACGAGACCGGTGCGGTCGTCAACCCCACCGGCTGGGGCCTGAACATCCCGGCGCTGCCCGACCAGATCGTCAACGTGCCCGACTTCGGCCTGCTCGGGCAGTTCAGCCTGCTCGGCTCCATCGAGCGCATCGGCGTCGTGACGGTGATCCTGCTCGTGTTCAGCCTGATGCTCGCCGACTTCTTCGACACGATGGGCACCATGGTGGCCGTCGGCGCCGAGGGCGACCTGCTCGACGAGGACGGCAACCCGCCCAACACCAACCGCATCCTGATCGTCGACTCCATCGCGGCGGCCGCCGGTGGCGCCGCCAGCGTCAGCAGCAACACGTCATACATCGAGTCGGCCGCGGGTGTCGGCGAGGGCGCGCGCACCGGGTTCGCCTCGGTCGTCACCGGCGCGCTCTTCCTCCTGGCGACCTTCCTCGCGCCGCTGGTGTCGATCGTCCCCTACGAGGCCGCCACCCCGGCGCTGGTCGTCGTCGGCTACCTGATGATGCGCCAGGTCAAGGAGATCAACTGGGACGACCTGGAGATCGCCTTCCCGGCCTTCCTCACCATCGTGCTCATGCCGTTCACCTACTCGATCACCGTGGGCATCGGCGCTGGCTTCCTGGCCTTCGTGCTGCTCAAGGTGGTGCGCGGCAAGGCACGGGCGGTCCACCCGCTGATGTGGCTGATCGCGGTGCTGTTCCTGGTCTACTTCACCCTCACCCCGATCCGGGAGCTGCTCGGCGTCTGAGCGCGTCGACCCCGCGCGCGAAGGATGCGTGCACCTGGAGGGATGGTTCACGGTCGGTTCGCGATCGGGCGTCAAGGATGCGTGCACGTGCATGGATGGGTCTCGCGCGGCGAGGGGCGGGTGCGGCAGCCCCAGGAATAGTTAGCCGAGGTAATGAGTTAGGCTAAGCAAAGCTCTCACCTGCGACTTCTAGGATCCTCCGTTGCCCGCCCCGGACCAGACTGACACCCAGCAGGCCGACACCGACTCTCGGCCGCACGGCACCGTACGCGACGGCACCGCACCCGCCGACAGTGCACGCGACGCCATTGCACCCGCCGACTCGCCGGACAGCACTGCCCGGCTCGCCCACGACCTGCGCATCGCCTGCATGCGCGTGTCCCGGCGCGTCCGCTTCGAGACCACCAGCACGATCGCACCGCACCAGCTGAGCGTCATCGTGCGACTGGCGCAGTCGTCATACTCCTCGGGGGAGCTCGCCGCGATCGAGCGGGTCAGCGCCCCCAGCATGAGCCGCACCGTCGGCGCCCTGGTCGAGCTGGGCCTGGTGGAGCGGGCCACGGACAGCGAGGACGGCCGCGTGGTGCGCCTCTCGCTCACCGACGAGGGGCGGCGCGTGCTGGATGAGCACCGGGTCCGCCGGGACGTCTGGATGATCGAGCGCCTCGACGGGCTCAGTGCGGACGAGCGGGACCTGCTGGCCCGGGCGAGCGAGCTGCTGAACCGGGTGTTCGATCAGTGAGCGCGATGTTCAGCTCGCTGGCGATCAAGAACTACCGCACCTACGCCGCGGGCGGCATCGTCTCCAACACCGGCACCTGGATGGGGCGGGTCGCCCAGGACTGGCTCGTGCTCACCGAGCTCACGAACAACTCCGCGAGCGCCCTGGGCATCGTCACCGGTCTGCAGTTCCTGCCGATGCTGCTGCTGGCCCCGGTGGCGGGGGCGGTCAGCGACCGGTTCCCCAAGCGCAAGGTCATGATCGTCACCCAGTCGTTCATGGCGCTCACCGCCCTGGCGATGGGTCTGCTCGTGCTGACGGACGTGGCCGTGTTATGGCACATCTACCTGCTCGCCTTCGTCCAGGGCTGCGCCGCCGCCGTCGACGGCCCGGCCCGCCAGGCCTTCGTCTCCGAGATGGTGCCGCCGACGCAGATCACCAACGCGGTGGGCCTGAACAGCGCCTCCTTCCACAGCGGCCGCCTCATGGGCCCGGCGCTGGCCGGCCTGCTGATCGCCTGGTTCGGCACCGGCCCGACCCTGCTCATCAACGCCGCCTCGTTCGTGGCGGTCATCGGGGCGCTCATGCTGATGGACGTCGATGAGCTCACGCCGGCCCCGGTCGCCAAGGGCAAGGGCCGGATCCGGGAGGGCCTCGCCTACGTCAAGCACCGCCCGGACATCATCCTGATCATGGCGCTGGTCTTCATCCACGGCACCTTCGGGATGAACTTCCAGCTCACCAACGCCCTCATGTCGACCGAGGCGTTCGGCAAGGGCGTCGAGGAGTACGGCATCACGGGCTCGGTCATGGCGATCGGCTCGCTCGGCGGGGCGCTCCTGGCGGCCCGCCGGGAGAAGCCGCGGCTGCGCTACCTGCTCGGCGCGATGGGGCTCTTCTCCCTCTGCACCCTGTTCGTCGGGCTGGCGCCCAACTTCCTCTTCTACACCCTGATGCTCATCCCGACCGGCCTCAGCGCGCTGACCGTCATGGTCACCGCGAACTCGATGATCCAGCTGAGCGTCGCCCCCGAGGTCCGGGGCCGCGTGATGGCCCTCTACATGGCCGTCTTCATGGGTGGCACCCCCGTCGGATCACCGGTGATCGGCTGGATCGGGGAGACCTTCGGGGCCCGGTGGACCATCCTGATCGCCACCGTGACGTGCGGGATCGCGGTCGTTGTTGCGACCATCTACGTCATGCGCACCGACGACATCCGCGTCCGGCTCCAGCGGGAGCCCGGCAACTGGCTCGCCGTCCAGCGCGGCTCCACCGAGCCGCTGCCCGAGAAGGTCGCCTGATGACGCCGCGCTCCCGCCGGGCCATCGTGCTCGTGGCGCTCGCGCTGTTCTTCGCCGCCGCCGTCGTCGCGGCCGTGGTCAACTGAGGGCATGACGGGTTTCACCACACGACCGACCCTCACGGGCACCTTCGGGATGGTCTCCAGCACCCACTGGATCGCCTCCCAGACCGCCATGGCCATCCTCGAGCAGGGCGGCAACGCCTTCGACGCGGCCGTCGCGGGCGGCTTCGTCCTCCACCTGGTCGAGCCCCACCTCAACGGGCCCGGCGGCGACCTGCCCGCCATCATCACCACCGCGGACGACCCGGAGCCCCGGGTGCTCTGCGGGCAGGGGCCGGCACCGGCCGGCGCGACCGAGGCCCACTTCCGTGGCCTGGGGATGGACCGCGTCCCGGGCGCGGGACCGCTGGCCGCCGCGGTGCCGGGGGCCGTGGACGCCTGGCTCCTCCTGCTGCGCGACCACGGCAGTATGTCGCCCGCCCAGGTTCTCGCGCCCGCTCAGCACTACGCCCGGCACGGTCACCCGCTGGTCCCGCGGGTGGGTGCCACCGTCGCGGCCGTGCAGGACCTCTTCGAGTCCGACTGGACCACCTCGGCCGACCTCTGGCTGCGCGGCGGGCGCCCGCCCGGCCCCGGCGAGCTGTTCACCAACCCGGCCTGGGCCGACACCCTGGACCGGCTGGTCGCCGCGGCCGAGGGGGTGCGGGACCGTGAGGCCCAGGTCGAGGCGGTCCGTGCGGCCTGGTCGCAGGGCTTCGTCGCCGAGGCCGTCGACCGCTTCGCCGACCGGGCGTTCCGGCACTCCGACGGCACGGTGGCGCCCGGCGTGCTGACCGGTCAGGACCTGGCGGACTTCTCCGCCACCTGGGAGCCCGCGGTGCAGCGCGACTGGCAGGGGCACACGATCGCCAAGGCCGGTCCGTGGGGCCAGGGGCCTGCCCTGCTGCAGGTGCTCGGCATGCTCGACGCGCTCGGCGACCCGCCCGACCTCGAGTCCGCCGACGGCGTCCACGCGGTCGCCGAGGCGTGGAAGCTGGCGATGGCCGACCGCGAGGCCTGGTTCGGCGACTCCGGCGACGAGCCCGTCCCCCTCGACGACTTGCTCGACCAGGCGTACCTAGCCGACCGGGCGCAGCTGATCGCGGCCACCGCGGACCGCACCGTCCGCCCGGGTGCACCGGGCGGCCGGACACCCCGGACCGCGGCCCTCGCCGGGCTGACCGAGGTGGCCGGTTCCGCCCCGGGTGTCGGGGAGCCGACGGTGGTCCGCGACGAGCCGGCCGAGCCGGACGTCACCCCCGACGGCGTCACCCGCGGCGACACCTGCCATCTCGACGTCGTCGACCGCTGGGGCAACCTGGTCTCGGCCACGCCCAGCGGCGGGTGGCTGCAGAGCTCCCCGGTCATCCCCGAGCTGGGCTTCCCGCTGGGCAGCCGGCTGCAGATGATGTGGCTCGAGCAGGGGCTGCCCTCCTCGCTCCGTCCCGGCCGGAGACCGCGGACGACGCTGACCCCCACGCTGGTGCTCCGCGACGGCGTGCCGGTGCTGGCCTGCGGCTCACCGGGCGGCGACCAGCAGGACCAGTGGCAGTCGCTCTTCCTCGTCCGGCACCTGGGGCATGCTGCGACGCTGCAGGAGGCGATCGACGCCCCAGCCTTCCACACCACCAGCTTCCCCGGGTCCTTCGAGCCCCGGGTCGTCGAGCCGGGCGTCCTGGTCATCGAGGACCGCTACCCGGAGGCGGTGCGCGCCGCGCTGCGCGCCCGCGGCCACGAGGTCCTCGAGCAGGGGCCCTGGACGCTGGGCCGGATGTGCGCGGTCGGCCGCGACCCCGGCACCGGGCTGCTGAGCGCCGGCGCCAACCCGCGCGGCATGCAGGGCTACGCCGTCGGGCGCTGACCACGCCCCTCACGGACCCGGCCACGCACCCGCCGCACCGCCGCGCTGACCCGGCCCCACGGCATACGTCTGGCAGGCTGACCCCGTGAACCGACCGGACAGCGCCGCTCCCGCTCCGGCGACCACGGCGCCGGGGCAGCGGGTGACCCGACCGGCGCGCTACGCCGTCGGCATGTTCGGCACCTCGATCCCGATCAACCTGATCAAGGGCTCGATGGTCCTGTTCTACGTCGACCTGCTCGGCCTGGACGTGCGGCTCTACGGGCTGGTGATGATCGGCTACGCGGTCATCGACGCGATCGACAACCCGGTCCTGGGCTACCTGTCCGACCGGACCCGCACCCGCTGGGGACGGCGCCGCCCGTGGCTGCTCGTCGGAGCCCCGGTGCTGGCCGTCGGCACGATCGCGATGTTCGCCGTGCCGGGCACCCTCGACGGCGCCGGGCTGGTGCTGTGGTTCGTCACCTTCGCCATCCTCTGCGAGGCGACGGACTCGATGATCAACGCCAACTACGGGGCGCTGCTGCCCGAGCTGTTCCCGCGCGAGCGGGAGCGTGCGGTGGCCAACGCGCTGCGCCAGGGCTTCCAGCTGCTGGCGCTGGTCGTCTCGCTCGCGCTCACCCCGTGGCTGACGACCTCGGTCTTCGGGACCGAGGAGACCACGCGCGGGTTCACGATCACCGCCGTGATCTACGCGGTCCTCGCGTGCGCGGTCATCGTCTACATGGCGCTCGGGGTGCACGAGGACCCGCGTGCCGCCCAGACCCGCAACCCGCGCTTCCTGAAGACGGTGCGGGACATCCTCACCAACAAGCGGTTCTGGCAGATCGGCGCGGCCAGCGCCTGCTACCTCAGCGCGATGGGGCTGGTGCTCACCGGGGTCCAGCTCTACGTCCGCTACTCCCTCGGGCTGCCGGTGGCCTACGCCATGTATCTCCAGGGCGTCGTCATCCTGGCCACCGTCGGCTTCCTGGCGGTCTGGACGCGGGTCGTCCGCGCCAAGGGTGCGCCCTTCGCCTGGCGGCTGGCGTTCGTCGTGCTCGCGCTCGCCTTCGTCCCGCTCTTCCTCGCCGACAGCCTCCTCACGGCGGTGCTCGCCGGGCTGTTCCTCGGCGTGGGCTACGGCGGGATGCTCGCCAGCAACGACCTCGTCGTCGCCCGGGTGCTCGACGAGGACGCCGCCGTCCACGGCGCGCACCGGGAGGGCATCTTCCTGGCCGCCTTCGGCTTCTTCGGGCGGCTGGGCGGAGCCGTCGTCGGGATCGCCCTGAGCTCGCTGGGCTACCTCTTCGGCTACTACTCCGGCGACGACCCCGGCACGCAGGCGGACCTGGCCTGGCGCGTGTATGTCTGCGCCTACCCGATGGGGCTGGCCGCGCTCGGTGCCCTCATCGCCTTCCTGATCGACGTGCCGGACAACGAGCGGCAGGGCGCCGACGCGGAGCCGGTGACGACCCCCTGACAGGCCCTTCCCTCAGGCCTTCGTGCTCTCGCCCTCGTCGCGGGGCTCGCCCAGCTCACCACGGACGATGCGCCCCTGGTTGGGCGCGACGGGGGAGTCGTTGGTGTGCGCCCCGGGGGAGGGTTGCTCCCGCGGAGTCCAGGCCGTGGCACCGGACCCGGCTGACGAGGTCCGGCGGCGCGGCTTCGGGACCGTGATCGTTGCGCCGTCCCGGGGACCGATCCGCTTGCTCAGGTCGGCCCGGTCCAGCAGATCGTCGTAGGACGCGTTCGTCGGCGGGTGCACCGCGATCGGGTCGTCGCCGGAGAAGACCACCCAGTGGGCCGTGTTCCGGTGGAAGACCTGCAGGACCGTGCCGTCGATCACCGTCGCGGCGTGCGCCATCGCCTTCTTGCGCTGGTTGCCCTTGGCGACCTTGTCCTGCACGAACTTCTCCGCGGGCTCCCGCTGGTTCTTCAGTTGTTCCCAGACGACCGGCCCCCACCTCTGGGCCGCGGCCGCCGCGAGCGGCCCGTACTTGATCAGCCGGGCCGCCGCCTTGCCCTTGCCCGCCATCGTGCACCTCCTGCGACTGGGGGTCCTTGCCCTCCCACCCTAAGCGCGCGGCATACTCCTGGGGTGACGAGCAGGGACGGGCCACGGGCCGGACGAGTGGAGTATGCCGGGGTCGGGCTGGGTGAGGAGCAGTTCGCCGCCACCCCGTTCGAGCAGGTCAGCCGGTGGGTGGGGGAGGCCCGCGCCCGGCAGGATGAGCACGGGGACGTGCCCGAGCCGGATGCGCTGTCGGTCGCCACGGTCGACGATGCCGGCCCGGACGTGCGGACCGTCCTGATGCGCTTCCTGGACCCGCGGGGGCCGGGGTTCGTGACCAACCTGGCCTCGCTCAAGGGCCGGCAGCTGCGCGACGACCCGCGGGTGGCCGCCAGCCTGACCTGGCCGAGCATGTTCCGCGCCATCCGGTTCCGCGGGATGGCGGAGCTGGTGGACCGGGCGGAGGTGGAGACCTACTTCCGGCAGCGGCCGTGGGGCGCCCGGATCAGCGCCTGGGCCTCCGACCAGTCCCGGCCGGTGGCCGGCCGGGCGCCGCTGGAGGCGGCCTATGCCGAGTATGCCGTGCGCTTCCCTGACCGCGGCAGTCCCGATGACGTGCCGGTCCCCGAGGACTGGGGTGCCTTCCGGGTCCGGCCGGACCGGGTCGAGTTCTGGGCGGGCCGGGTCAACCGGCTGCACGACCGGCTGGTGCTCACCCGGGTCGGGTCCGGGGACCTCGCCGACGCGGCGTCCTGGGAACTGACGCGCCTGCAACCCTGAACCCCGCCCGGCCCGCCGCCGCGGGCCGAGATGATCAGTGGTCGTGCTCGCCGGTCTCCTCGGAACCGTCGGTGTGGCCTTCGTGGCCCTCCGTGGCACCGGCCGCGCCGCCGTCGGCCACGCCGACCGTCTGGCCGAGGTCCTCCTGGGTCTGGGCGCCGAAGTGGGCCAGCATGTCCTTCATCAGCGAGATCTCCGCCTCCTGGCCGTTGACCATCGCGACGGCCAACCGCTGCACCTCGCCGTCGGCCCCGGCGTCCAGGATGGCCTGGGCCATGTCGACACCGGCGATGTGGTGGGTGGTCATCAGCTGCAGGTAGAGGATGTCCGCGGCCTCGCCCTCGGCGTTGCGCAGCGACTCCATCTGCTCCGGGCTGGCCATGCCGGCCATCGGCGCGTCGTCGACGACGTGCATGTGGTGGTGGGAGTGGGCCTCGCCCATCCAGTCCATCCGGTCGCCGGGGCGGGCCATCGGGAGGTCCCACTGCCGGATCCAGCCCTCCATCTGTCCGAGCTGGTTGCCCTGCGTGGAGGCGATGTCGGTGGCCAGGGTGCGCACGCCCGGGTCCTCCGTGGTCTGCAGCACTTCCAGGGACATCTCGACCGCCTGGGCATGGTGCTCGACCATGTCGCGGGCGAAGCCCGCTTCGGCGCTGTCGTCAGCGGGGGTGGACCCGCCGAAGACCAGCCAGCCCAGCAGGGTGCCGAGGACCAGACCGACGAGGGCGGTGCCGACGATGGCGCCGACGCCGGAACGCCCCCAGCGGGCGTTCGGGGTCTCGTCCGGAGCACCTCCGGGCACGGCGGTGGCCGTCCCCTCGGTCTGTGCGGGCGCGTGGTCCTCGGTGCTGGCCCCCACGTCAGCCGCCGACCAGGTCCACGGAGGTGCCGCCGGTGCACGCGGCCCCGGGCTCCGGGGTCTGGGGGCCCTGCTTCCAGTCGCGGATGAACTGCTCGAGGCGGGTGTCGTTGCCGTTCTGCACGCCGAGCTGGCGGCCCCAGGCGGTGGCCATGATCGGGTACTCCTGGCCCTCGTTGGGGGAGAGGAGCATGAACTCCTGGCGGGCCAGGTCGCGCAGCGCGTCCAGGTCGCCCTCGGCGATGTCCGGCTGGTAGGTCAGCCACACGGCGCCGTGCTCCAGGGAGTGCACCGCGTGGTGGTTGGGCACCGGCTCCTCGTAGATGCCGCAGTTGAGCCAGGTCGGGTTGTGGTCGCCGCCGACGGGCGGGTTCTGCTGGTACTCCACGGCAGCCTGGACGTGGTTGCGGCCGAGCTCCTGCGCGCCCACCTCCTCGTAGGTCACCACGGCGCCCATCTCGGGGCGGTTGTTCGCCTGGTCGTAGACGGCCCACCCGACCAGGCCGCCGATGAGCACCAGGACCAGGCCGAGGCCGATCCAGATCCCCGAGGCGCTCTTGCGGTTGGCGGCGTTGGCCTTCTTCTGGATCTGCGCCACGCGTGCCTGGCGGTCGGCGGCGGCGCCCTGCTGGGCCTTGCCCTTCGTCGCCTTGCCACCCTTGGTGGCGTTGCTGGTGGATCGGTCCGGCCTGGGCATGGTTCTCCTGCGGTCGTGGGGAATCGCCGTCCATGCTATCTGTTGAAACCGCAAGGAATGGCCTCGGCGGCTGATGATGTTGGACGGGGTGCCGCCTGCGTAGGATCGCGGCAGACTCGAGTTTCGCGACGGAGGCCCAGCCATGACTGATCTGATCGACACCACGGAGATGTATCTGAAGTCCATCCTCGAGCTGGAGGAGGACGGTGTCGTGCCGCTGCGGGCTCGCATCGCCGAGCGGCTCGGGCACTCGGGCCCGACCGTGTCGCAGACCGTGGCGCGGATGGAGCGGGACGGGCTGGTCACCCTGCAGGACGACCGTCAGCTGGAGTTCACCGAGCACGGCCGCCGCACCGCGATCCGGGTGATGCGCAAGCACCGGCTCGCCGAGCGACTGCTGGTGGACGTCATCGGCCTCGACCTCCCGCACGTCCACGAGGAGGCCTGCCGCTGGGAGCACGTGATGAGCGACGAGGTCGAGCAGCGGATCCTGAAGATCATCGACCAGCCGCTGATGTCGCCCTACGGCAACCCCATCCCGGGTCTGTCCGAGCTGGACGCCGACTACGGCAGCACGGCACCCGCCGGCGGTCGGCACCTCGTCGACGTGCTGCAGGAGGGCCCCGAGCGCGAGGTCGTCGTGGTCCGCATCGGCGAGCCGGCCCAGGTGGAGCCGGACGTGCTGGCCCTGCTGGGCGAGGCTGGCGTCGCGCCGGGGCTGACCATCCGGGCGCAGGTCCAGGGGGACCGGGTGGTGGTGACCGGCACCCGCGAGGGTGACACCGCCGTGTCGCTGCCGCATGACGTGGCCTCGCACATCTTCGTCCAGGCGGACTAGGCAGCAGGAGGGGCTCGCCCCTCGGACGTGCCGCGACACGACGGTGTTGCACGTCCGTGATGTGAAGTCACTCACACGCAACCTGGGAGCAGTCTTAACGGGTCCGGCGTTTGTGCAGGTCACCCGTTCCGCGGCCGGTGTGGCCCCTGCAGGTTGTCCACAGGTTGTTTACCAAAATGTGACATTCGGCGGAACCGGTGTGTAGGGTTTCCATCGCGCCTTCCCCCGACGGCGCTCCGGCCGCAGGCGCTGAATCCTGTCACTGCGGCTGGATCTTTGAAGACACCGCTGGCAGGAGCGGGGGACCCACTCCCGGGGCTACCACCCCTAGGGGCTAAGAGCGGGCCGGTTCGCCGGAACGCTCCGGGCGCACTCCAGCCCGAGCCCGACAGCTCACCCCGCAGGCATTTGGAGAGGTACATCGTGACCAACCGCCCCGCCGGTCGCCACCGTGCGCCCAGCCGCCTTTCCGAGGCCGGCACCACCATCACCCGCTCGGCCAAGGCGACCGCCGTTGTCGCGACCTCCGGTGGCCTCCTGGCCGCCGCAGTCGCTCCCGCCAGCGCCGCCCCCAAGGGCATCGTCGACGAGGTCGCCTCGGTGGTCACCGACGCGTCCCTCCAGAACGGCACCGAGCTCAGCGCCGTCGACCTGCTGGCCCAGGCCATGCCGATCATGGCCGAGCCCACCGACCTGCCGGCCGTGGCCGTCGCCGCCCCCAAGGAGGTCGACACCAACTTCGGTGCCCTCGGCTTCACCGGCGTGACGCCGGTCGTCGAGGAGCCCGAGCCCGTCGTCGAGCAGGCTGCCGCATCGGCCACCTCCGAGCGGTCCGACAGCTCCGCGAGCCGCTCCAACGAGCGGGAGGCTGCGCCCGCCCCCGCTCCGGAGCCGGCTCCCGCCCCGGAGCCCGCCCCGGAGCCCGCCCCGGCCCCGCCGTCGAACAGCGGTGGCGTGCTCGGCGTCGCCGCGGCCTACACCGGCATCATGTATGTCTCCGGTGGCAGCACCCCGGCCGGCTTCGACTGCTCCGGCTACACCCAGTTCGTCTTCGCCCAGGTCGGCATCAGCCTGCCCCGCACCGCCTCCGGCCAGCAGTCCGCCACCACTCCGGTGAGCAACCCGCAGCCCGGTGACCTGGTCTTCTTCGGCTACCCGGCCTACCACGTGGGCATCTACGCCGGCAACGGCATGATGTACGACTCCGGCCGCCCGGGCCTGCCGACCCAGCTGCGCAAGGTGTTCAGCGGCGTCAGCGGCTACGGCCGCGTCTGACCCACACCGCGCACCCGAGCACACGACGAGGGGCCCCGCCAGACGGCGGGGCCCTTCGCGCATCCCACCGAGCGCGCCGTGTTGCGGTCTTGAGGGCGACCGGGCGCGCCGTGTTGCGGTCCTGAGGGCCACCGGGCGCACCGTGCGGCGAACTAGGGTGGGTCAGCGGTGACCGTGCCCCTGACTCTCCCCGGCAACAGGCTCGTCCGTGACACCCCACTGCACCGTCGGTCGACCGGCCACTCGCCACTGGTGCTCGTCGTCGTGGACCGGCCACCCCCGTGGCGAGTCCTCCCAGGCCTCCTGACGTCCGTAGGCCGTGCGGTCGAGCAGGCCGTAGCTCCAGTCCATGACCTCGGTGCCGCGGTCGGTGGTCCACCACGTCTCGAAGACCCGGTCGCCGCGCCGCAGGTAGCAGGCGAGGAACCCGAACCCGCGCCTCATCAGGAGTTCCTCCGAACCCCGCGCGGAGTACCAGGGCAGGCGATAACCCAGGAACTCGGCATACGGCGCACTGTCCTCGTAGGTCCCCTCACTGAGGATCGCGAGGGTGACATCACGGGCGTTGAGGTACTCCGGCCGCTGGATCTGGGCGGTGCTGAAGGTGCAGCCCTCGCACTGCCCCGCCCAGTCGTGCCCGTCGTGCCACATGTGGAAGTAGGCCAAGAGCAGCGAGCGCCCCTCGAAGACCTCCACGAACGGCACGGGACCCGCGGGTCCCTCGACCGTGGCGGTCCCCGGGACCTCGGTCATCGGCAGCCGCCGGCGGGCGGCGGCGATGGCGTCACCCTCGCGGGTGTGCGCCTTCTCCCGCACTAGGAGGTCGGCCACGGACCGCTCCCAGGCGGGACGGTCGACGATCTCCGGGTGGTGGGTCGTGTCGACGGGGGTTCGGGGCAGTCGCATAGGAGCTCCTCGGTATGCCGTGTGGCTGGGTCAGGAGATGCCGACCAGGCGGAGGGGCGAAAGTCATTGGTGCGGGAAGGCCGTGGGTGCACCGAGGCGTGCGATGCGTGGGACCTCGACGGGAGTGGCTCGGCTCAGGCCGGGCCGCCGGCCCTCGCGCCGCGCCTCTGCCGGTTGACGGCGACCCGCCGACGGGCGAGCTCGGCCGCCATCTCGGGGTCGTCCTGCACGAGGTAGACCAGGCCGCAGTCCTGCGGGCCGGTCGCGCCGGGGAAGCACAGGCTGCAGGCGTCACCGGGCCGGATGGGGCACTGGGCGACGGGACGGGCCATGTTGGTGAAACGCCCTGCGCGAGCGCGATATTCCCCGGCCGCAGGTGGTCGCGGCGGGTCTCAGGCGGTGGCGACGGCGCTGCGGGTGGCGGGCGCCGCCACGGGGTCCGGCTCGTCGGTCTCGTCGTCGAACTCGCCCAGGATCTGCTCGAGCAGGTCCTCCAGCGAGATCAGACCCACGACCTGCCCGCCCGCGTCGGCCACCAGGGCGAGCTGGGCGCGCTCGGCCCGCATCCGCTGCACCGCGTCGATCAGCGGCTGGGAGGCGGGCAGGGTGATGGCCTCCTGGAGGAGGTCGGTCACCGGGGCCTGCTCGCCGCCGGCGGCGGACGCGCGGACGGCGTCGCGCACGTGGACCAGCCCGATGATCTCCTCGGCGCGGGTCACGAAGAGCCGTGACCGGCCGCTCTCGTGGCAGATGGCCTCCACATCGGCCACGGTGCCGGTGACCGGCACGCAGACCGCCTCGGCGACCGGGAACATCAGTTCCGCGATCGTCTCGACCTCGAGCTTCAGGGCACCGGTCAGCATGGCGTGGTCCTCGTCGGCCAGCACCCCGTGCTGGTGGGACTGCGCCAGGAGGAGCTGCAGCTCGGCCGGACCGTGGGTGGCGCTGACGGTGTCCACGGGCTGGACGCCGACGGCGCGCAGCCCCAGGTTGGCCAGGGCGTTGAGCATCCAGATGAGCGGCCGGCTCAGCCAGGTGAAGGCGCGGAACGGGATGGCCAGCAGCATCGCCGACGTCTCCGGGTGGGAGATCGCCCACGACTTGGGGGCCATCTCACCGACCACCATGTGGAGGAAGACCACCAGGGCCACCGCGATGATGACGGCGACCACGTGGGTCAGCGCCTCGGGCAGGCCGGCCCAGTGGATCGCGGGCTCCAGCAGGCTGGCCACGGCCGGCTCGGCCAGGGCGCCGAGACCCAGGGTGCACAGCGTGATGCCGAGCTGGGCGCCGGCGAGCATGAGCGAGAGCTCCTTGCTGGCCGCGACCGCGGACTTGGCGGCGCGGCTGCCCTGGGCGGCGTGCTCCTCCAGCCGGTGGCGCTTGGCCGCGACGACGGCGAACTCGGCGGCCACGAAGAAGGCGTTGAGCACCAGCAGCAGCACGCTGAGCAGGAGGGCGGTCGTGGTGCTCACGCGCCCACCTCCTCGGTCGCGGCCTCGTCGTCGGCCAGCGACCCCGGGGTGGTGACGGGCGCGTGGATCCGCACGGTGTCGGGCACGTAGCGCTGCACCGAGAGCACGTCGAGCCGCACTCGGTGGACCTCGGGCACGCCTTGCTCGTCACGGTCGTCCCAGGCCACCTCGAGGGTGTCTCCCTCCTCGGCCACCCGGCCGAGCCGATCCATGATCAGGCCCGAGACGGTGTCGTAGTCCTCGTGCTCGGGCAGGCCCACGCCCGTCGTCTCGAGGACCTCGTCGAGACGCAGGCGTGCGGGGACCTCCCAGGTGCCGTCAGGTTGTTCCGCGGCCGACTCCTCCTCGGTGTCGCCCTCGTCCCAGATCTCGCCGACGACCTCCTCGGCCACATCCTCGAAGGTGATAACGCCGGCGAAGCCGCCGTACTCGTCGACGACGACGGCGATCTGCCGGTGGGCCTCGCGCATCTGCGCCAGCACGCGCGGCAGCGGCAGACTCTCGGGGATGATCAGGGCGTCGCTGGCCAGGTCGCGCACCGTGGCGGTGGGGCGGTCCTGGGCCGGGACGGCGAGCAGCTCGTGCAGCCCGATCACCCCGACGATGTCGTCGATGTCCCGACCGATGACCGGGAAGCGGGAGTGCCCGGTCTCCAGGAGCTCCAGCACGCGGGCGGCGGGCTCGTCGGCCTGGACCGTCTCGACGTCGATGCGGGGGGTCATGACCTCTTCGGCGACGTGCTTGCGGAAGGCGAGCCCACGCCCCAGCAGCCGCGACAGGTCCTCGTCCAGCAGACCGCCGGTGTGGGCCTCGTCGATGATCCGGTGCAGCTCCTCGGGGGTGGCCCCCTGCGGCAGCTCCTCGACCGGCTCGATGCCGACCGCGCGCAGCAGCCGGTTGGAGGCCCTGTCGAACAGCCCGATGATCGGCCCGGCGACCGTCAGGTAGATGAGGGTGGACCGGGACAGCGCCCGGGCGAGCGGCACGGGACGAGCGATGGCCAGGTTCTTGGGCCCGAGCTCACCGAGCACCATCTGCACGCCGGTCGCGAAGATCAGCGTGATCGCCACGGAGAGCGAGGTCGTGGCCGCGGGGGAGAGGTCGGTGAAGCCCATCAGCTCGGCCAGCCCCCGGCCGAGCAGCGGCTCGCCGGCGAACCCGACGAGGAGGGCGGTCAGGGTGATGCCGAACTGGGCGCCGGAGAGCGTGAACGACAGGCGCGAGGTGACCTTGAGGGCCCGCTGGGCCGCGGCGTCGCCCTCGTCGGCGAGCTGCTGCAGCTGGCCCCGGTCGACGGCGACGTAGGCGAACTCCTGGGCCACGAAGTAGCCCGTCAGGACGGTCAGGGCGAAGATGACGAGCAGACCGCTGGCAATCAGCACGCGGTCACCCGCCGGGCAGTGTGGGTGGAGCGCCGGGCCTGGCCCGGCCCGGTACTACTGGGCTCCGAAGGTTCGTCCACGGGGTCTGCCTGTTTATGCATCCGTCCAGCGTACTGGACCGAAGGCCCACCGCAGGAATTTGTCCACAGGCCGGCGCACGGCATACGACCGGATCCGGCCTCTCCCGGTGCGCCAGCGAGGGTCTGTCGGTCCTCTCTCCTACGGTGATGGCAACACCTCGGGAGGAGGACGGATGAGGTTCCTGCACACCGCCGACTGGCAGATCGGGATGACCCGGCACTTCCTGGATGCCGACGCCCAGGCGCGCTTCACGGCGGCCCGCATCGACGCCATCCGCCGCCTCGGTGCGCTCGCGGGGGAGCAGGGGTGCGAGTTCGTCGTCGTGTGCGGGGACGTCTTCGAGACCAACCAGCTCTCCCGGCAGACCGTGGGGCGAGCGCTGGAGGCCCTGGCGACCGTGCCCGTCCCGGTCTACCTGCTGCCCGGGAACCACGACCCGCTGGACCCGGTGACGATCTATCGCAGCCCGCAGTTCGTCCGCGACTGCCCCCCGCACGTGCACGTGCTGACCAGCGCCGAGCCGGTGGTCGTGCGCGACGGGGTGGAACTGATCCCGGCACCCTGGTCGGGCAAGAGTCCGGGTCGCGACCTCGTCGGGGCGGCGGTCGCCGGTGCGCTCGGGGTGAGCCGTATGCCGTCAGCTGGCTCCGAGAACCCGATCCGGATCGTCGTGGGTCACGGGGCGGTCGACGTCCTCGACCCGGACCGGGCCAATCCGGCGGCGATCGCGCTGGCACCGCTGGAACAGGAGCTCGCCGCGGGGCGGATCCACTACGTCGCGCTCGGCGACCGGCACTCTCGCACGAGCGTGGGGTCGTCCGGTGCGGTGTGGTACTCCGGCGCTCCCGAGCCCACGGCCCACCGCGAGGAGCTGCCCGGCGACGTCCTGGTCGTCGACCTCGAGCACGGGGAGCCGCCCGTGGTCACCCCCCAGCACGTCGGCACGTGGTCCTTCCGCACGGTGCGTCGCGAGCTCGCCGCGGTCGAGGACGTGGCCGCACTGGGTCGTGACCTGGCGGCGGTCCCCGACAAGGACCGGACGGTCCTGCGGCTGGCGCTGCGCGGTGTCCTGGGGGTCGCCGCGCACGCCGACCTGGCCGACCTGCTGGAGGAGCAGGGGGAGGTCTTCGCCGCGCTCTACGCCTGGGACCGGCACAGCGACGTCCGGGTCAGCGCCGACGACGCCGAGCTGGAGCACCTCGGGCTCGGCGGCTTCCTCAGCGCCGCGGCCGAGGAGATGCAGCAGCTGGCGCTCGCCGGTGTGGTCGACGTGGCCGACGGGGCGCCCGACGCCGACCCCAACCTTGCGACTGATGCCGACCCCGACCTGTCCG
>JAAYYA010000356.1 GCA_012515595.1 Actinomycetales bacterium
AAGAGATCCTGCGGCTCTCCCCCCAGGGCATCACCATCTTCGGCGGACCCGACGCGGTCGACACCGACGTCGAAGCAGCCCTGCAGGCACTGCTGGACCAGACCTCCACCGACTAACCACCGGCACACTCTGACCAGCACCACAACGGCCCCCACCAGCACCCAGCCGGTGGGGGCCGTTGCCATGCCCGCGACAGGCCCCCCGCCAGCACCCAGCCGGTGGAGGCCGTTGCCGTCCTCGGCTGCCGCACCGCGGCACACCTCCGTCAGCGGAAGCGGTCGACGTCGACCCCGCTCTGCTCGTCGATGCCGTGGGCGGCGATGTAGCCCCAGCAGTCCGGCACGGAGCCGTCGACGTCGGTCACGCCATAGCGGTCCGCGAGCTGGCGTGCCGTCACCACCCGCCCGGCGAGGTCGCCCATGGCAGCATCCTTGGCAAGAGCACTGACCCCACGGGCGACGTAGGTGGGTGACTCCGAGATCGCAAAGCCCGGCACCCGGTCGAGGGCATCGCGCCAGGTGGCCTCCGTGACGCCGAAACCCTCGAGCATCTTCTCCGACCGCATCCAGCCGGGCGTGACGCCGACCGCGGTGACGGGTTGTCCCCGGAGCTCGTGGGTCAGCCCGACCACGATCCGGCCGACGCACGCCTTGACGAGGTCGTAGTAGAAGCCGACGCGGACCCGGAAGCTGGCGTTGAACTCGGCCGTTCCGTCCGTCATCTCGACCAGTAGCCCTCGTTCGGCCCGGAGGAGGAGCGGGATGGCGTGGTGGGCGGTGATGAGGTGGGTGTCGACACCCATGCGCAGCATGCGCATCCCCCCGGCGAGGTCGTGTTCCCACAGGGGCTTGTCCCACTCGGAGTAGCGGTCCCCGCCGAAGATGTCGTTGACCAGCACGTCGAGGTGACCGTGCTCCGCCTCGATGCCGGCGACGAGTGCCGCCACCGACGCCGGGTCCTCGTGATCCACGACCAGCGCCGAGCCCTCGCCCCCGGCCTCGGTCATCAGGTCGCCCGTCTCCTCGATCGTCTCGCACCGTCCGATCTCCGAGGCTCCGCCGACTCGGCTGCTGCGGCCGGTGGCGTAGACGAAGAACCCCGCCCGCGCGAGCTCGACTGCGA
This sequence comes from Actinomycetales bacterium, assembly GCA_012515595.1. Classification (GTDB taxonomy): domain Bacteria; phylum Actinomycetota; class Actinomycetes; order Actinomycetales; family Dermatophilaceae; genus Ornithinicoccus. The sequence continues at coordinate 1,123 of JAAYYA010000356.1, forward strand.
GCGCTCGGCCCGCGCTGCGGGTCGCCCCGGCGACCAGGGCCACCCGGTCGCCGACCGCCTTCCGGGCAGGTCCCTGAGTCATCGGGAGCTCCCCTCCCCGGTCCGGGGATCACTGGCCAGGACCCGGGCCGTCCGCGCTTCCCGCCGGGTGACCCCCACCGCCAGGACCGAGCCGGCGCTGAGCACCGTCGCGAGCAGCAGGGCCGTTCGCATCCCGTCGGGTTGGTAGGCCCACAGCCCCCAGGCCAGCGTCGCCAGGGCCGGCCCGAGGGCGAAGCCCAGCTGCCGGGCGAGGCTGGTCGTCGCGCCGGTGGTGGCAAGCAGCGACGCCGGTGCGTTCGTCATGGCGGTGGCCATGACGGGGGCGTTGAACAGCCCGCTGCCGCACCCGGCCAGCAGGAGTCGCCACAGGAGATCGCGGGGCTCCCACGCGGTGTCCAGCGGCACCAGCAGGGCGAGGCCGACGGTGAAGAGGCCGGCGCCGACGACGGCCGTGCGGCGGGTCCCCCAGCGGTCGCCGAGCAGCCCCCCGACGAGCCCGGTGAGTGCCATCCCGGCGGGGAAGGCCAGCAGGGTCGCGCCCGCAGTCTGCGCGGTCGCGCCCAGCACCTGCTGCAGGAAGTAGGGCGTGATGAAGAAGACGGTGCCGATGGCGGTGGCCGCCAGGGCGAGTGCCAGGTGGGGACCGGACTCTCCCGTGGTGCTCAGCAGGTGACGGACCGCAGCATGGGCCGGTCGCCGGACCGCCAGGACGATGAGACCGGCGGCCAGGCCAGCCAGGGCAACGCCGGCCGGCAGTGCCGTGGTGACGAGGGAGAGCGCTAAGAGCAGGGCGGCCACGGCGCCGCAGAGCAGGAGCGCCTCGCCGGCCCAGGCTCGCGTGGGCAGCTGCCAGTGTCCGCCCCGGGGCAGCTGGACCAGCCCGACCATGAGTATGACGAGGCTCACCGGCAGGTTGATGAAGAAGATCCACCGCCAGCCGGGTCCGTCCACGAGAGCGCCGCCCAGGGCGGGACCGGTGATCAGCCCCAGTGGTCCGAGGGTGGTGATCAGCCCCATGGCGCGGCCGCGTGCCTGCGCCCGCACGGCGGTCGTGGCCAGGGCCGGCACCAGGGCGAACAGGAACGCCCCGAAGGCGCCCTGGACCAGTCGTGCCGCGAGCAGCCAGGCCAGGCTCGGCGCGATACCGGCCGCCAGGCTCGCCATGGTGAAGCCCCCGAGGGAGAAGGCGAGTGCAGGTCGTGGCGCGACGGTGTCCAGCCACCGGCCGCCAGGCAGCGCCAGGCCGGCCAGGGGCAACAGGTAGGCGAGCAGGACCCACTCGGCGATACTGGTGTGGACGCCCAGCTCGGTCTCGATCGCGGGCAGTGCGAGGTTGACGATGCTCATGTCCACCGATGCCATGAACACAGCCAGGCCGGCGGCAGCCACGAGCCACCACCGGTCGGCCCCGTCCGCCGCGTTGCGTTCGGGGCTCATGGGGTGCGTGTGGGCAGTTCTGCGAGGCATCGATTCCTCCCTGATCGTCACGTTCCGCCCGTGGGCGGCCTCATACCTATGAGCCCGATCGAGCGGGAGGTGTGACAGGTGGACGAGAGCGAGTGGCTCGCGACACGCTTCGAGGAGCAGCGGCCGAGGCTGCGGTCGGTGGCCTATCGAATGCTCGGGTCGGTCACCGAGGCGGAGGACGCGGTCCAGGAGGCGTGGCTCCGGCTGAGCCGTGCCGACTCTGACGCGATCAGCAACCTCGGTGGGTGGCTGACCACGGTGGTGGCGCGCGAGTGCCTGCACCTGCTGCGGTCCCGCCGTCGTCGTCGGGAGGATCTGGTGGACAGCCTCGACGGTCCGCTCCCGGACCCGCTCGTGACGGCTGCGGACGCCCCCGACCCCGAGCAGGAGGCCCTGCTCGCCGACTCCGTGGGCCTCGCGCTCCTGGTCGTGCTGGACTCGCTCAGCCCGGGCGAGCGGATGGCGTTCGTCCTGCACGACATGTTCGACCTCCCCTTCGCGGACATCGGCCCCCTGGTGGGGCGCAGCCCCGCGACGGCGAGACAGCTGGCCAGTCGCGCACGCCGCCGGGTTCGCACGGCCGACCTTCCGTCACCCGACGTCGAGGCCGCGCGCCAACGGGAGCTGGTCGACGCCTTCTACGCCGCGGCCCACGCAGGCGACTTCTCCGCCCTGGTCGGGCTCCTCGACCCCGACGTGGTCTTCCGCGCCGACGTGGGCGCCGGCCGGCCCGCTGCGGTGCACCGGGGCGCGGACGTCGTGGCCAGGCAGGCGCAGGCGGCCCGCGGGGCGACGGTGCACCCGGTGCTGGTCAACGGCCTGCCGGGGGTGGTCACCCTCCGGGAGGGCATCCCGGTGTCGCTCATGGCGTTCACGATCGTGCGCGACCGGATCGTGGCGATCGACGGAATCCGGGACGCCGACCGGGTGAGGCAGCTCGTGGCCGGTATCCTCCCCGGCGCGTGAGCCGCGCGCGGTGACGCGTGGCCGGGATTCTCCCCCGGTGACGTCTGAGCTCGGGCCGCCCCCCGGTGACGCGTGGTCATCGGCACCGGCGGTCACCGTTACACTGGAGACAGCCGCCCGATCCGTCTTGCCGCGGGCTGCCTGCAGTGTGCGAGCCCCTGGGCTTGTGAACCAATGCCGCTGCGCCCCTTCCTTGCAACGTTGCAGCGACCGGCGTGCGATGGGTGAGACACCAACCGTAGAAGACTCGGAGTCTCCCTGTGTCACAGGACTTTGCACGCCTCGGCGTGCCCGCCGCGCTGTGCGACCACCTCGCCGGTCGCGGCATCACCACACCCACCCCCATCCAGGCCGCGACGCTGCCCGACAGCCTCGCGGGCCGCGACGTGCTCGGCCGCGGCCGCACCGGGTCCGGCAAGACCTACGCCTTCCTGCTCCCGCTCGTGACCCGGCTGACCGGCTCGGGCACCCGTCGCACCCCCAAGCGCCCGCGGGCCCTGATCCTGGCGCCCACCCGCGAGCTGGTGGGACAGATCGAGGCCGACCTGGCCCCGCTCGCCCAGCTCTCCGGGCTGCGCACGATGACGATCTTCGGCGGCGTCGGGCAGAACCCCCAGGTCCGGGCCCTGGCCGCCGGCGTCGACATCGTCGTCGCCTGCCCCGGGCGGCTCGAGGACCTGATGGGTCAGGGGCACGTCACCCTGGCCGGCATCGAGGTCACCGTGCTGGACGAGGCCGACCACATGGCCGACCTGGGCTTCCTGCCCGGTGTGAAGCGGATCCTCGACAAGACCCCGAGCGACGGTCAGCGGATGCTCTTCTCCGCGACCCTGGACGCCGGCGTCAACGTCATCGTCAAGCGCTACCTGTCCCGGCCCGTCACGCACGAGGCCGACTCGGAGCAGTCCCCCGTCGCGACCATGAGCCACCACGTCCTGCACGTCGCGCACGACGCGCACCTGCCGGTCCTGGTCGACCTCACGGCCGCCCCGGGACGCACCGTCGTCTTCACGCGCACCAAGCACCGCGCCAAGAAGCTCGCCCGTCAGCTCAACTCCTCCGGCGTCCCGGCGGTCGAGCTGCACGGCAACCTCAGCCAGAACGCCCGCACCCGCACCATGGACGCCTTCCACAGCGGCGCGGCGCAGACGCTGGTGGCGACCGACATCGCCGCCCGCGGCATCCACGTCGACGACGTGGGTCTGGTGATCCATGCGGACCCGCCCGTCGAGCACAAGGCCTACCTGCACCGCTCCGGCCGCACGGCCCGGGCGGGCAACGCCGGCACGGTCATCACCCTGATGACCGACGACCAGGTCCGTGACGTGCGCGACCTGACCCGCAAGGCCGGCATCAAACCGACCACCACGCGGGTGGATGCGCGTCACCCCCTCCTGCAGGAGCTGGCGCCGGGTGACCGCGAGTATGCCGGGCCATTCGTTCCGCAGGTCCCGGCCAGTGGGCAGCAGAACGGCGGGCAGCAGAACGGTGGTCGCGGCCAAGGTGGTCGTGGCCAGGGCCGTCGTGGCCAGGGTGGTCAGGGCGGCGGGCAGGGAGGTGGCGGACGCACCCAGGGTGGTGGCCGCGCCGGTGGCCGTTCCGGTGGTGGTCGTTCGAGTGGCTCCGGGGCTGGCGGGCAGCGCTCTGGCTCGGGTCGCTCCGGTGGTTCCCGCTCCGGTGGATCCCGCACGGGTGGGCAGCGTTCCGGGTCGACCGTGCGCTACTCGAGCAGCTCCGGTGGTGCCGCCGCCTTCTCGGCGGGTTCGCGCGTGGGCCGCGGTCGCTGACCCGCTGACCGCACCGAAAATTCCCCCCGGACCCTATGCAGGGCCCCCGGCCTGCGACATACTGCAGGGCCAGAGGCCCATTGTTCACGTGTCGGTCAAGCCATAGTCATCGGTTCCTACTACGGTCACGGCAGGCACGTCGTCGCCTTGCGGCTGCGATGTGCCTCCCCGTGAGCGCCACCCGGCGTCCCGTACGAAGGAGCGATTGTTGATGACCCATTCCCGCCCCAGGTGGCGTCGCGGCTCCGTAGCCGCGCTCGCCGCCGCGTCGATGGTCTCGGCCGGTGCCGTCATGGCCACCAGCGCGGCCCAGGCCGATCCAGAGAGCACCGCGTCCGCGACCTCACCCAGTGCCGACACCGTCGAGCGCATCGCCGGCGATGACCGCTACGCCACCGCTGCCGCGGTCGCGGCGGAGTATCCCGGAGCCGACGTCGTCTACGTCGCCTCGGGGACCAACTACGCCGATGCGCTGACAGCGAGGGACCACGGTGAGGCCGTCTCGGGTCCGGCTCCGCTGGGGGACAACCTGTGGACCGAGGGTCAGGACGGGGGCAACGCCGCTCCGGTGCTGCTGGTGCAGCGGGACCGGATCCCGAACAGCACCCGGCTGGCGCTGTCGGCCCTGGACCCCGACCGGATCGTGGTGGTCGGTGGCCCCCAGGCGGTGAGCTCGGAGGTGGCTCACCAGCTCGAGGCCTACTCCGCGGACGTCGAGCGGCTCGCCGGGAGCGACCGTTACGGCACGGCGGCGGCCATCGCGGAGCGCTGGCCGACCGGCACCCCTGTGGTCTTCCTCGCCTCGGGCGAGAACTACCCGGACGCGCTCACCGGCGGGGCCGTGGCCACGCGAGCCAACGCTCCGATCCTGCTCACGCGCGAGGGCAAGCTGCCCAACGTCACGGCCGCGGCGCTGGCGGAGATCAACCCGTCGTCGGTCGTCATCATCGGTGGCCCCGGAGCGGTGAGCACCGGTGTCGAGGCGGATGTCGCCGCCATCGTGCCGGACACCCGTCGCGTCGGTGGGGACGACCGCTACGAGACCGCCGCGTTGCTGGCGGACCGCTACGAGGCGGACGTCGAGCGCGCCTTCGTCGCGACCGGCAGCTCCTACCCGGACGCCCTGACCGGGTCCAGCCTGGCGGGCTACGAGGCCGCGCCGCTGCTCCTGACCAAGTCCGGGTCGCTGCCCAGCGCGAGCTTCGCGGGCCTCGACTCGCTGTCGCCGCAGGGCCTGGCCGTCCTGGGCGGCCCCGCCGCGGTGAACGACGCGGTGGTCAGCGGACTGAATGCCGAGCTGCCCGCCTGGGTGAACAGCGTCCACCTGCAGCTGCTGTCGTTCAACGACTACCACGGCCACCTCGAGGCCGACGCCGGTCAGACGCTCACCCCGGCGCAGGACCCCGACCAGCACATCGTCGGTGGGGTCGAGTACCTGTCCAGCAAGCTCAGCGAGCTGCGCGTCGGGTCGCACGACGACCAGACCCTGACCGTGGCGGCCGGTGACCTCATCGGCGGCTCTACCTTCATCTCGGGCATGTTCCACGACGAGCCCGCGGTGGAGAGCCTCAACATCCTCGGCCTGGACATCTCCTCGGTCGGCAACCACGAGTTCGACGAGGGCACCGAGGAGCTGCTGCGCATCCAGAACGGCGGCTGCCACCCGGTGGACGGCTGCTACTTCCCCGACGAGCCGTTCGCCGGCGCGGACTACCAGTACCTCGCCGCCAACGTGGTGAAGAAGGACGGCTCCGGCACGCTGCTGCCGGGCACCGAGGTCCGTGAGATCGACGGCGTCCCGGTCGGCTTCATCGGCATGACGCTCGAGGAGACCCCGACGCTGGTCAGCCCCGGTGGCGTGGCCACGGTCGACTTCCTCGACGAGGTCGAGACCGCCAACGCGGCCGCCGAGGCGCTGCAGGCCGCCGGTGTCGAGTCGATCGTCGTGCTGCTGCACGAGGGCGGCTACTCCACCACGACCTACAACGGGTGCGAGGGCATCTCCGGTCCGATCGTGGACATCCACAACGGCCTGGACCCGGCCATCGACGCCGTCGTGACCGGTCACACCCACCAGCCGTACGTCTGCCACCTCGAGGACCCGGCGGGCAACCCGCGCCTGGTCACCTCGGCCGCCCAGTGGGGCGGGCTGGTCACCGCGACCGACCTGCCCATCGACCGGACCACGGGTGACGTGATCCGCGAGAAGGTCACTTCCAACAACAAGCTCGTGCTGCGCGAGTTCGCCGACCCGGTGCAGACCCAGCTGCTGGACAAGTGGCGGGCCCTGTCCGACGCCATCGCCGGTCAGGTCGTCGGCAACCACGTCGAGGACATCCTGGGCGACGCGAGCGGCGACCGTGGGATCGAGACCCCGATGACGAACCTGGTGGCCGACGCCATCCTGTGGGGCACCGCCGGGGAGGAGCTCGGTGGAGCCGAGATCTCGTTCATGAACGTCGGCGGCGTCCGGGCCAGCCTCCACATGGACCCGACCGGTGACGAGGGACCTGGTGAGATCACCTACGCCGAGTCCTACGCCATCGCGCCGTTCGGCAACCTCCTAGTCAGCATCGACATGACGGGTGCCGACATCAAGGCGGTCCTGGAGCAGCAGTTTGACCCGGACCGCGGGCGCCAGTACCTCGCGCTCGGTGTCTCGGAGGGCTTCACCTACACCTGGGACGACAGCCAGCCGCAGGGCTCGAAGGTCAGCGACATGGAGCTCAACGGCGTGCCGCTGGAGATGGACCAGACCTACCGCGTCTCGACGCTCAGCTTCCTGCAGGAGGGTGGCGACGCCTTCACGGCCTTCACCAACGGCACCAACCTGGTGGGTGGCCCGGAGGACCTGGCCAACCTGGTCGCCTACTTCGGCGCCCACCCGGATCTGACCGCGCCGGGAGACCGCGTGGCCGGTCTGTGATCGAGTGACCGGGTC
>JAAYYA010000357.1 GCA_012515595.1 Actinomycetales bacterium
CTCCCCAGGGGCTGATGGCGTCGGCGTGGGTCGGCGGATTTCTTATTCGGGCCTTGTGGGGGCATTCTCTGTGGCGCAGACTAGATCGACACCACTCTCCTCAGGAGGCACCGGAGTGCAGGGACAGGACCTGGCTGGCCTCGTGGAGCGGCTGAGCGCCGAGCCCGAGCTTGACTACACCCTTGAGCAGGTCGTCGAGGAGGTGAGTGCCAACGTCCCCGGGTGCGACTTCTGTGCCGTGTCCCTGGTGCGCCGCGGGGACATCGAGCACGCCGCCGCCACCGACCCGTTGGCGCAGCAGCTGGATGCCCTCCAGGTGGAGCTCGGCGAGGGGCCGTCCCTGGAGGTCTCGTGGGACCACGAGATCCTCTGGGTCCACGACCTGGCCACGGAGAGCCGCTGGCCGCGGTGGGTCCGCGCCGCGCGGGACCAGGGCGTCGGCTCGTCCCTGACGCTCCTGCTGCCCGTGGACGGTCCTCAGGCCATGCTCACCATGTACTCCCACCGGTCGGGGGCCTTCGACCAGGCCTCGATCGACCTGGCCGCGGTCTACGCCCGCCTCTCGGGTGTGGCGGTGCAGCAGGCCTACCACCAGGACGGGCTGCGCACCGCGATGCAGAGCCGGTTGGCCATCGGGGTGGCCCAGGGCATCCTCATGCAGCGCTACGGCATCTCCCTGGACCGGGCCTTCGAGGTGCTACGCCGACGGTCCAACGAGACGAACACCAAGCTGCGGGACGTGGCGCTGGCGATCGTGCACCAGACCGACCCGCGGGCACTGGAGGGTCCGGCCCTTCAGGACAGCTCGGCGTCGAAGGCGGAGAAGACCGTCTCCCCGAAGAGGACGAACCTGACGACCTCCAGCGAGTCCGGGTCCGACGAGACCCAGTCGCGCACCGCGGACACGGCGACACTTGCGACCTCCTCGGCCTCCCAGCCGTAGACCCCCGCTGACACTGCCGGGAAGGCCACCGAGCGCGCGCCCACCTGCGCCGCGACGTCCAGGCTGCGGGTGAAGCAGCTGGCCAGCAGCGCCGGGTCGGTCTGCCCGGCGTGCCGGTTCGGCCCGACGGTGTGGATCACCCACCGCGCCGGCAGACGGCCGGCCCCCGTGGCGACCGCTTCACCGACGGGCAGCCCGTCCCGCCAGCGCCCGGCCCGCAGCGCCCGGCACTCCTCGAGCAGCTCCGGGCCGGCCGCGGCGTGGATCGCCCCGTCCACACCACCGCCACCCAGCAACGAGGAGTTGGCGGCGTTGACGATCGCGTCCACCTGCTGAGTGGTGATGTCTCCCTGCACGGCCTCCACAACGGTCATCCAGCCATCGTCCCAACAGAGCGCGGCGGCGCAACCCGGCCCCACGGCATACTGCAGGAAACCGGTTGGGTCGTCCGGCCCGGCTTCCTATCGTGGGTCGCATGACGATCACCGTCCTGGACACCGACACCGCCATGCACGAGATCCTGCGGGCCGCCCCCGCGGACCGTCCCGAGCTGCTGCGTCGCGCGGTCGAGCCCGCGGCCGGGATGTACCGCTACTTCCCGGGGGCGGTTGACCTGGTCGCGATGCACGCGATGGGCTCCGGCTTCCCGCTCGACCGTGACGAGGAGGCCTGCCTGGAGGCGCTGGCGACGTTGCGGGAGGCCGACGTGTGGACCCGGATCGAGACGGCGCTGGGCGACGGCATCCGGACCCAGCTCGCGGCGACTCCGGACATCACCGTGCCGGACCTCACCGTGCTCTTCCTGCTCGGCGACCCCTCCGACGACTACTTCATGGGCGCCGGTCGCGGGGTGATCGGCAACGGAGCGGTGACCGGCTACCTGGCCATCACGGTGTGGCCGACGGCGGAGGTGCTGGAGCAGCTCGAGGCCATCGCCGTGCACGAGCTGCACCACAACCTCCGGTTCGCTCCCGGCGGGGTGGTCTGGGACCCGGCCGTGGTGACCGTGGGCGACCACGTCGTGTCCGAGGGGCTGGCCGACGCCTTCGCCCGTCAGCTCCACGGCGACGAGATCGGGCGCAGTCTCATGGGCCGCGCCACCCGGGACGACGACGCAGTGTTCGAGAAGGTGCTGACCGGGCTCGACGTCACGGGCATGCAGAACTTCGCGGCGTGGGTGCACGGCGACGAGGCGGCCACCCGCTTCGGGGCGACACCAGTGGGGCTGCCCGCCGGCGCCGGCTACTCGGCGGGCAACCGGCTGGCCGACGCCTACCTGACGGCCACGGGTCAGACCGCCGACCAGGTGCTGCACGTGCCGGCCCGCGAGGTCATCGACGTCGCGCTCGGCCGCACGTGAGGCTCACGACGCGCTGGCAGACCCGCGTGCGGCCTCCCACTCGGCCCGCAGCAGACCCATGCTGATCGCGTCGACCCGCTCCCCGTCATACTCCAGCGCCTCGCGCCGGCGCCCCTCGACGACGAACCCGACCTTCTCGTAGACCCGCTGTGCCCGCGGGTTGAACGTAAAGACCTCCAGCTCGATCCGGTGCAGCGGCAGGTGGGTGAAGGCGTAGTCGATGAGCAGCCGGATCGCCTCGGTCCCCAGGCCGCGGTCGCGCCCGGCCGGACCGAACAGCGTCCGGAAACCGCAGGTGCGGTTGCCCTCGTCCCAGTCGTTGAGCACGACCTCGCCAACGGTCTCCCCGGTGGCGTTGTCCACCACCATCAGGTCCAGCCGGTCGGTCTGCTCGTTGCGGGTGGAGTACCACGCGAGCAACCTCGCCGGGTCCTCCTGCGCCGCCTCCGCCTCGGCGGTGCTGTGGTCGCTGCCGGTCAGCCGGCGCAACTCCGGACCGCGCAGTATGTCGGCCAGCGCCGCGATGTCCTCGGGCTCCACCGGGCGCAGGGTCACCAGGTCGCCGGTCAGGGTCGGCTTGTCGGCGAAGGTGCGGGTCGTGCTCATCGACCAAGCCTCACAGTCGCACGCGGTCGGTGCCACCCGTTTAGCCGCGGGCCGACGCCCGCCGGCCCGGGGGTGCTGGTTGGACTCGCTGCGGCACACCGGCGCTCCTACCGTGTGGAGAAGAACACCGAGGTGAGGAGGCCCCCAGTGACATTCACGATCCCGCAGGACTGGCCCGAGGAGTCGCGGGAGGCCGCGCAGCTCGTCCTGGACGCCCACGGCGACCCGGACGAGGTGACCGACACCCAGCTGCTCTGGCACGACACTGGCGGCTGGAAGCGGATCATCGCCACCAAGGCGTTTCACGAGCACCGGTTCCCGGCACCGCACATCGACTGCGTGGAGTCGGTGCTGAACTACCACGTGCCCCCGGAGAAGGCGACCGAGCTGGCCGTGTTCGACGGCAGCGTGATGGTCGACCGGACCGCCGGGGAGATCTCGGCGCGCTGCCACGACGAGCAGGCCAACTTCCTGGCGCTCAACCTGGCGCACGACATCGTCACCGGATCGCGGACCCCGCGCGAGGCGCGTGACTACTACGCCGAGGAGTTCCTCAACGCCCGGCGCAAGGGCCCGACCCCGTACATGGACGGCCTGCGCTTCACCCCCAAGACCGACACCAAGGACCCGGACGAGCGGATCCTGTCCGACGCCCAGCTGGAGCGCGCCGTCGCCGAGGGTGAGCAGCAGGGCTGAGTGGCCCGCGACAGCGAGGTCGCGGCATCACCTGGTCGGTGCGAGCGAAGGCGGCCCGGTGTGACGTCCTGGGACTCGCACCGACGGCGTGTCGCTCGCACCGACGGTCACCGCATCTCCCGTGAGGTCGCGCTGGTCTTTCTGCCCGTCTCACGGCTCGAACGGCGCCAGCGGCTCGGTGGCCGGCCCGTTGAGCACGGTGCCGTTGATGTCGAAGCGCGAGCCGTGGCAGGGGCAGTCCCAGGTGCGCTCGGCGTCGTTGAACCGCACGACGCAGCCCAGGTGGGTGCAGGTCGCGGACACCTCGTGGAGCAGTCCATCCTCGTCGCGGTAGCTCGCGACGGGATGGGTCCCGACGCGACGGACCCGGCCCTGCCCGTCGGCCAGGTCGGCGGCGTCCCCGCCCGCGGTGGCCGCCCGGGCCAGCCCCCCGACGAGGTGCTTGCCCACGGACGCCACGTCGGCCGCGACCCCCGGCGCCATGTCGGCCTTCACCCGGCTCGGGTTCATCAGCTCGACCTGCGCGGGGTCGGCATCGCCGGTGATCAGGTCGTGCAGCAGCAGTCCGGCGGCGGTGCCGTTGCTCATGCCCCAGAGGTTGAACCCGGTCGCCACCCACAGGTTCGCGCTCCCGGGGAGGTACTTCCCGACGTACGGCACGCTGTCCGGCGTCGTGAGGTCGTGGGCGGACCACCGGTGGCTGACCTCCTGCAGCCCGACCGTGTCCCGAGCCCACCCGGCGAGCTCGCCGAAGAGGTGGTCCTGGTCGGTCCGGGTGCCCGGCGGGTGCTGGCCGCCGCCGACGATCAGCCGGTCCGGGGCGCCGGGCGCCGTGCGCAGGGAGTAGCCGTCGTCGACGTCCAGATACATCCCCTCGATAGCGGTCCCGGTGACCGGTCCGCTGACCACGAGGTCGCGGGTCTGCCCGAGCCGGGTGAAGAACAGCGCGCGGTCCAGGATCGGGTAGTGCGTGGCGATCACGACGTGCCCCGCGGAGACGGTGCGCGTCTCGCGCTCGTCCGGCCCGCCGCCGGTGGTCTCGACCAGGAGTATGCCGTCACGCTCGTGCACGGTGACGACCACCTCTCCCTCGATCACCTGGCTGCCGGCCGCCTCGACCTGCGCGGCCAGGTGCAGCAGCCAGCGCTGGGGGTGGAACTGCGCCTGGTCCGGCAGCCGCACGGCCGCGGCGACCTCGAAGGGCAGGCCGGCGTCGTCGACGAGCTCGGCGGGCAGCCCGGTGAGCTGCATCGCCTCCGCCTCCCTGGCCAGGTCCCGGATCCGGTCCGAGCGGGTGGTGTAGGCGTAGGAGTCCCGCCGCTCGAAGCCGCAGTCCACCCCCTCCGCGGCGACCACCTCGGAGACCCAGTCCAGCGCGCGGACCTGCGCCGCGGCATACTGCCCGGCCCGGTGCGGTCCCAGCGAGTCGTAGACGAGGCCGTGCTGGGCGGTGAGCTTGGCCGTCGTGTTGCCGGTGACCCCGGCGCCGACCCCTCGAGCCTCGAGGACCGTGACGCTGCGCCCGGAGCGGGCCAGCAGGCACGCGGTCGTGAGACCGGCGATGCCGGCGCCCACGACCACGACGTCGCTGTCGGTCGGGACCGCGCCGCGGCGGTCGGGGGTCTGGGTGTCGCTGTGCCACAGCGAGAGCGGTGTGGGCAGGTCGAGCATGACTACCTCCTCCGGGTCCCCTCCATCATGTGGTGGCCGCAGGGGTGCTGCGAGCCGGGACGGTGGGCTGGCAGAGGCGGTCCGGCGGTGCCGGGAGCATGATGGGGTGATGCGTTATGCAGTCACCGGGGCCACCGGGTTCGTCGGCGGCGAGCTCGCCCACCAACTCCGGGCCGACGGCCACGAGGTCGTCGCCCTGGTCCGGTCGCCAGCGAGGGCCGCGGACCTGCGGACCCTCGGCGTCCAGCTCGTCGAGGGGGACCTGGCTGATGATGCGGGGCTGGACCGCCTGCTGGACGGTGCGGACGGGCTCTTTCACGTGGCCGGCTGGTACAAGCTGGGCGAGCGCGACCTCTCCGCCGGCCAGCGAGTCAACGTCGAGGGGACGCGCAACGTGCTGGCCGCGGCGCAGCGGGCCGGGACCTCGAAGGTGGTCTACACGAGCACGCTGGCGGTGAACTCGGACACCGGGGGAGCGGTCCGCGACGAGACCTACCACTTCGCCGGGGACCACCTCTCGGAGTACGACCGGACCAAGGCCGAGGCGCACGCGATCGTCTCGGAGGTGGCGCGGGAGGGGCAGTCGGTGGTCACCGTGATGCCCGGCGGGATCTATGGCCCGGGGGACACCTCGCTGACCGGGGCGCTCATCGCGCAGGTCGTGGCCGGGAAGCGCCCGCAGGTGCCGAGCGGCGGCGGACGGATGGTGTGGGCGCACGTCGCCGACGTCGCGCAGGGGCACCGCCGTGCGATGGAGCTGGGGGTGCCGGGCGAGAGCTACATGCTCGCCGGTGAGCAGGCCACCCTCGCCCAGCTGCTGCAGGCCGTCGCCCGGATCGCGGGGGCCAGGGGCCCGATGCTGGTGCCTCCCGCGATGATCCGGATCGCCGAGAAGGTGATGCGACCGGTGATCCGGGTGGCGCCGGTGCCGCCGAGCTATCACCCCGAGTCGCTCCGGGCCTCGCTCGCCTCCTACCTCGGCTCCCGGGACAAGGCCGAGCGCGACCTGCACTGGCATCCCCGATCGCTGGAGGAGGGGCTGGCCCAGACGGTCGCGGCCCTGCAGCGCAGCACCTAGGCCCCACGCCCTACTACCGCGTCTGCGTCATGCGGGGGCGAGCGCAGCGCGGTCGCGCCACATCCGCATCAGCACGACGACGCCGGCGACCAGTGGCAGCGCGCTCAGCAGACCGAGGGGCGTCGGCACGATCACGTCGTAGGCCTCGCCACCCGTGCCGAGCGTCAGACCAGCGGCCAGGACGGCCAGGGCGAACCAGGCGGCGGCGAGCCACAGTGCCCGGCGGCTGCGCCGGCGCACGGCCCACAGCGAGGTGAGCCAGCCGACGATGCCGAGCACTCCGACGCCGACGAGCCAGCCGACGATCGCGGTCCGCTCCGTGGCGACGGTGCCCGCGTCCCACTGCGGGTAGGCCTCGCGCACGTGCTGCCCGACCAGGTCGGTCTGCTGCGGGTCCAGCAGGGCGACGAGCGTGGCGATGACCGTGAGCCCAAGGCCGATGAGCATCGCCACGGTGGTGCCGCCGGTGGTCGCATTGGGAGTGGTCGTGTTGTCCGTGGTTGTGGGGTCGGTGGTCATCGATTCGGTGGTCATGGTGTTCCTGGTCTTGCGCATGTCTCCTCCTTCGTGTGACGGGGCTGTTGTACGCCGTAAAACATCCATGTCCACCACGGTAGATATACGCTGTAGAACAGTCAAACCAGTTTTAGGAGGACAGATGGCACGTGCCAGACCTCGCGAGCAGGTCCGCTCCCGCGGGCACCACGCCGGACTCACCCGGGAGGCCGTGCTTGAGGCCGCCGTGCGGCTGGTCGACGAGCAGGGGCTGACGGCGCTGTCGATGCGTCGCCTCGGCGCGGAGCTGGGCGTCGAGGCGATGGCCCTCTACCACCATGTCGGCAGCAAGGAAGAGCTGCTCGACGGGCTGGTCGAGCACCTGTTCAGCCAGGCGGTGCCGGCGCAGGACGCCGCACCTGAGCCTGTGGCCGGCGACCCAGACCCCTGGCGAGCGGTCATGCGGCGGTTCGCGCACGACATACTGCAGACGCTGCTGGACCACCCCCATCTGGTGCCGGTCGTGCTCTCGCGACCGGCGGCGACGCCACCGGTGCATGCGTTGCTTGAGCGCGCGCTGGTCCCGCTGCGCGGGGCAGGCTTCCCGCCGGGCAGGTCGCTGGATCTGGTCTACGCCCTCATCGGGTTCGTGGTCGGCCACGTCGCGACGGGCGGCGGGGCCGGGGACGGTTCCGCGGCGCGCAGGGAGATCCTGGCCGGGCAGGACCTGAGCGACTTCCCGCTGCTGGCACGCGCGGTCGAGGACGCTCCGGTGCCCGGCGCCGCGTCGCCGTTCGACACGACGCTGGAGGCGCTGCTCGCCTGGTTCGAGCCGCAGGCCGGCTGAGGCGCTACGTGGCCACGCGCTGACTGGGCATCCACAGGTATGTCGTGTGGTCGCCGGGGTCTGTCGGTGGCGCCTGGCAGGGTCTGTCCACAGATGGTGGCGTGTCGCCGAGCGAGTGTCGTACACATGTGCTAACTTGTGTGGTGTAGGGGAAGGAACCGGCCACTGGTCGTGGTCGTAACGCAGTGGTCAGGGACGTCGAGGTTGTTGGGGAGGTGGGGTTGGTGGCTCGATACGCGCAGGTGTTCGAGGCCTCCGGTGGGGGTGTGTCCGGTCTGGAGGCGCGCCTGGCTGCGGTGCTGGCCGACCCGCCGGTCGTCTTCGAGGAGATCGCTCCGTTGCCGGACTGCCCGGTGCTGGTGGAGTTCGTGTCGCTGGCTGAGGACGCGGTGGTGCAGGCGCTGGCTGTCCTGGGGGTGCCGGCGGGAGAGTGTGACCTGTTGACCGACCTGGCCCAGGCGTGCGCGTCGGTGGCTCGCCGTGGGGCACCGGCACCGGGCCAGGAGTTCTTCACCCGCACGGGGCCCGCGACCGGCCGTGGTGCCGCCGGCCTCGATCTCGCGGGTGCCGCCGAGGCTGCCCCCACCAAGTCTGGTGCGGCCGGCCCTCGTGTCACTGAGCCCACCGAGGCTGACCCCGCCGGGACCGCCGACCCTGACCCTACCGACCCAGCGCCGGCTGACCCGGCGACTGGTGAAGCGTCTGTGGGTGAGGAGGCACCGGCGGTGAAGGGGCGCGCGTCGTCGTTGGTGGATGCGTTGGGGGTGTTGTCGCGGGCGGCGGGCCGGCTGGACCGGGTGATGATCTCCGGGACGCGGGAGCTGACCGCAGCCCAGGGCAAGTTGTTGCTGGCCGACAAGGGCGTGACCGACCTGGATGAGCTGACCCCGGCCCAGAAGGAGGCGTGGCGGGCGAACGCGAAGCGACGGACCCGCACGGACCTGGAGTTCGAGATGGGCTGGGGCGCCGGGGAGATCCGCGACCTGGTCGCGTTGGCGGGCATGCCCGCGACCACGACCGGCCCGGTCGGGTCCGCCCTGGCCACGGGGGAGGCCTCATGGAGGTTGGTGCGGGGGTTTGTCGGGGCCGCCGGGCACCTGCCCACCCACCTGGCCGGCGGGGTCGCCAACGCGTTGTTCGGCACGGATGAGTCGGTGGCCGCCACGGAACGGTTGACTTCCGATCGGGAGTTCACCGGTCGCCCGTGGGCCCACCGGGAGTTCTACCGGGCCCTGGACCGGGAGGTCGCCAAGGCCGAGGCCAACCTGGATGAGGACGAGCGGCGCACCAAGTCCCGGGCCAAGTCGTTACAGGGGACCGACACGTGGGGCCGGATGGATGAGGACGGCACCGGGACCTTCGGGATGCGGTGCACCGCCTCGCAGGTGGCCGCGATCCTGGACCGGGTGGAGGGCGCGGCCCGCCGGGCCCGGTCCAACGGCGATGGCCGGCCCCTGGGACAGATCCGGTCCGCGGTCACCGCCACCCTGCTGCTCAAGGGCATCGTCGCGTTGCCGGACCTGCCCGAGGACCCGGGTCTGATCACCCCCGAGCAGACCGA
>JAAYYA010000358.1 GCA_012515595.1 Actinomycetales bacterium
ATGGCCTTCTGGTTCGTGGGCTTCATCGGCTCGCGCCCCTTCGCCGCCGCCCTCGACGGCTGGCTGGCCGACACCTTCTCGCTGACCGTCGCTCTCCTGGCCACCGCCGGCCTGCTGGCTGTCGTGCTCGTCTTCTTCCGACCGAAGAGCCTGGACTTCTCCGACGCAGCGAAGCAGGGCTTCCGCAACTGACCTCCGCGCCGATCACCTCTGCGGTGACGACGGGCTCTGCGAATGCAATGCTATTCTTATTGTTACTATCATTGATGTTAGTTATCTTGGAGTGAGCATGACAAGATTCATCGGGCGCAAGCCGGAGCTTGCCGCGCTCACGCAGCAGTTCGAGCAGGTGGTGTCCAGGACTGCTGAGGGCAGGGCCGGGCGTGCGGTACTGATCCGGGGTCGCAGACGCGTGGGCAAGTCGCGACTCGTCGAGGAGTTCATCGAGCACTCCGGGGTTCCGTCGGTCTATTTCACAGCTGTTGGCGGTTCGCGCGAGGCGGATCTGGCGGCGTTCGTCAAGGATGTCGTGCACTCCGATCTCCCGGGCGCCTCCGTCGTCGCGGATCTGGCGACGCCGCAGAGCTGGGATGCCGCTTTCCAGGCACTCGTTACCGTGCTTCCCACCGACGTGCCCAGCATCGTCGTGATGGACGAGGTGCCCTATGTGGTTCGGCAGGACCCGAGTTTCGAGGGGGTGCTGCAGAGGACCTTCGATCGGGTCCTGGTGCATCGGCCGGTCCTCCTCGTCCTGGTCGGCTCCGACCTCGCCATGATGGAACAGCTGGATGCCTATGGCAGACCCTTCCACCAGCGCGGCACCGAGCTCGTCGTCCCACCGCTCAGCCCGAAGGACGTCGCTCACCTGACGGACCTCGACGCTGCGGAGGCGTTCGACGCCTACCTGGTGACCGGCGGCCTCCCACTCGTGCTCGATGAGTGGCGTGCCGGAGACACTATGTGGGACTTCCTCGAGTCCGCCCTGACACGCACGACGTCGGCTCTCATCGTCAGTGGCGAACGGGCGCTGGCCGCCGAGTTCCCGACCGAAGCCCAGGCCCGCACGGTCCTCGGGGTGATCGGGCACGGAGAGCGCACGTTCACCACCATCGGGCGCTCTGCCGGGGACCTGCACGCAGCGTCCCTGAAGCGAGCGCTTGACCTGCTGACCCAACGGAGGGCCGTCGCGGCTGACCGTCCCTTATCCACGAAGGCCAGTCGCGAGACGCGCTACCGGGTTGCCGACCCTTACCTCCGCTTCTGGCTGTCGTTCATCGGCAGCAACCTGCCCCTCTTGGAGCGTGGGCGCGGCGACCTCGTGCTCGACGCCATCCGGACCAGTTGGTCCTCCTGGCGCGGACGTGCCATCGAGCCCGTGATTCGCGAGTCTCTCCTGCGCCTTCACGGCGAGCCGCTCGTCGACAGCTCAGGCACGATCGGCGGCTACTGGACCCGGACGAACGACCCGGAGGTCGACCTTGTCGGCGCTGATCGCGGTCCTACGGCGAGGAGCATCACGTTCGTCGGGTCCATCAAGTGGCACGAAACAGCACCCTTCGGGGACCACGATCTGGCTCGGCTTGTCGTCCATCGGTCTCAGGTGCCTGGCGCTGACGAGACCACGCCCCTCCTGGCAGTCAGCCGCACCGGCAGCAGCGCCCGGGGGGTGCGCACGATCACTCCCGAGGAGTTGCTCGATGCCTGGTGAGGCCTGCAACGGTGGTGTGAACCGCCGTCCCAGTCGCGCCAGGACGCCCCCGGCCATCCGGCATACTGCAGCACAGACGCGAGGACGGGCCGGCGGAACCAGCGCCGATCCCGCTCCGTCGCAGGGGAACCGAGACCGGGAGGAACGATGTCACTGCTGTTGGCCGAGGAGCTGGTCCTGCTCTGCATGGACGACGACACGGGCCACTGCGGGGTGCCACCCCAGGACGCCGCCCGCGGGGTGGCCCTGGCCCTCGTCTTCGAGCTGACCCTGCGAGGCTTCCTCGCCGTCGAGCGCGAGAAGCTCGCGCCGCAGCGCACCACCTCCACCGGCGACCCCCTGCTCGACCTGGCCGCCCAGCACGCGACCGCCCTCACCCCGACCGCCGCCGTGGACAAGCTCGCCGCCGAGGACCTGCTCCAGGCCACCCTCGTCCGCCTGGTCAGCCGGGGCGTCCTCAAGGACGCGGAGGTCTGGGCCCCCGGGGTCCACCTGCCCAACGACCCGCACCCCGAGGCAGCGGTCCGGGACCGCCTGCGCAAGGTCCTCGCCCAGGCGCAGGACCCCACCGACCACGACGCCGCCCTGGTCGCCCTCCTGCACCACCTCGACATCACCACCCGCGTCCTGCCCGACGAGCCGGCCGACGTGGTCAGGACCCGCGCCGAGAACGTTGCCGCGCGGTCCCGACCGATGCGGGACTACCAGCAACAGGGTTCGTCGAAGAAGTCCCGGTGGATGTCGAGAGACCTGATGGAGCTGCTCGGCGACATCGTGCATGCCCTCAACTAACCCGCCACCCCTCCCCTGACACGACCCCTCAGGAGCACCCATGTCACTGCTGCTGGCCGAGGAGCTGGTCCTGCTCTGCATGGACGACGACACGGGCCACTGCGAGGTCCCGCCCCAGGACGCCGCCCGCGGGGTGGCCCTTGCCCTCGTCTTCGAGCTGACCCTGCGGGGCTTCCTCGGTGTCGAGGGCGAGAAGTTCGCCCTGCAACGCACCCGCTCCTCCGACGACCCTCTGCTCGACCTGGCCGCCCATAACGCCACCGCACTCACCCCGGTCGATGCGGTCGGCAAGCTCGCCGCCGAGGACCTGCTCCAGGCCACCCTGGCCCGTCTGGTCAGCCGTGGCGTCCTCAAGGACGCCGAGGTCTGGGCACCCGGCGTCCACCTGCCCAACGACCCCCACCCCGAGGCAGCGGTCCGGGACCGCCTGCGCCAGGTCCTAGCCCAGGAGCACGACCCCAGCGACCACGACGCAGCCCTGGTCGCCCTCCTGCACCACCTCGGCATCGTCACCCGGGTCCTGCCCGACGAATCGGCCGAGACGATCAGGACCCGCGCCGAGAAGGTCGCCGCCCGCTCCCGACCTATGCGGGACTATCAGCAGGACCGGGTGACGTCCCGGAAGCGCTGGTGGGACGCCGCCGACCTCATGGAGCTGCTGGCGGGCGGCCTCAACATCTTCAGCTGACCCTCAGAACGGCGGCGTGAACCGCCCGTCGATCGCGGTCCATCCACCGTCCACGAGCAGCTGGCTGCCGGTGACAAAGCTCGCGGCGTCGCTTGCCAGGTAGGCCACCGCCCCGACCAGCTCCTCCGGCCGCGCCCAGCGACCGAGCGCCGACTTCTGGGCATACGCCCGCCCCCACGCCTCGTCGGCCCGGATCTGCTCGGTCAGCGGCGTCTCCACCACCCCGGGCGCGACGGCGTTGACCCGCACGCCCTGCGGCCCCAGCTCGGCGGCCAGCGCGCGCAGGAGCTGGACCATGCCGGCCTTCGTGGCGGCATACACCCCCTGACCGGGCTCGACGGCGAGCGCCCGGATCGAGCTCAGCGCGATGATCGACCCGCTCCCCCGCGCCGCCATCCCCGGGGCGATCGCGCGCACCGCGTTGAAGGTGCCCCGCAGGTTCAGCCCCACCACCTTGTCGAACTCCTCCGCGGAGTAGTCCAGCACCGGCTTGCGCACGTTGGTCGCCGCGGTGAGCACCAGGACGTCCACGTCGCCCAGCTCGGAGGCGGCCCTGGCCAGGTCCTCGGGGTCGAGGACGTCCGCGCGGCCCGAGGCCGAGGGGCCGTATGCCGAGGCGCGAGCAGCCGCGGCCCGCGCCACGTCCTCGTTCGCGTCCAGGCAGGTCAGCCGCGCCCCCTGAGCCGCGAGCCCCTCCACCAACTCGGCCCCGATCCCACCGCAGCCGATCACCACCGCGTGCTTGCCGTCGAGCCGGAACATTGTGCTGTAGTCCACCCTGCCGACCCTACTGGCCCCTCCCGGGCGAGCGGACGACATACTGCTCCGAGAGTCAAGGGAGGGCACCATGCGCGCGGTGCGGTTCGACG
>JAAYYA010000359.1 GCA_012515595.1 Actinomycetales bacterium
CACCACGCCGCGCGCTCGGTGGGGTCTGGGAGCACCACGCCGCGCGCCCGGTCAGGAGGAGGGGGAGTCGGCGGCGGCCTCGAGGGCGGCGATGAAGACGGGGGCGACCTTCTCCCAGTCGTAGCCCTCGGCGGCGGCCGCGTGGCCGGCGGCGCCGAGCTCACGGGCGCGCTCGGGGTCGCGGTGCAGGCCGAGGACGGCGTCCACGGCGGCCGGGACGTCGCGGAAGGGGACCAGGATGCCGGCGCCGGTGCGCTCGAGGAGCTCGGCGGGGACCGGCAGCGGGGTGGAGACGGCGGGCACGCCGTGGGCGAGGTACTCGATGACCTTGGTCGGCATCGAGTGCCGGAAGTTGGCCTCGTCGTGCAGCAGCGACAGCCCGGCGAGTGCCCCGTCCAGCATCGGCAGCGCCCGGTCGCTCGGCACGAACCCGTGCCAGACCACGGCGCCGTCCTTGACCGCCGCCCGCAGCAGGTCGGCCGCCTCCCCGTGCGCCTGGCCGATCACGTGCACCTGGACCTGGCCGTTGGTGGCCGCCTGCACGTGGCGGCCCACCTCGATCAGCTCGCGGGCGCCCCGCTCCACGGTGAGGCTGCCGAGGTAGACCACGCGCTGGCGTCCGTCCTCGTCGGGCCGGCCCGGCGGGACCGTCTCGGACGGCACCCAGGTGGTGTTGGGCACGACGGGATGGGCCTCCCGGAAGCGCGCGGCATACTCGTGCTCGGCCAGCAGGAGGGGCACCCGCCCCTCGGCCCACCGCTCGAGCCGGCCCACGCACCAGGCGGCCGGCGAGCGCAACAGGTCGGGCACCCACGGCCTGACCTCCAACGCCGCCGCGGTGTCCTCGTGCACGTCCCAGACGACGGGCGGCAGGTTGCGCAGCGGGCGCATCGCCAGCAGCAGCTCGGGGTCGTGCAGCAGCACCACGTCGTGGGCGGGCGCCCGGTCCCGCAGCAGAGCCCGGGCCGCGAAGAGCGCCGAGAGGCGCTGACGACCGGAGGACCGGGGCACCTCGACCGGGGTCAGACCGGGTATGCCGACGGGCCGGGTCAGCCCGTAGTCCTCGAACGGCGCGGCGTAGGTCACCTGCCAGCCCGCCTCGAGGAGGGACTCGATCTGGCGGTGGCGGATGCGCGCGTCGTCGGGGTGGTGGACGACGGTCACGACGAGCACGCGGCGCGCCGGGTTCACCAGCCTCCCTCCGGCTCCCACTTGCGGAGGAGGTCTCGCGCCCCCTCCAGGCCCTGCTGGTCGATGACCCGGTGGATCTCGGCGTAGCGCTCGCGCCAGATGTGCCGGTTCTTGCCGTACTTGCGCTGGTAGAGGCCGGCCACCGGACCCGGCTTGCCGTCGGCCAGGAGCCGCCCACCGTCGATCCACAGGGCGCGGTCGCACAGCGACTGGATGGTGGCGGCGTTGTGGCTGACGATGAAGACCGTCCCGGCCTGCTCCCGGATCTGCGTGATCCGCTCGTTGGCGCGGTCGCGGAAGTGGGCGTCACCGGTCGACAGGGCCTCGTCCACCACCAGGATGTCCGGGACGACGGCGGTGGAGATCGCGAACCGCAACCGGGCGGCCATCCCCGAGGAGTAGGAGCTCATCGGCATGTCGATGAACTCGCCGATGTCGGCGAACTCCACGATGTCGTCGAAGCGCTCCCGCACCTCGTCGGGCGTGAGGCCCATGGCCAACGCGCCGATCCAGATGTTGCGCCGCCCGCTGAGCCGGGCCATCAGCACCGCGTTGACGCCCAGCAGGGCGGCGCGCCCGTTGAGCCACAGCTGGCCCGAGGTCGGCGGCACGACGCCCGCGATGGTCCGCAGCAACGTGGACTTCCCCGACCCGTTGCGCCCGAGGACACCGATGGACTCTCCCTTGTAGGCCACGAAGGAGACGTCCTTGACCGCCTCGACCTCGCGCACCCCAACCCCCGGGGAGGTGCGACGCAGCATCCGCCGGAGGGGCCCGGTCTCGTCCGAGGGGTCGTCCAGCTCCTCGCTGCGGCCAGGGCTGAACACCCGGTAGGTGATGCTGATGTGCGAGGCCACGACCGAGGGCACCCGACTGGCGTCGATCGCCGCGGACGGGGCGCCCGTCAACTCAGGCTCGGCCATAGCTGCCCTCCCCCCGCCAGAAGAAGACGAAGCCCACGAGGGTCAGTCCGAAGGCCCACGCCGAGGCGATCGCCCAGGTCTCCCAGCGCAGCGGGAACTCGGCCATCATCGGCTCGCGCACCAGGGTGAGCGCGACCGCGACGGGCTGGAACTCCAGGATGTGCCCCACCCAGTCGGGGGCGCCGTCGAACCGGGCGATCGAGGCCTCCAGGCTGAAGAAGACGCCCGAGACGTAGCGGAGCAGCCGGGTGAGCAGCGGCATCAGGTTGCCGAGGTCCCGGAAGGCGTGGACCAGCCGGGAGCCGATCAGGGCGAACCCCAGGCACATGAAGAACACGATGAGCAAGGCCACGGGGAACAGCAGCCACTCCGCGGTGACCGGCTCCCCCGCGAGCAGGGCGATGACCACCAGGACCGCGAAGGCCGGGCCGGCCGACACGAACTGCGACAGGGTCACGGTGATCGGCAGGATCACCCGCGGGAAGGTGAGCGACCGGATCATCTTGATCCGGCTGATGAGCACCTTGGTGCCGGACGCCAACGCCGAGCTGATCGGGATGAAGACGAACAGCCCGATGGTCAGGAAGGTGACGAAGTTGTCGATCCCGCCGCGGGTGCCGATCAGCACCCCGAAGATCAGGTAGTAGGCGACCCCGAGCAGGATCGGGTTGATGACCGACCACAGCCACCCCAGGTGGTTGTCCTGGTTCTCCGCGACGAACTCGCCCTTGGCCAGCGTCCAGGTGAGGTGGCGGTAGCGCCACAGCTCACGCACATAGGCCCCGAAGCCAGGCCGGACCCCGACCTGCGTCAGGTCGTATCGGGCGGCCAACGCCGCAGCTTCCGCAGCCGGCAGGTACGGCGGGGAGTACTGCGGGTCGGGCCCGATGTCGGTCACAGCCGGCTGACCCGCTCGCTGTCGGCGACCTTGCCCCGGGTGTCCAGAAAGCGCTGGGCGGCGCCGGACAGGGCCTCCAGGTCGTACTCGCGGTGGTTCTGCACCAGGACCGACAGGTCGGCCTCGGCGACGGCGGCCTGCGGGTCCTCGACCCGGGTCGCCGCATCGCCCAGGGCGCCCCAGGACTGCACGTGCGGGTCGTGGAAGAGCACCGTGGCGCCCTTGGCGACCAGGGCCTTGGCCAGCGGCACCGCCGGGCTCTCCCGCTGGTCGGCGATGTTGGGCTTGTAGGTCACGCCCAGCAGCAGCACGGTCGAACCGCGCAGCGCCTTGCCGTCCTCGTTCAGCTGGTCCTGGATCCGGGAGACCACGTAGGCCGGCATGCCGGAGTTGATCTCCTGCGCCAGCTCCACGAACCGGAACGGGTAGCCGAGGCGGGCCCGCACGTTGTGCGACAGGTAGTTCGGGTCGATCGGGATGCAGTGCCCGCCCACGCCGGGACCGGGGTAGAAGGCCTGGAACCCGAAGGGCTTGGACTTGGCCGCCTCGATGACGTCCCACAGGTCGATGCCCAGCTCGTGACAGAACCGCGCCATCTCGTTGACCAGCGCGATGTTGATGTGCCGGTAGGTGTTCTCGAGCAGTTTGGCCGTCTCTGCCTCGCGCGTCCCCTTGGCCCGCACGATCGTGTCCACGAACCGCCCGTAGAACTCCGCGGCCGCCTCGGTGCACGTCGGGGTCTGCCCACCCACGACCTTCGGGGTGTTCTTCGCGCCGAACTTCTCGTTGCCCGGGTCGATCCGCTCCGGCGAGAAGGCCAGGTGGAAGTCCTGACCCACCACCAGGCCACCGGCCTCCAGCTTGGGGCGGACCACCTCGTCGGTCGTGCCCGGGTAGGTCGTGGACTCCAGGATCACCAGCATCCCCGGCTGCAGGTTCCGCGCGACCGCGTCGACCGCGCCCTCCACCGCCCGCAGGTCCGGCCCGCCCTCGTCCGACAACGGCGTCGGCACACAGATCACCGCGACCGGGGCCTGGGCGATCTCCGACTCATCGGTCGTGGCCCGGAACCCCCCACCGATCATCTCGGCAATGTCCGCGTCGGACAGGTCGTCCACGTGCGACCGACCCGCGTTCAGGTCATCGACCACACCCTGGTTGATGTCGTACCCCAGAATGGTCAAGCCCGCGCGGGTGGCCTCCTGGGCCAGCGGCAGACCAACATATCCCAGGCCGATAATGACGGCGTCTACGGCCACGAAGTGCTCCTCGGTGTTGTGGTCTTCATCCGGACGGTCGGGGCTCCATCGGCCCACCCCTGTGGCGGGTGCTCGGCTCGGCGGCTTCCCGGCCACGGCCGGAGGTGCACGGCAGCATATCGCAGCACCCTCCGCGAAACAGGGTTCCCGGACCTGCATCCCCAGCGCCCACGCGGGCGAATGTATTCCATCTCACGCGCTCCGCGGCTCACCGGCCGAGGGGTCCGAGCGTGGCAGGATTGGGGCACCATGAGCCTGACCACCCGCGACGTGGACGTCCTTCTCGTCTCCGACCTGCGTTTCCCCGGCGGCACCTCGCACAGCATCGCGGCCGAGGTCGACGCCCTCCACGACGCGGGCTACCGCGTGGGCCTGGTCCACCTCAACGGCCCCCTCGTCGCCCGGGTCACCCCCGTCAACCCGACCCTCGCGGGAGCGGTCCGGGCCGGCCGGGCGAGCCTGCTCATCGGACGCGCCCCGGTGAGCGCCCGGCTCGTGGTCTTCCGACACCCCGGTGTGCTACAGGCCGCGGCGGACCAGCTCCCGCCGGTGACCGCCGAGCGCGCCGTGATCCTGGCCAACGCCGGCCCCCGGGACACCCGGGGACGGACCGTGTATGACGTGGGGCTGGCCGACCGCGCCGCTCGCGAGCACCTGGGGCTGGATCCGCTGTGGGCACCGATCGGCCCGCTGGTCCGGGACGAGATCGCCGACGTCGTGCCGGACGGGCGCCTGATGGAGCAGGACTGGGTCAACATCATCGACGTCGCCGCCTGGGCCCCGGCGCAGCCGCGGGAGGACTGGGCCGGCGACCGCCCGGTGATCGGCCGGCACAGCCGCGCCTCCAGCCAGAAGTGGCCCTCCGACGCCGCGACGCTCAAGGCGGTCTACCCGGTCGACGGCTCCTGGGACGTGCGCATCCTGGGCGGGGCGGACCCGGTGGAGCGGCCGCTGCGCGGGATCCCCCGGGCGTGGACGGTCACCGAGTTCGGCGAGCTCAGCCCGCGCACCTTCCTGCACGGCCTGGACTTCTTCGTCTACTACCACGACCCCCGCTGGGTGGAGGCCTTCGGGCGCACCATCCTGGAGGCGCTCGCCGCCGGGGCCGTCGCGGTCCTCCCGCCGCACTTCGAGCGGCTCTTCGGCGAGGCGGCGGTCTATGCCGAGCCCGCGCAGGTGCGGTCGGTGGTCGAGGGCCTGCGCGCCGACCGCGAGGCGTATGTCGCGCAGCGGGACCGCGCCCGGGACCTGGTGCGCGACCGGTTCAGCTACGAGGCCCACGTCGCGCGGGTGGCCGACCTCATCGGCCCGCCCACCGCCGGTGGTGACGCACACGCCCCGGCGAGCGCACGTCATACGGCCGTCGTCCGGCGACCCGGGGGGCCGCGGATCCTGCTGATGTCCAGCAATGGCGCGGGGATGGGACACCTGACCAGGCTCTTCTCCTACGCGACCCGGCTGGAGGAGGGCGCACGTGCCCACATCGTGTCGCTGTCGCAGGCGGCGCCGCTGGCCGGGCGGCTGGGCCTGAGCTACGAGTACCTGCCGAGCGCCAAGGCCCTGGGCATGCCGCCGGGGCGGTGGCGGCCGATCTTCCAGGACCGGGTCGGTGACGCGATCAACCGGTTCGACCCGGACGTCGTGGTCTTCGACGGGACCTGGCCGTACGGCGGGATGGAGGAGATCCGGGCGGCCCACCCCGAGGCCCACTGGACGTGGTCGCGGCGCGGGATGTGGCGCGAGTCCCGCAACAGCGAGCAGCTGGCCAAGGCCGCCTGGTTCGACAGCGTCCTGGAGCCGGGGGACCTCGCCGCGGCCTACGACCGGGGCGCGACGGCGACGGCGGACGCGCACCGGGTCGGCCCGGTCACCCTCGTGGACGCCGTCGAGCTGGAGCCGCGGGAGCAGGCGCGGGCGGCCCTCGGGCTGCCCGCCGATG
Source organism: Actinomycetales bacterium (assembly GCA_012515595.1). Taxonomy (GTDB): domain Bacteria; phylum Actinomycetota; class Actinomycetes; order Actinomycetales; family Dermatophilaceae; genus Ornithinicoccus. The sequence continues at coordinate 6,211 of JAAYYA010000359.1, forward strand.
GGCCGCTGGCGCTGGTCTCGCTCGGTGCCGGCAACATCAACGACACCACCTCGGAGGTCGGGGCGGCGATCCACGCGCTGACCGGGCTCGGGGTCGGCGTGTGCGTCACCGTGCCCGACATCGCGACGGCGGGCGCGGCGGCGGGCGAGGACATCCACCTGGTGCGGGACTACCCGTTGTCGCGGCGCTACGCGGCCTTCGACGTCGTCGTGAGCGCGGCCGGCTACAACTCCTTCCACGAGCTGTTGCGGATGGGCGTGCCGAGCCTCTTCGTGCCGAACACCGAGACCTCGCTGGACGACCAGGAGGCCCGCGCGCGGTTCGCGGCGGACCACGGGTGGGCGCACCAGCTGCCGCAGCTCAGCGTGGAGACCGCGACCCCGCTGCTGGAGGATCTCCTGGAACGGGGGCACAGTATGGCGGAGCTCGCCCAGGCGGCCGACCCCGGCAACGGGGCGCTCGCCGCGGCGCAGTTCCTCACCGAGCAGGCAGGGAGGCGGTCCTGATGGCGCAGGGCAAGGGGATGTCCGCCGAGCGGCTGGCGCTGGCCGTGGTCCGTCGTGCCCGGCGGGTGCCCAAGGCCGAGGAGGCGGCGCTGAAGGTCGCGACGGCGCTGCGCGGCAACCAGCTGGCCCGCACCGCGGTCTCCCGGGCCTTCGACATGGACCTGGAGGGCATCGGCGGCACCGTCTTTCTCGACGGGGGGACCCTGCTCGCCGGGCAGGGCCTGGACAACGTGCCCGTCGTCATACTTTCCCTCGTCGGGACCCCCGACGACCTGGTGCCCGAGCGGCTGGAGGAGATCGGGCAGGAGCAGCTGCTCACCGCCGGGTTCCGTCCCGTCCTCGTCGTCGACGGGGACCACTTCGGGGCCATCCGTCGCTACGGCTGGCCGGTCGAGCTGGTGCTCAGCGAGGCCCAGTGGGACGCGGACGAGAGCCTGCGGGACGAGGCCGGGTGGGAGGCCTACCTGGTGCGGCGGCTGCAGGAGATCCGGCGCAACTACCGCGCCGCCGCGCTGCTGGAGTTCGGGCCCGAGCACCCGTGGACGCTGACCTACCTGCGCAGCCTGGGGCCGGCCACGCCCTGACGCGCTTCGAGGCGGGACGCTCCCCACGGCGGGGCGCCCCCCACAGAGGGGCACTCCGCTCGGGCCGTGCGACCGAATGGGCGCCGTGCGACGTCCTGGCACGCACTTCGCGCCCATCTGGTCGCATGGCGTCTGGGCCGGGCGGCGGGGAGGGGCGGCCGCCCGCACGAAACCGCTACGAAGTGGTGCGGAGGGTGAACGGAACCCCTACGAACTGTGGGGGAGGCACCACTGGGCGCAGTCCGCGGTGATGACCTCCCAGCCGCGCGGGTCCTCCTGCTGGGACGGGTGGTTCTCCGGGTAGTAGTTGGGCGCCGGGTGCAGGCCGTGCAGGTTGCGCAGCGGTCGGCCCGCGATGACGTCCAGGTCCAGGCGCCACTTCGCCTCGTCCCAGGCCCGGCCCATCGCGATGTCCTGGTCGCGGCGGTAGCGCTGCTGTCCTCCGGGACCGCGGGTCAGCTCGCCCAGGACGGGACCGTCGACGGTGTCGTAGATGTCGACCCGGACGAACGGCAGCGCCACCGCCCGGGACATGTGCTCGGCCAGGGAGATGAAGTCGGCGAACGGCTCGGGCAGCGGGATCGAGGGGTCGATGCGACCACCGTGCACCACGTCCGTGCCGAGATCCCGGCCCAGGCCGTCGGTGTAGCGGTAGCGGGCCCTGTCGAGGTTGGCGTGCTCCGGCATCTGGCGCAGCAGCACCATGGCCACCTCGCCGTAGCAGGCATAGATCTTGACGTCGTCGGGGATCTCCTCGGCGACCACCCGCTGCGTCAGAAAGGCCTCGGCGAAGAACGGCCCCCGCGTCGACCTCTTGGCGCGGTAACGCTCCCGAAGGTCCTCGGTGGTGAACGACTCCTCCCCGCCGATGAGCTCGAAGCGGTCCGGCCCGACGCGCCGCAGCGGGAACACCCCGTGCCCACCTGCGCCGAGGTCGGACTTGAGGACGAACTGGTCGGGCATGGCGCTCAGGTCGATGTCGCCCTGGGTGGCCCAGACCCCCAGGACCTCGGGGACCGCGATGCCGTGGCTGGCCGCCAACCGGTAGTTGCGGAGCTTGCGCGGGATCTGCAGCAGCGGGTGGTAGACGTCGGGGTCGAGGGGGCGCAGCGCCTCCAGGTTGCGCCGGAGCTCGATGAGGTTGCGGCGGAACGACGCCGGTGCTGAGTCCATCGTCTCCGGACGGTCTGTCGCGAGCCGCTCCTGGGCACGCTTGCGCGCCGCCTTCTCCCGATCCACCTGGGCGCGCAGCCTCGCGATCTGGGCGTCCTTGGCCTCGAGCGTCTCCCGCAGCGTGACCACCTGCCGGGCCCGCTTGGCGAGCAGTTCGGTGCGCCATCCCACGACGGGCACCTTGCGGATGACTCTGCTGCGCAGGCTCTCGCCCATGCTTGTTTCCTCTCCACGCGTGGGGCTAGCGGGTTACCCTACGCTGGACCGGGGCGAGGAAAGGTGCACCAGGGTGACGGAGTCCGGGATGGACGGCGGTGCGGAGCGCGAGGACCTTGTCGTCGACGGGGCCTTCGGCTGCGGCTACCTGATCCGGGGCGGGAGCAGCACCGCCCCGCCCGAGGTCGCCCGCTGGCCCGTGCAACGGCTGGGCACCCTCACCTACCACCTGCATCCCCGCGCCCGGCTGCACAGCGTGGTGAGGCCGCACGGCCCCGGGCGGATCGTGCTCATCGGGGAGCCGGTCGACGTGCAGGCCGGACTCGTTGACGCGGAACGGATCTGCGGTCTCGCCCTGGACGCCTGGGAGTCCGGCGGGGTCACGGAGGCGGTGCGCTACCTGGCCTACCTGGGCGGGCGATGGACCGCGGTGCTGGAACCGGCCGCCGGGGACGCGGGGGTGCCGCCCGAACTCACCGTGGTGCCCGACTGCCAGGCCACCCAGGCCGTGTTCTACTCCACCCGGGCCGGACTCGCCCTGGGCTCCCAGCCGCCGCTGGTCGCCGGAGCCGTTGGCTCCGGGCCAGACGAGGCGGCGAAGCAGATGTGGACCGACCTGCGAGCCGCCCGCAAGAAGGGGGTCATCTTCCTGCCGGGCACGATGACCACGCATGAGGACGTGCTTCCCCTCGTGCCCAACCACCTGCTGCGGATCCGGCTGACCGGGGCGTCGGCGAGCGTCGAGCACGAGCGGTTCTGGCCGTTCCAGAACCGCGTCGAGCGCACGGACACCCTGCGCGTGGTCGACGAGTTCATCGACTACTTCCGCGAGCACACCCGGCTGCTGACCACGCTCGGCAGACCCGTCGTGAGCCTCACCAGCGGCAACGACAGCCGGACGACGCTGGCGGCCGCCCTGCCCCACCTGCACGACGACTCCTTCGCGTTCACGTACTACAACCCGAGGGAGGGCCCGCTCGGGGAGGGTCCCCCGATGGACGTGTTCATCGCGAACGCGCTGGCGGCCGCTGTCGGGGTCCAGCACCGCGTGCTCCAGTGGCGCCAGCCCGCCGCGGGCAGCGTCTTCAAGGAGATCTTCGACCGGACCTACCCGGTGCGGCGCGGCACGACCGGTGCTGCGCACGCCATGTGGGCGGATCTGCCGCACGACATCGTGCACCTGCAGTCCATCGGAGCCGAGCTCGGGACGACCTTCTACGCACGGCGCACCCGGGCCGGCGTCAGCCCGGAACGCCTGCTGGAGCTGGTCACCGGCCGGTCCGATCTCGACGCCGGGATGGCGCGGTCGGCCTTCGGTGACTACCTGGACTACGCCCAGTTCACGACCGAGGCGATCAGGGGCTACGACTACCACGACGTCTTCTACTGGGAGCAGCGGATGGGCAAGTGGGGCTATCAGAAGTATCAGGAGGGCGACTTCTCCCACCGCATGCTGATGCCGTTCAACGCTCGCGGCCTGATCGAGATCATGCAGTCACTGCCCTACCGGGACCGCGAGGGCAAGCGGGTGCTGAGGGCGATGCTGGCCACGGTGCCGTCGCTGGACCCTGACCTCGCGGAGCGCCGCCCGGCACACCTCGCTGACGATCCCGCAGGGGGCGCCGGAGCCGAGGAGCTGCCGATCACCTGGCGCGATGTGCTCGCAGCCCGTCCGCACCTGCGTCCCCGGCTGCGCCGCGCCGCGGCCCGGGTGCGCCGCACGACGGGTGGCGTCCGGTGAGCCGGCGTCTCCAGCACCTGCCGCAGGCCGTCGTTCGAGCCCGCTCCGGCCTCTCGACGGCGCTCCGGCGACGGGTCCGCACGGTGCGAGCCCGGCAGGCCCGCCACGAGCTCGCCGTCCCGGCCGCCGGCGTCCCAGCGGCAGCTCTCGCCGACCCGCGCGTCGCCGACCTCGCGTTCCGCGGCGGCTACCTGATCCGCTCTGCCGCATCCTCGACCGTGCCACCGGGGGACGGTTGGACGGCCCACACCATCGCCGACCGCGTCTACCACGTGCGCACCCCGATGGTGTCCGCGGCGACGAAGGCCGGCGGCACGGTCGTGCTCCTCGGTCACCCCGTCGACGTCGACACGGACACCGCGGACGCACAGCTCATCGCCGACCGGCTGGCCGCGGTCGCCGACACCGGCAGCGGGGCTGATCCCGTCCTGGAGGGCGCCTCGGGTCTCGGTGGTCGCTGGACACTCGTCCTGCACCAACCCGACGGGAGCCTCACGGTGCTGCCCGACGCCCTGGTCTCGCAGCCCGTCCTGTTCAGCGCTGACGGGACGGTGATCGCCTCGCACGAGGCCTTCCTGACCGACGGAACACACCTGCCGGTCAGCTCGGCGCTGGAGGTCACGTCGTCCGGGGCGTCAACCCGCCCCTACCCGGCCACGCCTCCGGATCCGGACGTCGCCACCTTCGAGGCCTTCCGCGAACGCCTGGTGCGCCATGTCCGGTTGCTCACCGGCGCCGGACGGCCGGCGGTCGCCCTGACCGCCGGCCCCTCCAGCCACGCGGTGCTGGCCGCCTACCTCCCGCACCGGGCAGCGGAGGACTTCACCTTCACCTACTTCGAGCCGGAGTCCGCCCGGCACGGTCGCGGCCCGGCGACCGACATGTTCCGGGCCAGCGCCCTCGCGCACCGGCTCGGCATCCCGCACCGGGTGATCCGCGCCGTTGACCCGCCGTCCGGTTCGGTCTTCGAGCTTGCCTACCGCTGGGCGGCACCGCACGGCGACGCGATCGGTGCCGCGTTCGCACGGCACCACCTGCCCCCCGACACCGTGGAGCTGCACTCGGCCGGGGCGGAGACGGGGGAGACCCAGTCGTGGGTCGCGATGGCCGCATCGGTGCGTGACGGCGACCTGGGCCACCGCGTGGCTCTGCCCTTCAACGACCGGCGCCTGCTCGGGATGCTGGTGCACCAGCCCGCGGGGCAGTCCTTCGTCACCCGCCTCGCCGCGGAGCTCGGTGATCAGCTCGACGATCAGGTCGACGCGTCGTCCTGACCGGTCAGGACGACGCCCACCAGGCCTCGCTCGACCAGCTGTCGGGGACCGCGATCCCGCTGAGGCGGGCCAGCCCCGGGGCCGGCTGCCGCCCGGCGGACCCGACCGCCTCCCGAGCCCCCGGTGCGTCGTCGCGCACGGCCAGGTGCACCAGGCCGTCGCGGTGGGTCACCACGGCACCCACCGCCGTGGGCGCGGTCTCCACCATCGCCTGGGGCAGCTGATCCCCCGGATGTGCGGTCAGCTGCGCCCCCCACCAGTCGGCCACCTCATCGGCTGCCGCTGACCGGTACACGACGCTGAGCGCATCGGTCCGCACGGCGTCGGCGGCCGCGCGCACCCGCTCCGTGCGCACCCGCCAGTCGTCGGCCGAGCCGGTGACCGACCCTTCTCCGGACCCAGCAGGACCCGACGCGGCCCCACCGCCGGAGCTCCCGACGCCGTCCAGGCTCAACAGCTTGTCCACGAACAGCTGCCGCCCGTAGCGCTCCCGGACGAGGGCCTGCGAGCGGGCGACCCGCTCGGCGTAGAGGTCGGGGTTGGCGACGTAGTGGGCGATGAGCTCCTGGGCCTCGCCCGGCTCGGCGTAGTCCACGGTGTCGCCGAAGTTCAGCTTGTGCTTCGGGCTGGCGATCGTGAGAACCCCGCTGGCGGCGCCCTCGAGGATCGTCCGGCCGAAGGCCTCGAGCCGGTCCGGGTGGTCGAGGTAGAGGAAGAAGTCCAGGCCCGAGAGGAAGTCCAGGACGTCGACCTCCTTGTGCTTGAGCAGCGTCCAGTTCGCGGGCCGGTCCTGCGGGGTCAGCTCCCGCGCGGCCATGAGCTTGCCGACCGTGTTGCGCGCGCCCATCATGCGCACCTCGTAACCCGGCCCGAAGTCGTAGCCCTTGAGGAGCGACTCCCAGTCCGGCGGGAACTTCTTGGTGTTGTCGCGTGAGTAGCGACCCACGACGACCGGACCCTCCGCGAACCTGGGCGCCCCCGAGCGCACCGCCCACTCGTCGACGTCGGTGAAGCCCGGGTTGTCCCAGGGCGCCAGCCGCACCGACGGATCCTGGGACTGCAGGTGGACGCGGATGGCAGGCGACTGGGGGAACCACGCCGGCTCGCACCCGAACAGCTCGCGGGTGCGGCTGCTGACGTCCGCCACGACATACCTCTGGTCCGACCCGTCGGGCTCCACCGACGTCTCGTTGGCGACGATGAGCACGTGCCGCGGCCGCACCGAGCGCGCGCCGCGAGCGGGAGGGTACTGCAGGATCGGCGGGTAGCGGATCATGAGGATACCGATCTCGACGTCGTCGTCGTGGTGGATCCACTCCACGGCGCCGGACGCGATCAGCTCTGTCACGGCGGCGCACAACGGCTCGTCCCGGGTGGTCATGAACCGGAACGCCTCGAGATGCATGACCGCGACCCGCAGCCCGGCGTCCCGGGCGGCCCTGATCTCCTCCATCATCGATCGTTGCGGCCCGCCCCAGCGGCGCCAGTCCCCCGCCACGCACAGGTCGATCTGCCGGGGTCGGCCGAGGTCCGGGGCGATCGGCACCGCCCAGCGTCGCGGTTCGGTGAAACGACGGGGGGCGCTCGGGTCGAGGAAGGGGGACTCCTCCCCCGCCCGGATGCGCGCGTGCCAGGGTCGGTACGCGCACTTGTACTCGTGCCGGGCACCGTGCCGCCACCCGTTGGAGAACTCGGTCGAGGACAGGGTGTCGCCGCGCCGGACGACGTTGACCACCACCGGCAGCCGGCGGACGGCGTGCTTGCCGAAGCTGGCCTCGATGCGGGTGGCGAACTCGGTGTCGGCACCCTTGCGGGTGGGGTCGAAGAAGCCCAGCCGGTCCATGACCGGATGGACCCTGACCAGCATCGAGGCGGCAGAGATCACGCGGGGCTGGTAGCCGGGACGGTTCAGCTCGAGGTGCTCGCTGACCCGCACCCCCTCCCCGATGGTGGCCACCACACCGGGCTCCTCGTCCATCACCCGCATCGCGATCTCGATCGCCTGGGGGTGCAGCCAGTCATCGGAGTCCAGCACGGTCAGGAAGTCCCCGCGCAGCTGGCGGACCGCCGTGTTCCGGGCCCGGTAGGTGCCCCCGTTGAGGGTCTTGCGGATCACCCGGATGCGCGGGTCGAGAGCCTCGACGGTGGTGAGCAGCTCGGCATACTCCGGCCCCGATGCGTCATCGACCACCAGGATCTCCAGGTTGGCCCAGGTCTGCGCGATCAGGGACCTCACGGCGGTCAGCAGGTGCGAACCCGGCCGGTAGGCGCTCACCACCACCGTGACCAGGTGGGGGGCGCGGACCGGCAGGACCCCTGGCGCGCAGAGCCGGTCGAACGGCAGCGGTGCGGCGACCGGGCCGGTGCCGTCGGTCGCGGGAGGCGGGGTCAGGGCCAGAGGTGCCTGGTCACCGGTCACGGCGCGGTTGAAAGCGGCGAGCCACCCCTCGTGCTCGCCGCCACCCGGGAACAGCGCCGGGTTCGCGAGGTCGGCGAGGGCGGCGAGCGCGACGGCCTGGCGCACGGCAGTATGCCGGGTCAGCTCGGCGGCGTGCTCGTCCCGGTCGGCGACGCGCAGCTGGAGGAGCAGCTCGACCGCACGGTCCGGCAGGACCTCCTCGTGGCCGGAGGCCCAGACGGCCTCCAGCATCCGGCGAGCGGCCACCCGCTCGTCGGGGCGCCCGGTCTGCACGGCCAACACCTGGGCGTAGCGACCGACCCATCCCGGGTCCATGCCGGGCTCCAGGCGCGGCCAGTCCGTGCGGCCCGCCGTGCCGGCGGCAGCGCCGGCCTCGGGGGCCGCCCAGCCCTCCACCTCGGCGACGTCGTGCCCGGGCCAGGCGAGCTCGGCCAGGATCTCGCGCGCGTAGATCGACTTCGTGCGCAACGCGGTGGCCACCAGAGCGTGCGGATCGCGCTGGGCCAGGGCCAGATCAGCGTTGTCGCGGGCAACTCCACGTCGGGCGGCGAAGACCCCGCTCACGCCCGCTCGTTCGCCGCCGCGGACGGGGCGGGGTGACTCTCGGCCCGCAGCTGCGCGACGGCCTGGTCCAGGGCCTCCTGCATCCGGTCCAGTCGCCCGGTGTACTGCGCCTGCAGCAGTTGCACCGCCCCGGTGACGTCAAGGTCGGTCACCGGTGGCGCCACGTGCGTGGGGCCGGCCGCCTTGTGCGACACCCCGCCGGCACGGCGGACCTCGCGACGGACCTGGGCGCGCAGCGAGCGCACCCGGCGATCGGAGTCGATGGCAGCCAGGAACGCCCCGCTCAGGAGCAGCATCGCCGCCGCGGTCGGGAGCCACCACCACTCCAGGACCGCACCGATGATCGCTAGCACGGTCAGGCCAGCGGCCACCCCAGCCCCCACCAGCAGCACGCTTCTCACTGTGTCCTCCTCCATCAGCCTCTGTGGCGTGGCAACTCTACTGCACGGGAAACGACCATCTTGGCCCCGCGACGGGCGTGAGCTGTAGCCTTCCCACCGTGAGCGCGCAGACCCCGTGGCACCGCAGCGGCGCCTGGACCGCGTGGCAGCTGTGGCACCGGGGGGCGGACCCGCTGGCCCTCGCCCACCTCGCGCTCCGCACCAAGTCCGAGGTGGTCCTCGACGCGCTCGCCCTGCGGGCCACCGGAGGGCGCGACACCGCGCGTCAGGTGGTCGTCGACCCACCGGACCACGTCAGCAGCAACGAGCACCTGGCCGCCTTCGCCCTCGCACTGGCCGGCCTGGGTCGCGACCAGACCGAGCTCCTCGCTGCCACAGGCCTGTACGAGCACCTCTGGTCCCGGGGTGCGCTGGCCGGCCTCCCGCCGCGGTACCACCAGGGCATGGGACAGTCCCTGTTCCTCGCGGGTCGGCATGACGCCCTCCGCACGGCGCTCCCGCACCTGAGCAAGCTGCCGCCCACCATTCGGCAGCACCTCGAGATCGACCTGGCCAACCCGCACCTCGACGACGGTCCGGCCGACCCGGGCGCGCACGCCCGCTGGCAGTCCCTGCTGTCGGTCCCGTTCGTCGAGGCCGGCCTGGAGCCGCTCAGGGTGACCGAGCCAACGGGGGCGGCCGGGCCGCTCCACCTGTTCGACCGGCTGGGTACGGCGGACGACATCGCACGGTCCGTCGACACCGGGCCGCTGATCTCGGTGATCATCCCCTGCTTCCGCCCGGACGAGGGCCTGCTCACCTCGATCGCCTCGATCAGTACCCAGTCCTGGTCCGCGCTGGAGATCCTGGTGATCGATGACGCGTCCGGGCCGGAGTTCGACGAGGTCTTCGACCGCGCACTCGCCTCGGACCCACGCGCGCGACTCGTCCGGATGGAGCGGAACGGCGGCAGCTACGTCGGGCGGAACGCCGCCCTGCAGCAGGCCCGCGGGGAGTTCATCACCTTCCAGGACGCTGACGACTGGTCCCATCCGCGTCGGCTCGAGGCACAGGCGCAGCTCCTGCTCGACGACGCCGCGGTCCCGGCCAGCCGGAGCCTGGCCATCCGCGCCAAGGACGACCTGACGCACCAGTGGTTCGGCTACAGCGCGGTCCGCGAGAACGCGTCCAGCCTGATGGTCCGCCGCCCGGTCATCGACCGGATCGGTCCGTTCCTCGCCGTCCGCAAGGGGGCGGACTCGGAGTATGCCGAACGCATCGATGCCGTCGCGGGCCCGGTCAGGAGCACCGGGACGCCGCTGGCCATCACCCGTCTGCGCTCCGGGACCCTGTCGCGGGGCGACTTCACCTACCAGTGGTCGACTCCGGAGCGGCTCTCCTTCAAGGGCACGTACCGGGCCTGGCACCGCACCCTCGACCCACACCTGCGCAGGTCTCCGCTCGGCCCGGGGGACAGCCTGCCGGCCCCGGTGCCCGGCTCGTTCGTGCGGGGGCTGGGTGACGGGGCGGACGCCGGCCGTCGGCCGGTCGCCCTGCTGGGCGACTTCTCGACCGCGCCCACGCCCGACCGCGTCGACCTCGTCGAGCAGGGAGCAGGCCCCGTGGGGCTGTGGCACCTGGAGGACCCCGACCCTGGGAGGCGGAAGCGTGCCGAGATGCACGACGGCTGGTTCGACCTGGTCGTCTCGGCCGCCGGTCGGCTGGTCCCGCTGCACCGGTCGGACGACCTCGAGGTGGGCCGGCTGCTGGTCCTGGACCCGGGGGTCCTACTGCTCGCCACGGCGCAGCCCACCCGCGTGCGGGTGGGCGAGGTGGTGGTGCATCTGTCCCCCGAGGACGTTCGGGGTGGCAGCACCCCCCTGGGTCTGGACGTTCTGGGCGTGGCTGACGCCTGTCGCGAGTGGTTCGGCGTGCACCCCCGCTGGGCGCCCGCCCCGCACCTCTCGCAGGACGCGCGCGAGGAGCTGGCCGAGCTCGTGCCCGGCCTGCTCAGGTGATCGAGCCTGACGCCCACCGTCGCGCGGATGGCCTGGTGGGTCAGCGGGTGACGTCCGCGACCAGCGGCACCAGGGTCGCCGCCAGCGGCTCGGTGAGGACCTCGCTGAACGTCGCGGTGATGTGCGAGCCCTGCCGGTAGGTGAGCACGTTGCGGTAGACCGCGGCACACGTTCCTTCGGGGCAGACCCACGGGTTCATGTCGATGTAGTGCGCGGTGTCGACCTGCTCCGCGGCGTCCCGCAGCGGCGCCGAGCCGTGCCCGTCGTCGGAGGCCCAGGTGCAGGCACCGGGATCCCCGGGGTGCTCGGCAGCACACTCGTAGCCGGGCACGTCGGGGGGCTGGGGCGTGTCCGAGATCGCCACGACCGGGATCCCGAGATCTCCCAGCTGCTCCCAGTAGTCGACATAGCCCTCCACCAGGGCGTCCCGGCTCGTGCCCCCTGAGTCGTCCTCGGCGCTGGCCCGGAGGGCAGAGGTGATCAGGAGGTCCGGTCGGGCGTCACCGGTGATCCGCCGGAAGGTCTCGGCGGACCACTGCTGGCAGCTCGTGTACGGCTTACCGTCCTTCAGCCGGATCATGGCAGGGCTAAAGGCACAGCCGTCCTTGGTGTAGACCTGCAACCGCCAGTCCCGGTCGGCGGCGATGGCTTCCAGGGCCGGCGTCCACTGGCCCACCTTGGAGTCGCCCACCACGGCCACCACCAGGTCGCCGTCGGGATCACCGCGTTCACACATGCGGACGGTGGCCTCGATGACGTCCGTGTTGCAGTCCAGGTCGTACATCGCCGGGAGATCGGTCGTGGCCTCGAGCGGGTCAGGGGTGACCCGGTCGAAGAACGGCTCGTCGCCGGGCTGCTCGACCCGCGGCGGTGCCAGCGGCTCCACCACGGGCTCCTCGCCGGCCGGCGGCGCGGTCCTGGCGGCGTCATCGCCCGGCGACTCGGTCGACGCACCGGGCGGCGAGGTGACCAGGGCCCGCTCCAGTCCCTGCCGGGACGTGCCGTCGTCCGCCGCACCGGTCCGCGCGCCGGAGGCCTGGCTCCACGTGGCGCCGGTGGCCCGACCGACCTCGGGTGTCCCCAGGGCCCCTCCGTGGCTCAGCACGAGACCGGCGACCAGGGCCACCAGGCTCGCGTTGACCCCGACGGAGAGCGCGAAGCGGGGTGATGCGTTGAGCGGCGCCGCATGGCGGATCGGGCCCTCCACGAAGCGGTAGGACAGCCAGGCGGGGAGGAAGGACGCGGTGACGACGAGGACACCCTCCAGGACCGTGGGGGCGCCGAACTCCCACTCCCAGAAGCGCAGCAGCGGCCAGTGCCAGAGATACAACGAGTAGGACAGGCCGCCGACCCAGACCAGCGGGCGCAGACCGAGAAGACCAGCGACCCCCGTCCGCCGGCAGCTGATGCCACCGGCGATGACCGCGGCGGTGCCCAGCACCGGTGCCAGGGCGATGGCCCCCGGCCAGGGGGTGTCGCTGCTGGTCAGGTAGACGCTGGCGAGCAGGACGATCAGGCCCACCCAGGCCACCAGGGCACCGGTGAGCTGCCGCCACCGCAGGAGACGGGGCGCGCCCAGGGCGACCAGGGCCCCCACCCCCAGCTCCCACAACCTGGTCGGAGTGATGAAGAACGCCTCGGCGGGCCGCAGCTCGGTCAGCACGACCGAGCAGGCCAGCGACGGCAGCACCACGACGGCCAGCAGGCCGATCGCCAGGTGGCGCCGGGAGACCACGGGCTCCCCGGAGGCACCGGACCGGGCGTGACGCCTACGCAGCAGCGCCACCAGGCAGAGCAGCAGCACGGGCCACAGCAGGTAGAACTGCTCCTCCACGGCCAGCGACCAGAAGTGCAGGACCGGGGACGGCTCGACGTCCTCGGCCAGGTAGTCGACGGAGCGTGCCGCGAAGACCCAGTTCACGACATACAGGGAGGCCCCGACGATGTCCCCGCCGATCGTCTGCCACTGCACCCGGGACGTCAGTAGCCACGCCGCCACGGCGGTCACGACCAGGACGAGGCCGGAGGCCGGCAGCAGGCGCTTGGCCCGGCGGCCGTAGAACCCCAGCAGGCTGACCCGGCCGGTCGCCTCCACCTCGCGCACCAACTGCTGGGTGATGACGAAGCCGGAGACCACGAGGAAGACGTCCACGCCGATGAAGCCGCCGCCGAGGCCGGGGACTCCCGCGTGGTAGGCCAGGACCAGCAGCACCGCCAGGGCCCGCAGACCCTCGACGTCCCGGCGGAACCGGGAGCCGGGGACGCGCCGGATGTCGGCGGGGGCAGGCGCCGTCACGGCGTCCCCTCCACCAACGGCACCAGGTAGGCGGCGAGCGGTTCGGTCAGCACTGAGACGAAGGTAACCGTAATGTGCGACCCCTGGCGGTAGGTGAGCACGTGTCGGTAGACACCGGCGCAGACCCCGCCCGGACACACCCAGGGGTCCATGTCGACGAAGTGGGCGTCCTCGACCAGGTCGACGGCCTCCTGCAGGACGCGGGAGCCCGGCGACTGCTCATAGGGCCAGGTGCACGCCGACGGATCCTCCCGGTGCGCCTCGACGCACTCGTAGACCGGACCGACCTCGCCAGGGGGCGGCGTGTCGGACAGGGCGATGACCCGGGTGTCCTGCTCGTTGAGCTCGGCCCAGAACCGCGCGTAGCCCTCGGTCAGCGCCTCCTGGGTCATCTCCGCCGCGCCGTCATCGGGCAGCGCCCTGCTCCTGACCCCGGAGGTGATGACGACAGCCGGGCGCTCGGTCGTGGTGAGCCGGTCCAGGACGTCCTGCCCCCAGGTGCGGCAGGAGGTGTAGGGCTCGTCATCGATGATGAGCAACGAGTCGGCGAACGTGCAGGACTCCTTGGTGTAGACGCGGACGAGCCAGCCCTGCTCCTGACCGATGGTGTCCACCGCCGGCACCCACTGCGCGGCCTTGGAGTCCCCGACCACCGCCACCACGACGTCACCCTCCGGATCGCCGAACTCGCACGCCTCGGACGTCGTCTCCCCCGCGTCCCGCTGGCAGCCGAGGTCGTAGAGCGAGGGCACATCCGCGGTGGCCTCGAGCGGGTCGGGGGTCAGCTGGTCGAAGAACGGCTCGTCCCCCGGCTGCTCCACCCCGGGGAGCGGGAGGCCGGCACCGCTGACGCTGGCGTCCTGGCCCGCTCCGCCGGACGGGCCGGTCCCGGCGTCGGCCGGGCCGGTGCCGCCGTTGAGGCCCAGGTCCGCGCCGGTCTGCTCGCTGCCACCGCCGGCCTGTGCACTGCCGTCGCCACCCTGCCCGCCGACCTGGCCCGTGCCGGTCGTGCCCGCCTGGGTCCACCCGGCACCCGTCGGCGCTCCGCCGGCGGTGCCCAGCGTGGCGCCCTGGATGAGCAGCACCCCGCAGAGCAGGGAGGCGAGCGTGCAGTTGGCGCCCACCGAGAGGGCGTAGCGGGGGTGGTCGTTCAGCGTCTGCGCGTGCCGGACCGGGGACTCCACCAGCCGGAAGGACAACCACGCGGGCAGGAACGAGAAGGCCACCACCGCCAGGCCCTGCGCGACGTTCAACGTCCCGAACTGCCACTCCCAGAACCGCAGGAGCGGCCAGTGCCACAGGTACAGCGAGTAGGACAGGCCCCCCACCCAGACCAGCGGGCGCCACGCCAGGAGCCGCGCGGCCCCCGTCCCGGAGGCCGAGAACCCCCCGACGATCACCGCGGCGGTCCCGAGCACCGGCAGGGCCGCGGCCAGCCCCGGCCACGCCCACCCCGCCGTCACCACGAACCCGCTGGCCACCACCGCCGCCAGGCCGGCCCACGCCAGGGCCATGCCCCATCCCCGGCGCCAGGAGGACCAGCGGCGGGCCCCGACGGCCACGAGACCCCCGACCGCCAGCTCCCACAGCCGGGTGTGGGTGACGAAGAACGCCTGCTCCGGGCGCCACCAGGTGTCGACGACCGACGCCACCAGCGACGGCACCACGACGACCGCCAGCAGGCCGATCGCCAGGTCCCTGCGGGCGACCGGTGGCCCGGCCGTGCCCCGCCTCCTGCGCCGCAACTGACCGGTGTCGTCACTGCCCGGTGGTGCGGTGCCGGCGGCCGACGCCCGGGCCCGTCGGCGCAGGAACGCGAAGATCCCGAGCATCACCAGCGGCCAGACGACGTAGAACTGCTCCTCGACCGCCAGGGACCAGTAGTGCAGGACCGGCGAGGGCGCGACGTCCTCGGCCAGGTAGTCGACGGAACGTGCCGAGAACACCCAGTTCACGACATACGCCCCGGCCCCCACGATGTCGCCACCGATCTGCTGCCACTGGACCCTGCTGGCCAGCAGCCAGCTGGCCACCGCGGTCACCACGAGCACCAGCGCGGACGCGGGCAGCAGCCGCTTGGCCCGGCGGCTGTAGAACCGCACCAGCGACAGCCGGCCCGTCGACTCGAGCTCCCGCAGCAGCTGGTTCGTGATGACGAACCCCGACACCACGAAGAAGACGTCGACCCCGACGAAGCCACCCGGCAGCCGCGTCACCCCGGCGTGGTAGACCAGCACCAGGAGGACGGCCACCGCCCGCAGGCCTTCGACATCCCCCCGGAATCCCGCACGCGCAGCGGACCCGCCGGCGCCTCTGCGACGCGAACGGCGGGTCTCGGGCGAGCTCTCGGGATGGCTCTGCGGTGTGGTGACTGTCAACGGCGGGAGACCTTGGAGGCGGAGAACGGGCAGCCCCGATCGTCTCACGGCACCGCGGGACGACCCGAACTCCGCGGAAAACCGGATGCAACCTTTCGCCCACCCGGTAGCGTTTCGGATGGTAGGAGTCAGACGAACGCCGACACTTGGGGAGCACACGATGGCGCTGACGAAGCGCGCAGCACGACGGGGGATCGTCGCCCTGGCCGGGGTCGCGGTGGCCGCCACCCTGGCCGCCAGCTCGGCCAGCACGGCACCGGTCCCGGCGCAGGAGGCGGTGCCCGCGGAGAGCCCCCTCGCGGTGCGGTGGACCGGGAGCCTGGACGGCCAGGCACCCTGCCCGGAGGGGCGCAGCCGCAACTCCACCCTGCTCACCGAGAGCTTCAGCAGCGGCATCCCGCAGAACAGCTTCAACAACGGGTGGACCCGGGTGCGGTCCGGGATCGGCAACACCTTCGCCGCACGCTCGCAGGTGAGCTCCAGCGACGGCGAGGACTGGATGTTCCTGGACTGGGCCACCGCGCCGGTGGGAGCCCAGACGATGCTGGCGTTCACCTCCCGCGGCAACGTCGCCTCCTCGTACTTCTCCCGCGCCGACGTGAACTCCCTGAGCCTGCAGACCGCGGCCAACACCAGCGCCTGGCGCGGCAAGGTCTTCGACATCACCGCCGCGACCGACGACGAGAGCGGCCGCCTCGGCACCTGGTTCCAGCACCGTTCACGGCAGGGCGCGAGCCAGTGGTGGGACGTGGACAACGTCCAGATCTACACCTGCCGGGCCGCCGCGGTCAGCCGGATCCAGGGCGCGGACCGCTACGCCACCTCCGCCGCCGTCGCCGCGCAGTACCCCGCCGGGGTGGACGTGGTCTACCTGGCCAGCGGTGCCGGGTTCGCCGACGCCCTCGCCGGGGCGGCGCTCGCCGCCAAGGAGCACGCCCCGGTCCTGCTCGTGCGCAAGGGCACCATCCCCTCGGCCGTGGCCACCCAGCTCGACCGGCTGAACCCGGGGCGGATCGTCGTCTTCGGCGGCCCCAGCGCGGTCGGCGACGACGTCCTCGACGCGGCCCAGGCCTACACCTCCGGGACCGTCACGCGGCTGGCCGGCGACACCCGCTACGAGACCTCGGCCGCGATCGCCGGCACCTACCCGACCGGCATCAGCACGCTCTACGTCGCCAGCGGCGTCGACTACCCCGACGCCCTCTCCGGCAGCGCGTCGGCCGGCCGCAACGAGCGTCCGCTGCTGCTGACCGACTCCGACCACCTGCCGCTGGCCACCCGGGAGGCCCTCCAGCGGCTGGACGGCGGACGCATCGTCATCCTGGGCGGCCCCAGTGCGGTGTCGAACTCGGTACAGGCCGAGCTGCAGGCCTACACCACCGGCACGGTCACCCGGATCGCCGGCGAGAACCGCTACGAGACCTCGGCGCTGATCGCCGACACCTTCCCCGGCAACCGGAGCCGCGTCTTCGTGGCGACCGGCCAGGACTTCCCGGACGCCCTGTCCGGCTCCGCCCTGGCCGGCAAGGAGGCCAACCCGGTCCTGCTGACCCAGACGAGCAGGCTGCCCGGCTCGGTGGGCGGCGCCATCGACGCCCTCAACCCCGGGTCGGGGGTCGTGCTGGGCGGCTACACCTCGGTCAACTCCATCGTCCTGGACCAGCTCGGTCGCCGGGTCGGCTGAGACAGGAGATCACCCATGCGCACCACCCGACGCCTGCACAACGGCGAGACCCTCGTCCTCACCGTGCCCGACGCCACCTCCCTCCCCCCGTCCGCCGCGATCAGCGTGCTGTCGCAGGACGGCCTGGAGCTGGAGGTCAACAGCGGCGGCCCGGCCCACCTGGAGCACTACCTGTCGGTCAGCGGCAGCGCCCTCACCCACGAGGTGGGGCTGCGCACCGGCCTGACGCTGCGGCACGGGCGCTACGGCGGTGACCCGGCCTCCGGGCTGGCCTTCTCGGTCGCCGTGGGCGACCACGAGGTCTTCGGGTTCACGGTCTCGAGCCTGGACCTGGAGGGGCTCTCGGCCCTGCTGTCCCAGGTCGAGTTCACCGCGGACCCGGACGGGCCGGTCCTGACGCCCGGCGGGTCCGTCGAGTGGTCCCCGTTCCGGACGCACGACGTCGCCCAGGTCGTGCACCTCGGCTCCGGCCACCACGCCCTCCTCGACGTCCGGCGCACCCGCAACGGCGTCACCCGGCCCACCGGCCCCGGCCTGGACGTCGCGGGCGGCCGGCTGAGCCGGTCGGCGGAGAACGAGCGGGCGCACTACGCCGTGCTCGAGGCCGCGGCGTTCGTCGTCTACGGCATCCCCGGCGTCGAGGACGACGTGGACGCCGTCGCCACGACGCTGAGCCGGCTGACCGCGGAGCTGGCATGAGCATCCTGTCCCCCGCCCTCCTCGGCGCCGTCGGTCTCGTCCTCCTGGCGGCGGCGACCGGTCACGTGCGCGCTCCCGCGTCACTGCGGCGCGGCCTGGACGCGCACGGGGTCCTCCCGGGCGCCGCCCGCCCCCTGGTCGCCGGCGTCCTGGCGCCGCTGGAGGCGGTCCTCGGCGTGGTCGCGCTGGTCTGCGCGGTCGCCCCCGTGCCCTCCCCGGTGGGCTTTGCGGTCAGTATGCCGATCGCCGGGCTCTTCCTGGCCCTCACCCTCTACCTGGCCCGGGTCCTGCGGGACGCGCAGGGCCGAGTGGTCCCGTGCGCCTGCGGCCTGGGCGAGACCCCGGTGACCCGGTCCGCGGTCCTGCGCCCCGGCATACTGGCCGTCCTGGCGCTGGTCGGGGGCGTGACCTCGGGCGGGTGGTCGCTGGCGGAGGCCCCGGCCGCGGAGGCCGGGGTGGCCCTCGCCGCCATGCTCGTGCTCGCGCTGTCGGTCGCGCTGCTGCCCGCCGCCCGGGCCGTGCCGGAGAGTGTGGTCACGCACTCCGGCGCCCACGGGCGTGACGGCTCGGGCGCAGATGAACGAAACCGCTACGAAAAGACGTGGCAGGCGAACGAAACCTCTACATTTTTTGGGGGGGACCGGTGAGCTTCCTGGAGTCAGCCGTCCTGCTCGCGTGGGTGGCGCTGGTGCTGCTGGCGCTCGGCCTCGCGGGACTGCTGCGGCAGGTCACGGTCCTGACCCGTGGCCAGGCCGGGCGGTCCGGCCAGAGTGCCCCGGCCGCCGGGTCGCCGCGCAGCACCCGCGACCTGGTGGGCTTCCGCCTGCCCGCCCACGGGGACCTCGCCGGTCTCGTCGAGCCGGGGGCGCACCGGACCGTGGTGGCGTTCGTGTCGCCCGGGTGCTCGTCCTGCGCGATCACCCTGACCGGCCTGGCCGGGGTGCCGGACGTGCGGGAAGGCTCCGTCGCGCTGGTGGCGGTCTCGACCGGGTCCTGCGACCCGGGGCTGGAGAACCTGGCGGGCACCGGGCGCTGCCTGGCGCAGGGACGCGCCCTGATGGAGCAGCTCCACGTGCCGGCCACGCCCTACCTGATGGCGGTCGACGGCGGGGGCACCATCGTCGCGGCCGCGCTGCCCGAGCAGGACACCGACCTCACCGCTTGGGTCAGGGGGACCCGCGGATCGATCCGTCTCACCGAGGAGCAAGGGTGAGCGACAGGACCAGCGAGGACACGAGCTTGCGAGGCCCGGAGCGGTCCGCGGAGCTCACCACCAAGGAGCAGTCATGAGCAACCCCTCCGACCAGACCGCCGTCTCCTTCGCGGACCTGCCGGTGACCGACACCGGCCACCTCCGCAAGCGGCTGCGGCCCCGGCCCTCGCGCCGCACCTTCATGGGCTCCGTGCTGGGGGCCGGCGCCGCGGTCGGGCTCGGGTCGCTGTTCCTGGTCAACCGGGCGACCGACAGCGCACAGGCGGCCTACTGGCACGACTGGACCAGCACGAACACCGGCCCGTGCGACCCGGTGACCGGCTACGCGCGGGACCACACCGAGAACGGCATCATGTGCGGGCCGTCCCCGATGTGCACCTCCAGGTCGTGCTGCTGGAAGTACCGCAACGGCGCCGGCAACCTGGTGGGCTGGCACAAGAACGCGCCGGGCTCGACGGGCTACTACCTGCACCGGCCCGACGACTGCTGGCAGGGCACCTACGACTCCTGGCACTGGAAGTTCAGCGACGGCAACACCTACCGGTGCTCCGACGGGTGGACCTGCAGCGCCTCGGGGGCCTGCAGCAAGTCGATCTGTCCGTGGGCGATCTGACCGGCGCCCCGGACCGGCCGCACCCGCTCCGGCGCTGGGTCGCCGACCCGCTCCCCCTGCTCGGTCTGCTGGCGCTGGCCGGCCTGGCCCTCGCCGGGCTCCACCTGGGCGGTGACCCGGTCCCGTGGGCCGTGCCCGCACTGCTGGCGGTCGTGGCCGCCGGACTGGCCCTGTCCGGATCCACCTGAGGCCTGAACAGCGCGTGGGCGCTGGTGGCCTCGGTCCGAGGCCGGTCGATCCAACTGCGGCTGTGGGCCGCTTTCCTGGTGGGGTGCACCGTGGGCGGTGCCTTCACCGGCACCGTCCTGGGTGTGTTCTCCGGGCTGCTGTCGCCGGTTCCGGCCGTCGTCCGCGCGGTCCTCTTCGTGGTGCTCGCCGCCGCCCTGACGGTGCTGGACCTGCGGCAGCCCCTGCTGCAGCTGCCCCAGCGCAAGGAGCTCATCCCGCAGGAGGTGTTCGCCCGGGGCATGGGACGCGGCGGCTTCCGCTTCGGCGTGGAGTACGGCTGCGGCTTCCGCACCCTGGTCCCGTCCGCGGCGTCCTACGTCGCGGCCCTGTTCGTGCTGCTGGCCGGTCTGCCCCTGCCCTGGGCGCTCGCCCTGGGTGCCGCGTTCGGGGCGTCCCGGTCGGTGGCCGTGCTGCAGTACATCCTGCTCGGCCGGCCCGGCTGGCAGCGCTTCCTGTCCAGCCACACGCGGTGGCTCGAGCGCAGCGGCACGGTCGTCACCGCGCTGCTCCTGGTCTGGGCCGGGTCGGCAATGCTGTAGGCACCGGTCGTGTGGAGGCACCGGTCGGCCCGGGCGCCCGTGGCCGGCTGGCCTGCGGGCACCCGGGCCGCCGCTGGTGGCCCGTGGTGCTCAGCCCACGTAGTTCTGCAGGAGCTCCTCGACCTCGGGGCTGATGACCCCGGGCCCGCCCACGATCAGGATGTGCCGGGGGTCCAGGTAGGCCAGGGCGTCGCGGGTGGCCTGGTACACCCCGCCCTGGGTGACGAGCAGCACCGGCCCACGGCGGTCACCCGCCCGCGCGGCGCCGCTGAGCGCGTCGGGGAAGCTCTGACCGGTGGCGATCACGACGGTGCCCACCCCGGAGGGGTAGTACGTCGCGAGCTCGGCCGCCGTCGCGTAGCGGTCGGGACCGGCCACCCGCTCCAGCTTCGTGGACCGGGTCATGGCCTTGAGCTCCTCGGCGACGCTGTCGCTGATCGCGGTGTCGCCACCGAGCACCACCACCCGGTAGGGGTTGAGGTACTCCATGGCCTGCACGGTCGCCTGCGGCACGTTGTCGGGCTGGACCAGCAGGACGGGGCCATCGTTGTAGCCGGCGCGTGCCGCACCCGCCAGGGCGTCCGGGTAGTTCGTGCCCGTCGCGATGTAGACCACGTTCAGGCCGGGGTTGTACAGGCCCGCCACCTGCCGGGCGGTCTCGTAGCGGTCGTCCCCGCCGACCCGGGTCACCGGTGCGGTGGTGACCTGCTTCACCTGGTTGATCACGGTGCTGGTGATGGCTCCCTCGCCGCCGACGACGGTGACCGACGACGGCTGGAGGCGCTGGATGGCGGCCCGGGTTTCCACGGGGAGCGAGTCGGCCCGCGTCAGCAGCACGGGGCTGCCCACCGCACCGGCTCGGGCGGCCGCGGCCAGGGCGTCGGGGTAGTCCTGACCGACGGTGAGGAAGACGCCGCTGCCCTGGGGGAAGGTGTCGGCGATCTTGGCCGCGGTGTCGTAGCGGTTGCTTCCCGCGATCCGGGAGACACCGGGCTCGGGCTCCGGGTCCTCCGGCGGCTCCGGTGCGGGCGGTTCGGGTGCTGGCGGGGGTTCGGGAGCCGGCGGCACGGGGTCGCTCGGGATCCCGGCCTCGATCATGTAGGCCCAGGTGGCCTTGTCCAGGACACCGGTCCAGGGCAGGTCATAGACGGCCTGGTAGTTCAGCAGCGCGGCCAGCGTCAGCGGGCCGAACGAGCCGTCGACGTCGCTGCCGGTGAACCCGAGGTAGCGCTGGGCCTGCTTGACGTTGTCGTTGTTGGCGCCGGGCAGGGTGACGGGGTAGGGCGCGTACGGCGCCGCGGGGAGCGACGTGGCGCAGGGAGTGCCGTTGAAGCCCTGGTAGCGCGGTGCGAACTGACCGGCGTACACCCGGCAGGTGCCGTAGTCGTGCTCGGTGATCGGCGTGCCGTCCCACCATGAGGTGCGGCCCATCGCGCCGTCCCAGCTGAAGCTGATGTGCAGGTGGTCGGTGTGTGGGGACGCCCCGGTGTAGGGGTACCAGGCCCCCGGCTTGTAGAGGTACCACGACTGCCGGTTCCAGATGATCGACTGGACCCCGAAGCGGCGGGCGATCTCGCCGTTGTTGGCCGAGATCCACTGTGCGACGGCGTCGCCGATCGCCTTGTCCTCGGCGTTGTAGGCGTTCATCCTCCAGTCCATCGCCCGGCCCTCGTAGTGCTGGCTGTTGTCGAACTTGCAGGCGCGCGAGCCGTACCAGGTGGGGCGGTCGTAGTGGGCCGAGACGAGGTTGGCGAAGGCGACCATCCCCGGCTTGTTGTTGGGGTCGCAGGAGTAGGAGTACTCCCACGGCGGGGCCGCGTCCAGCGTCTCGGGCAGATCCTTGGTCGGCGGTTCCGGCACCGACAGGACGGCGTGCTCCGTCAGCTCCGCGCCGCCTGCGGCCGCCGCATAGCCACCACCGATGTAGCCGTCCTCGGCCGCCATCAGCTCCTCGGCGGTCGACGGTTCGATGTCGACGGCAGGCTGCTCCGCGAGCCACTCCTGCGGCATGTCTCCCGGGTCCGGCGGGAGGCCCACCCAGTCCATCGGGAGCTCGGGCACCGTCTGGACCGGGGTGCTCTCGGCGTCGTCGTCCGGGGCGGTGTAGGGGTCGCCCGGGACGACCAGATCCTCGCCGAAGGGGTCGGCGAGCGCCAGCGGCGCGGACACGACGAGCGCCAGCGCGCAGGCGCTGGCGGTGAGGGCAGAACGCATCGGGGGCGTGCGCATAGATCTTTCCCTTCACACCGGTGCAGGGGACCGACACCTGTGATCAATGGTGACAATGTGACTCATGTGGCCGAATGGAGAATACACATATCCGGGGCCGCGGAAAACCTCGGAGTGGTCATTGTTTGGTAATCACAAGAATGTAACTCCGTGAGTTACAAACGTGTCATTCTTGACATTCTGCGAATGACATACCTGTCATTCTTTCCCTCCCCGGACGTGGACACGAGGAGGAGGACAGCACGGAGCCCGCCCTGCGCAGCGGCGCAGGACGGGCTCGGGTGCTGGTGCGGGGTCAGGCCGCCGGGGGTCGGCGGCGTGAGCCGTGATCGTGGGCGGAGGGGCTCAGCGCTCCACGTCGCCGCGGATGAACGCCTCGACCTGGGCGCGACCCAGGTCGTCCGGCATCTGCTCCGGCGGGGACTTCATGAGGTAGGCCGAGGCGGAGGTGATCGGGCCGCCGACCCCGCGGTCCATGGCGATCTTCGCCGCGCGCAGCGCGTCGATGATGATGCCGGCCGAGTTCGGGGAGTCCCAGACCTCGAGCTTGTACTCCAGGTTCAGCGGCACGTCGCCGAAGGCGCGGCCCTCGAGCCGGACGTAGGCCCACTTGCGGTCATCGAGCCACTGCACGTAGTCGGACGGGCCGATGTGCACGTTGCGGGCGCCGAGGTCGTGGCTCACGTTGGAGGTGACGGCCTGGGTCTTGGAGACCTTCTTGGACTCGAGACGGTCCCGCTCGAGCATGTTCTTGAAGTCCATGTTGCCGCCGACGTTGAGCTGGTAGGTGCGGTCCAGGACCACACCACGCTCCTCGAAGAGCCGGGCCATGACCCGGTGCGTGATGGTGGCGCCGACCTGCGACTTGATGTCGTCGCCGACGATCGGGACGCCGGCCTGCGTGAACTTGGCCGCCCACTCCGGGTCCGAGGCGATGAAGACAGGCAGCGCGTTGACGAAGCCCACACCGGCGTCGATGGCGCACTGCGCGTAGAACTTGTCCGCCTCCTCGGAGCCGACCGGCAGGTAGGACACCAGCACGTCGACCTCGGCGTCCTTGAGGGCCTGGACCACGTCGACGGGCTCGGCGTCGGACTCCTCGATGGTCTCCCGGTAGTAGCGTCCGATGCCGTCCAGGGTCGGGCCGCGCTGGACCATGACGCCGGTGGGCGGCACGTCCGCGATCTTGATGGTGTTGTTCTCGCTCGCCGCGATGGCCTCCGCCAGGTCGAACCCGACCTTCTTGGCGTCCACGTCGAAGGCGGCGACAAAGGTGACGTCACCGACGTGGTAGGGCCCGAACTGCACGTGCATCAGGCCGGGCACGCTCGCCGTGGCGTCGGCACCGCGGTAGTACTCGACACCCTGCACCAGTGAGCTAGCGCAGTTGCCGACTCCCACGATGGCGACTCGAACTGATCCCATAGTTACTCCTCGTGTTGCGCGACACCGCGGCGGCCCGCGCTGCGCTCGGTTTCGATCAGCCCGGTCAACCACCGCACGTCGCGTTCGGCGGACTCCAGGCTGTGGCGGTGTAGCTCGGCGGCATAGCCGTCCATGGTGACGCCCTCGGCGGGCCCGTTGGCGCGGAACATTGCCAGCCGCTCTTCCAGGCGGGCCCGGCGGCCCTCCAGGATGCGCAACCGGACGGCCCGGTCGGCGCGAGCGAAGAAGGCAAAGTGCACGTCGAAGGCGTCGTCCTCCCACGCGTTCGGTCCCGCACCGGTCAGCAGGGACTGGAACCGTTCCTGACCGGCGGACGTTACGGCGTAGGTGATCCGGCCCCTGCGGGTGGTCGCCGGAGCGCCGGCCTCGACGATGAGACCGCGTTCCACCAGCAGCCGCAGCCGTGGGTAGAGCGTGCCGTAGGACATGGCGCGCACCGTGCCCAGCACCCGGTGGACCTGCTTGCGCAGCTCATAGCCGTGCATCGGCGAGTCGTGCAGCAGACCGAGGATGGCCAGCTCGAGCATCTCCGAACGCCGAGTCATGCCACTCCTCTCGCTGCTGGTCCGCCCGACGGTGCCGAGCGGTGACGGTGCGCGTCGATATATCGACCCGATATATCGTACGGCAACTTCTGCAGTGCCCTGCGCGGGACCCGCCGACGGCGGCCCCCGGTCGTGCACTATGGGATCGAACAGGAAGACGAGGAGGCCACCAGTGGCCACAGCAGACGGCTCGGCACCGCAGACGCGGGCCGAGCACCGCAGCCGGCAGCGCACGGGCGGCCGGCGGGGCCGGCGTCGCCCCCGCCTGAAGACGGTGCTGCTCACCCTGCTCGGCCTGGGGGTCGCCGGGGTCGTCCTGGGCGGCGTGGCCCTGGCCATCATCTACAGCCGCACCGAGATTCCGCAGCCGAACGAGTTCGCGACCTCGGAGAGCTCAATCCTCTACTACAGCGACGGCGAGACCGAGCTGGCCCGGTTCACCGGCGGCTACAACCGCGAGTCGGTGCCGTTGTCGCAGGTGCCCGACCACGTCCAGAAGGCGATGCTGGCGGCCGAGGACCGCACCTTCTTCGAGAACCGCGGCGTCTCCCTCACCGGCACCGCCCGGGCGCTGTGGCGCAACCTCACCTCCGACAGCACCGAGGGGGGGTCCACGATCACCCAGCAGTACGTCAAGAACTACTTCCTGTCGCACGAACAGACGCTGACGCGGAAGTTCAACGAGGTGCTCATCGCCGTCAAGATCGACCGCGAGCTGAGCAAGGAGCAGATCCTCGAGAACTACCTCAACACGATCTACTTCGGCCGCGGTGCCTACGGCATCCAGACTGCCTCCCAGGCCTACTTCGCCAAGGACGTCGCCGATCTCACCATCGCCGAGGGTGCGTTCCTCACCGGGGTGACGAACGCTCCCTCACTGTTCGACCCGGCATACCAGGAGGGCAACCAGGAGCGCGCTGAGGCGCGCGTCGACTACATCATCAACGGGATGGTCGAGGAGGGCTGGCTGTCGGCGGAGGAGGCGGCCACGGTCGAGTTCCCTGAGATCAACGACCCGCAGCCGACCACGGCGACCACCGGCACGGAGGGCTATATCGCCACCCAGGTGCGTCACGAGCTGGTCAACGAGATCGGCATCGCCGAGGAGGACATCGACCGGGGTGGCCTGCGCATCGTGACCACCATCGACCAGCAGCACCAGGAGGCCGCGGAGGCCGCGGTGGCGGACAACCTGCCCGAGGAGCCGGACGACCTGAAGGTCGGCCTGGTGGCGACCCGTCCCGGCGACGGGGCCATCACCGCGATGTACGGCGGCGCCGACTACAGCACCGAGCAGCTCAACACCACCACCGACGCCCACCTCCAAGCCGGGTCGCTCTTCAAGATCTTCACGCTCATCGGCGCGGTCGAGGACGGGATCAGCACCGAGTCGGTCTTTGCCGGTCCCTCGCCGATGGAGTTCCAGATCGAGGGGCAGGACGAGCCCTACGAGGTCCGCAACTTCCGGGACGCCCAGTACGGCCAGGTCGACCTGCGGGAGGCGACCGCGCACTCGGTCAACACCATCTATGTCCAGCTGAACGAGGAGATCGGACCCGAGCGCACCCGCGAGGTGGCCGAGCAGCTCGGCCTGCCCGAGGACACCCCGGGGCTGGACAACGAGCTGTCCAACGTGCTCGGCCCAGCGGCGCCGACGGTGCTGGAGATGTCCACGGCATACTCCGTCATCGCGGCCCAGGGCGAGCTGGCCGAACCATACCTGGTCAGCGCGGTGACCAGTGAGAACGGCGTCTACGACTACGAGCACACGGTCGACACGGACGAGGTCGTCGACCCCGACGTGACCGCCGATGTCACCGAGGCGATGACGCACGTGATCACCGACGGCTCCGGGGTGTCGGCCGGTGACCTGGGCCGGCCAGCCGCGGGCAAGTCGGGCACCAGCGAGAACAACAAGTCCGCCTGGTTCAACGGGTTCGTCCCCCAGCTCACGGGCACAGTGGGGATGTACCAGGGGGACGGGACCGTCGCGATGCAGGACATCGGCGAGTTCGACCAGATCACCGGCGGCACCTACCCGGCCCGCATCTGGGGCGACTTCATGCGCAACGCGCTGGAGGGCGAGCCGATCGAGGAGTTCCCCGAGCGCGTCGGCCTGGGCGACGAGGTGGAGCAGACCGTCGAGCCGACCACCGACGACCAGCAGGAGACCACCGCGGAGCCCACGACCGACGACCAGCAGGAGACCACCGCGGAACCCACGACCACGGAGGAGCCGACGACCGACGAGCCGACGACGACGGAGCCGCCGGAGCCGACGACCACCGAACCCGCCCCCCCGCCGACGACGGAGCCTCCCGAGCCGACGACCACCGCGCCGCCGGAGCCGACCGAGACCGGGCCGCCCACCGATCCGGGGCCACCGGAGGAGACGGGCGACCCCGGCGAGACCGGGTAGCCGGGTGAGCGGGTGGGCCGGTGAGCCCTGTCGCGTCGGCAACTCCGGCGTGACCGGTTAGCCTGCCGACATGCCGAGACCGCCGTATGTCGTGCCCTCGCGCCACGACCGGGTGGTGGCGACCGCGAGCAACGTCATCGGTGGGCCCGTCGGGCGCTTCGCGCGGATCGGTGCCCGGGGTCTGCGCGGGGTGGCCGCCGCCCTGATCGCCCTCGCCGGGACGATGCTGGCGCTCGGCGTCTTCCAGAAGGGGCACTGCGTCGTCAAGGGCTGGGCCAACCCGGACCAGTTCTGGCGGGCCTGCTACTCCGACGTCCCGGTCCTGCACGTCACCACCTCCCTCGCGGACCGCGGCCTCCCCTGGTCAGGGGGCGGCAGCGACCAGCCGCTCCTGTCCGGGCTCACGATGTGGTTGGTCTCGCTCCTCACCCCCCGGGCGGGCACGGACGTCGGCGCGCAGCAGTGGGTGTTCGCCACCTGGGCGGCGCTCGCTCTCCTGCTGCTCGTCGTGGCGGTGCTGGCCTGCGTCGCCCTGCTGCCCCGGGACCCCTGGCACGCCGCCCACCTGGCCGCCTCACCGGTCCTCGTGGTGCTCGCCCTGATCTCGACGGACCTGGTCGGCATCGCGCTGGTCCTGTGGGGCTGGTGGGCGTGGACCCGCGGCCACCCCGCCGCGGCCGGGGCGCTGATGGGCCTGGCCTTCCTGGTGCGCCCCTTTCCCCTCGTCTTCCTGGTGGCCCTGGCTCTGGTCGGGTTCCGTGAGGGGCGCGCGCGCGACGCCGTGACCGCCCTGGTCGCCGCCCCCCTCGCGGCGCTGGCACTGGTCGTCCCGGCCGTCCTCCTGCTGGGCGACGGCGTCCTCCAGGCCTTGCGCGGCTGGTGGGCTGCTGGACCCGGCTACGGCGTCCCCGCCCTGATCCCCCAGCTGATGCGCCACCCGCTCGACGGGAACGTGGTGACCGCGGTGGCGGTGGCGGGCTGGGTCCTCGCCCTCCTGGTGGGGGCCTGGGCGACCTTCCGGGCGTTCGGCCGGCCCGACGCCGTGCGGGTGGCGGCCGTGATGCTGCTGATCGTCGTCGTCACCGCGAAGTCGCTGTCCGTCCAGTCCGGTCTGTGGCTGCTGCCGCTCCTGGCGCTGTCCGGCGTCCGGTGGCGCGACCACCTGATCTGGGCCGCCGCGGAGATCGTGCACTTCGAGGCGACCTGGCTGCACATCGGCTTCGGGTCCGACCCGGGCAAGGGCCTGCCCGGCTCCACCTACTCGCTGGCGATCCTCATCCGGATGGCCGGCTGGGCGTGGGCGGTGTGGTCGATCTGGGTCAGCACGGAGCAGCACCGCGGACGGCATGCGCTGGCCGGACCAGACGTGCCGGCGACGCCGACCGAGCCGACCGGACCACCCGCGCCGGCCGAGCTGCCCGAGCTGCCCGAAGCAGCCGTGCCGGCGCAGGACGCGGGCCGGGCGCCCGCTCTCGCGGCACCGGCTCAGCCGTCACCCGCTCAGCTGTCATAGACGGTGAAGCTGGCGAACGCCCGGTCCAGCGCCTCGAGGTCGGCCTCGGTCGCCACGTAGGTGGTCATCACGGCGGTGTAGGTCCTGTCGTTGTCCGAGAGCAGCAGGTTGACCACGAGACCGTCGGTGTCCCGGCACCCGCTCCAGATCTGGTAGAGGCCGGAGTACATGACGTCGGCGAACGCGTCGGTGTACTCCTCCGCGCAGACGTCGGCGTAGGTGTAGTCGTCGAGGATGCTCCACTCGTCGCCCTGGTAGGGGCGTAGGTAGAAGACCAGCCCCGGGTGGGTCCACCCGGCCCGGAAGGCGCTCATGTCGTCGGAGGCGCCGATGAACGCCCACCCCTCGGGGGAGAGCTCGGGTGCGGTCTCCCGGTCGTGCCACTCGACCGGCACGTCCACGGACAGGGCTCCGGTGTCGTCGGTCACCGTCTCGTAGGAGTAGAAGGTCGGCACCGGGGCGTCACCCTCCCCGGCCTCGCCGCCGTCGGGGACGTCGTCACCGACCTCCTCGGCGAGGGAGAGGATCGGCACCAGGGGCTCGGTGCCGTTGATCTCGCCCCGGAGCACCTCGAAGGTGTCCCAGCGCAGGACCTCCACGGTCATCGCGTTGTCGCCGCTCGTGCGCACCACGTCGCAGTAGTCGCGATAACCGCCGTCGGCCGCCATCGGGATACTGTTCAGGCTGAGCACGATGTCGCCGGGCAGCAGCCCGGCCCGCGAGGCGGGGCTGCCGGGCTTGACGCCGCTGACCCAGATGCCGCTCAGGGCGAGCTGGTCGTCGAAGACCGGTCTGCCGTTGATGCCGAGCGACTCGATGTCCCCCTGCGCGAGCTGCTCCACCATCGGCTCGGCCAGGCCCGCGGCGATCGCCCAGAACTGCTTGGAGGCGCCCTCGCGCAGCGCTCCACCGGCGTAGTTGACCGCGAGGACCTCGCCGTCGACGGTGATGAGCGGACCCCCGGAGTTGCCGGGCTGGATCGTGGCGTCGTGCTCGATGGTGTGGTCGATCGAGGAGGACCCGGTGACGTCACCGTTGGCCCTGGCCTTGGAGACGATCCCCTTGGTCAGGGTGTACTCCGGGTCGCCGAGCGGGAAGCCGGCCGCATAGACGTCCAGGCCGGGCGAGGCGGGCTCGTCCGACCAGTCCAGGAAGGGCAGCGGCTCGTCGGCGTCGATCCGGATCAGCGCCAGGTCGCTGCACTCCGACGCGCCGAGCACGGTCGCGTGGTAGCTGCGGCTGGTGTCGCCCCCGACGAAGACCTCCAGGGTGCTGGCCCCGGTGACGACGTGGTTGTTGGTGACCACCAGGCCGTCGGGGCTGATCAGGAAGCCGCTGCCGGAGCCGGCAGTCTCGGTGATGCCGACCTCCGGGTCGCGCAGCGTCCCCTCGGCGATGATCTGCACGACCGCCGGCTGCGCCTCGTCGAAGCGGGTGACCTGCCCCGGCCGGGGCGCTTCAGCCGTCACGGCGCCGGCGTCGGCGCCGTCCGGGAGCGGTGCCGTGGTGGCGGTCGAGTCGTCCGGGGCGTCCGGCTGCGGCGACTGCATCACCACGGTCGAGGTCTCGGGTGCGCTCCCGCCACAGGCGGCCAGGGCCAGCGGCAGGGCAAGGACGAGACTGGCTGCGCGGGTGCGTCTGCGTGGCGTCACGGTGGCGTGCTCCCTGCGATCCCGGGCCGGCGCCCCCTTGGCTCCCGGCGGACTGACGGCGGTGGGACGGGGGGACCCACGACCGGGTTCCATCCTGCCCCAGACCGCGTCCGCGCGCGGGCCACCCACCGGCCGGGTGGCGTGGCCGCGGGAGGATCGCGGCTCAGGGCACCAGCAGCAGCTTGCCCGTCGTGGTGCCCGACGCGAGATCACGGTGCGCCTGCGCCGCGTCCGCCAGGGGGTAGCGCCCGCCGATCCGGACGTCCAGCCGCCCCTCCGCCACCGCACCCAGCACGTCCCCCGCCCGGGCGAGGAGCTCCTCCCGGTCGGCGAGGTGGTGCAGCAGCGACGGGCGCGTCAGGAAGAGCGACCCCCGCTGGTTGAGCACCTGCGGGTCGATCGGCGGCACCGGACCGCTCGAGGCGCCGAAGAGCACCATCATGCCGCGCGGCCGGAGCACCTGGAGGCCGGCGTCGAAGGTCGAGGCGCCCACCCCGTCATACACGACATGGACACCGTCGCCGCCGGTGAGCCGCCGCACCTCGGTGACCAGGTCCTGCTCGCGGTAGAAGATGATCTCCGCCGCGCCCGCGCCCCTGGCGAGCTCGGCCTTCTCCGGGGTGGAGGTGGTGCCGATCACCCGCACGCCCTTGGCCGCGAGCATCTGGCAGAGCAGCAGCCCGACGCC
The DNA here is from genome assembly GCA_012515595.1 of Actinomycetales bacterium. GTDB lineage: Bacteria > Actinomycetota > Actinomycetes > Actinomycetales > Dermatophilaceae > Ornithinicoccus. The sequence continues at coordinate 37,228 of JAAYYA010000359.1, forward strand.
GCCGGCCGCCGCGTGCACCAGGGCGGTCTGCCCCTCACGCGCGGGGAAGGTGGACTCGGTCAGGAAGTGCGCGGTCATCCCCTGGAGCATCACGGCCGCGGCCACCTCGGCGTCCAGCCCGGCCGGGACCGGGACGACCCGCGCGGCGGGGAGCAGGACCTGCTCGGCGTAGCCGGTCCCGGGCGTCATCGCCCACGCCACCGCGTCACCGACCGCGATGTCCTCCACCCCGGTGCCCACCGCGCCGACCGTGCCAGCGCCCTCCATCCCCATGACGAAGGGTGTCTGCATCGCGTAGAGCCCCGACCGCTGGTAGATGTCGATGAAGTTGACACCGGCGGCCCGGACGTCGACCCGCAGCTGCCCCTCGCCCGGCTCGGGCGTCTCCCTCTCGACCAGTTCGAGAACCTCGGGACCGCCCTGCTCATTGACGACGATTGCGCGCACATTGCCTCCAGGATCTGTGGTTCTCCCAGTATGCCGAGGGGCAAGACCGCGCGAAGGCCGGGTTCGACGGTGGTCGCCTGCGGGGGCCTGGGCAGGCGGTAGCGGTCGGTGGGCCGGGTCACCAGGCCCGTGGGGCCAGGTCAGGCGCCGGCGGCAGAGGCCGCAGCCGCGGCCCGCGCGAGCCAGGCGGGGACCGCGCCATAACGCTGGGGCGGGATGAGCTGGCCGGCCGCGCTGGCCTCGACGAGCTGGCCCATCCGGCGGTCGCGGGTGGCCTCCTGCTTGGCGGTGAGCACCCAGGACACGGCGAGCCGCCGGTAGGACGGCGTGGCCACCTCCCAGAAGGCGGTGGCCGCCGCGGAGGCCGCAAGCTGCGCACCGTAGGCCTCGGGCAGGTCGCGCTCGGGGTTCTCGTAGGAGTAGATGACGGACCGGTCCTCGCGACGCTCCTGGAAGGCCGCCAGTCCGGACGGCTGCATCCGCCCCTCCGCGGTCAGCCGCTCGACGTGGGCGATGTTGATCGCGCTCCAGTTGCTGCCCTTGCGGCGCGGCGTCCACCGCTGCCGCCGGGAGTCCTCATCGATGCGCTGGGAGACCGAGTCGATCCAGCCCCAGCACAACGCCACCGGCACGGCCTCACCCCAGGTCAGCCCCTGCTCGGCCACGTGCTTCTTGTGCAGACCCATCCAGAGCTCGGTCTCGCTGTCGTGGTGCGCGGCGAGCCAGTCCTCGAACTCCTGCGCGGTGGCGAAGAAGCGGGCCGGCCGCTCCGGCGTGCCGCCCATCCGTCCGTGCTCCGTCATCGCTGTCCCTTCCGCCCCGGTGCGTGCCGCTGACCTCGTGGCCAGTATGTCGCCCGCCCCTGACAGGCTGAACCACGCGCCCGGTGACCCTCAGGACCGCAACCCCACGCGCCCGGTGGCTCTCAGAACCGCAACCCCACGCGCCCGGTCGTGTGTCGCCCGGTCACTCGTGGGCCTCGGGCTGCTCGGCCCACCAGCGCCGCAGCTCCTCCGCCGCCGCCTCGGGCCCGATCGGCCCGCGGTCCAGCCGCACCGCGAGCAGGTGCTTGTAGGCCCGGCCCAGCACCGGCCCGGGCGGGATGCCCAGGATCTCGGCGATCTCGTTGCCGTTGAGCTCGGGGCGGACCGCGTCCAGCTCCTCCTGGGCGCGCAGCCGGGCGATCCGCGCCTCCAGGTCGTCATAGGTGCGGGCCAGCCGCTCGGCCTTGCGCCGGTTGCGGGTGGTGGAGTCAGAGCGGGTCAGCTTGTGCAGGTGGCCGAGCAGCGGCCCGGCGTCGGTGACGTAGCGCCGCACCGCCGAGTCGGTCCACTCCCCGCCGCCGTAGCCGTGGAAGCGCAGGTGCAGCTCGACCAGCCGGGAGACCGCCTTGACGGTGTCCTTGTCGTAGCGCAGCGCCCGCAGCCGGGCCCGGGTGAGCTTGGCGCCCACCATCTCGTGGTGGTGGAAGCTGACGCCGCCGCCCTTCTCGAAGCGCCGGGTGGCGGGCTTGCCGATGTCGTGCAGCAGCGCCGCGAGCCGCAGCACGAGGTCGGGCCCCACGACGCGGTCCGGCCCCTCCGCCCCCGGCTCGTCCTCCAGCGCGATCGCCTGCTCCAGCACGGTGAGCGAGTGCTCGTAGACGTCCTTGTGCCGGTGGTGCTCGTCGATCTCCAGGCGCAGCGCCGGCAGCTCCGGCAGCACGATGTCTGCCAACCCGGTGTCGACCATCAGCTCCAGGCCGGCGCGCGGGTCGGCCCCCAGCAGCAGCCGGCTCAGCTCGTCCCGCACCCGCTCGGCCGAGATGATCGCCAGCCGCCCGGCCATGTCGGTCATCGCGGCCCGCACCTCCTCGGTCACCTCCAGCCCGAGCTGGGAGGTGAACCGGGCCGCGCGCATCATCCGCAGCGGGTCGTCGGAGAAGGAGATCTCGGCCGTATGCGGGGTGGTCAGGATCCCGGCGGCCAGGTCACCGAGGCCGTCGTGCGGGTCGGCGAAGAGCAGCTCGGGCAGCCGCAGCGCCATCGCGTTGACGGTGAAGTCGCGGCGCACCAGGTCGTCCTCGAGGTTGTCCCCGAAGGCGACGACGGGCTTGCGGGAGTCCGGGTCGTAGGCGTCGGCCCGGTAGGTCGTGATCTCCACCGTGCGCCCGTCGTGCCGGGCGCCGATGGTGCCGAACGCACGGCCGATGTCCCAGGTCTGCTCGGCCCAGCCCGCCAGCACCGCCTCGATCTCCTCGGGACGCGCGGAGGTGGTGAAGTCCAGGTCGGGCGAGGAGCGTCCGAGGAAGGCGTCGCGCACCGGCCCCCCGACCAGCGCGAGCTCGTGGCCGGCGTCGCGAAAACGTTCCCCGAGCTCGGTCAGCACGGACTGCACCGGCGCCAGGTGACGGACGGCGCGGGCCAGCAGCTCGGCCTCGGACGGAGAGGGGGACACGAGCATCAAGCGTACGGCCCGCGCGGCACCGGAACGGGCCCGCGCCTCGTTAGAGTGAGCAAGATGACCACCGCTCCGCCCCCGCGCCGATGGCAGAAGAGCCTGCCGTCGCTGCAGGAGACCTCGGCGGGCGGCGTGGTCATCGACGTCCACGAGGGTCGGGCGCGGATCGCCATCATCGCGCGGCACAACCGGGCCGGACGGGTGGAGTGGTGCCTGCCCAAGGGCCACATGGAGCCCGGCGAGACGCTGGAGCAGGCCGCCGAGCGTGAGGTCGCCGAGGAGACCGGCATCATCGGCCGGGTGCTGCTGACCCTGGGCACCGTGGACTACTGGTTCTCCACGCCGCAGCACCGCATCCACAAGCGGGTGCACCACTACCTGCTGGAGGCCACGGGCGGGGAGCTGTCGGTGGAGGGCGACCCGGACCAGGAGGCCTTCGACGCCATCTGGTGCCCGCTGACCGAGGCGCACCGCGTGCTCACCTTCCCCAACGAGCGCCGGATCGCCCAGGTCGCCTGGGCGAGGTTGGCCGGGACCGCGTGAGCCGCAGCCGCGTCGTGCCCTCGTGGCACGGCTCCCTGTCCCTGCTCCTGTCGTATGCCGTGACGCTGGCCCTCGTCCTGCTGCTGGCTCCCGCCTCGGTCGCCTCCACCCCGACCCTCTCCACCTCCACCACACCCACGACCACAGCGCCTACCACCCCCACCAGCAGCACGACGGGAGACACAGGTGCCGCCACGGTCGACACCGACGTGGTCCCCGTGCAGGTGGCGCTGCAGGCCGTTACCCCGGCGATCGCCACGCCGGGGTCCGGCGCCCTGCTCACCGGGACGATCAGCAACGCCGGGCCGGAGCCGGTGCGGGTGGGCAGCGTGCGGGTCAGCACCGCCTTCCGCGGACTGGACACCCGGAGCGCGGTCGAGGACTGGGCGACGACGGGCAGCCTGGAGACCCCGCGGGTGATCGCCCAGGACGACATCGACGCCCTCCTCGCTCCCGGCGCCGTCGTGAACTTCTACGCACCGGCGCCGGCGGACGCCGTGAACCCGGAGTTCGACTTCGCCACCCTGCCGGTCCGGATCGAGGTGACCCAGGAGGCCGGCGGACCCGCCGCCGACCGGACCGCGCAGACCCTGCCGGGCAGCGAGCTGCGGACCTTCCTGCCCTGGCACGCGATGGACGTCACCGGCTTCAACCCGGTGGACATCGCCTGGCTGGCGCCGGTCACCCTGCCCGGTGGCGCCGACCAGGTGGATCCGGACGAGGCGACGCGCGCTGCCGCGTGGGCCGAGGCGATCGGTCCGCAGTCACGCAACGCCGCGCTGCTGGACGGCCTGGCGGGGACGTCCGCCACGTTCGTCGTCGACCCGGCGGTCCTGGAGCCTCTGGACCCCGTCGCGTCACTGACGGAGGCGGTGGTGCAACCGGGCGAGGAGCCCGAGCCGACCGAGCCGGACCAGACCGGCCAACCCACCGCGCAGCCGACGGCGGAACCGGCCCCGCAACCCACCGCCGAGCCCGGGACCGACGCCACGAGCGCCCCCAGCCCGCCGCCCCACCCGGAGCCGACCGCTGACCCGGGGGTCGGCCCCACGCCGACCGCCGACGTGCCGGCCACCGAGGCGCCCCCCGCCGACGGGGAGGACACCACCACGACCGACGGCCCGGAGGACCCGGACTCACCGCAGCAACCCGTCGAGCCGACAACCCCGCCCACGACGCAGGAGGCCGTCCAGGCGCTGGGCGAGCAGCTGGCCACGATCCCCGAGGAGCAGCTGTGGTGGCTGCCGGTCGGCGACACCGACACGGGGGCGCTCCTCGAGCTCGGCCAGGAGGTGAGCTCCATCGCCGAGCTCGTCGGGCGACCGCTCGCGCAGACCCCCGTGGTCAGGGGCCGCACCGACCTCGCCTGGCCCCTGGCCACCGCCTACGACGACGACCTGATCGACCGGCTCAAGCGGGTGTGGACCCATGCCGGGGGCGCCCTGGGCACGCGGGGCGTGGGCCACGGCACGCTCACCGGTGCCGTCCTGCCCTCGGGCGCGATCACCGACGCCGTGCAGACCGGGTCGGCCGCCCGGACGCACACCTCGGGCACGGTCCTGCTGGGCTACGACGAGCGGCTCAGCGGCATCGTCGCCTCGGCCGGGGCGCCGGACCAGGACGGCCGCACCGTACAGCGCTTCCTCGCCGAGACGCTGGCCACCTACCAGGAGCAGCCCGCCGAGGACCGCTCGGTCGTGGTGGCGGTTCCCCGCACCGCGACGGTCGACGCGACCGCCCTGCGCCGCCTGGTCGGTGCCTCGGACACCGCCCCGTGGCTGGCGCCGACGACCGCGTCCCGGTTGCTGGACTCCGCCGACCCCGCCCCGGTGGAGCTCCCCGGTGCCGCGCCTGCGGACGGTGAGCTCACGGCATACTCGATCCCCGCCCCGAGCCCGCTGACGGCGGATGGCGTCGCCCGGGTGGAGGAGGCCCGGGCCGACCTGGACGCCGCCAGCTCGATCGTGCCGGGCAGCGACGAGGCGCGGGACACGTGGTTGCAGGCCCTGGACCGGCAGTACTCCGCCCGGTGGCGGCAGGGGCCCGACGCGTGGGGCGAGCCGGTCGAGCAGGCGTTCGCGGTCTCCCGGGAGATCCTGGACGGGCTGACGATCAACCCCACGACGATCAACTTCTTCGCCGACGAGGGCGTCATCCTGATCACCGTCACCAATGAGCTCCCGCTGCAGATCGAGGACCTGCGGATGACGGTCCGGCCCGGCAACGCCCGGCTGCGCATCCTGGCCCAACCCGAGCCGATCACGATCGGGCCGGAGTCCCGGGCCACCGTGCAGTTCCGGGCCAAGGCCATCGCCTCCGGCCAGGTCCCGCTGCACACCAGCCTCAGCACGCCCGACGGCACGCCGGTGGGCGAGGCCGCGGAGACCGAGGTGCGGGTGAGGCCCACCGGGGTGTGGATCTACTGGCTGCTCGGCGGCGTCGCGGGTGTCATCCTTGTGCTCGGCCTGGTGCGCGCCCTGCGTCCCCGGCCCGCCCAGCAACCCAGCCCCTCCCCCGAGCAGAACGGCCCGGCCCCCGGGTCCGATGTGGAGAGTCCGTGAGCGACCAGCCCGCCACCGGCAGCGCCGGCCACTCCTCGGCCTCGCTGGCTCGCGCGAGCGCCCTCATGGCGTCGGGCACCTTCGTCTCCCGCCTGCTGGGCATGGTCCGCGTCCTCCTGCTGGCCGGTGCGATCGGTGTCCTGAACTCCCCCGCCGGCAACGCCTGGCAGACCGCCAACACCCTGCCCAACACGATCTACATCCTGCTGGCCGGCGGCGTGCTCAACGTGGTGCTGGTGCCCGCGCTGACCCGTGCGATGGCGATGAGCCCGGAGAAGGGCCGGGACTTCACCGACCGGCTCATCACCCTGGCGCTGACCGGGTTGCTGCTCATCACCGTGGTCTTCACCGCGGGCGCGGCGCTGCTGACCAGGTTCTACGCCCTGAGCTGGTCCGGCGAGCAGCTGGCGCTGGCCATCACCTTCGCCTACCTGTGCCTGCCGCAGATCTTCTTCTACGGCGTCTACACCCTGCTCGGCCAGATCCTCAACTCCCGCGAGAAGTGGGGCTGGTACATGTGGGCCCCGGTCGCCAACAACGTCGTGGCGATCGCCGGGATCGTGCTCTTCATGACGCTCTACCCGGAGGCGCGGACGATCGGCCCCGGGGAGTGGACCGGCAGCATGATCTGGCTGCTCGCCGGCACCGCGACGCTCGGCGTCGCCGTCCAGGCCGGGGTGCTGATCCTGCCCACCTGGCGCTCCGGCTTCCGCTACCGCCCGCGGTGGGGGTTCCGGGGGGTGGGCCTGGGCGCGGCCTCCAAGATGGCGCTGTGGATGCTGGCCATCATCGGCGTCTCCCAGGCCGGCATGTGGCTGTCCACGAACGTGCTCAACCGGGCCACGACGATCGACGCGGCCGCGCCCGGCAAGATCCTCTACGAGAACGCCTTCCTGATCTACATCCTCCCGCACAGCCTGATCGCGACCTCGCTGATCACCGCGATGTTCACCCAGATGTCCCGGTCGGCCCAGGCGGAGGACCTGGCCGGCCTGGGCACGCAGTACCGCCACGGCCTGCGGCTCCTCGGCGTGGCCATGGTGCCGATCAGCATCGGCCTGTTCGTGCTGTCGCCGTCGATCACCAGCATCCTGTTCTTCAACAACACGCCGGCTGAGACCCGGGCCACCGCGTGGGTCACCATGGCGATGGTCATCGGGCTGGCGCCGTATGCCGTGTACATCCTTTCCGGGCGCATCTTCCACGCCTTCCAGGACGGCTGGACCCCGTTCAAGCTGCAGGTGGCGATCACCACGATCTCGATCGTCGGCATCCTGATCGCGGCGACCCTGCCCGCCGACCGCACCGCCATCGGGGTCGGGTTCGCGCAGACGCTCGGCCAGGCCGTCGCGGCGGTCCTGGGCCTCTACTGGGTGCGGCGCCGGCTCGGCCGCCTGCCGCTGGGGGACGTGGTCCGGGGCTACTCCCGCATCATCGCGGCCACGATCGTGGCGGCCGTCGTCCTGGTGCTCGTCGTGCTGGGCGTGGCAGCCCTGCTCGACGGCCGGGTCAGGGCCCTGGTCACCCTGTTCGTCGGCGGGCCGCTCTTCTTCCTGGTCTACGGGGCCGTGGCGCACCGGCTGGGCGTCACCGAGCTGGCCGAGGCCGCCGGTCCCCTCCTGCGCCGGCTGGGGCGCGGCCGGGCACCGGCCACCCGGCCGGCGGCAGGCGGCACCTCGACGGGCGCGCCCACGGGGGGCCCGCGCCGGGTCAGCACGCCCCGGGCACGCCTCTCCGGCGGTACCCGGCGTGCCGCAGGTCGTCACGAGGCGCCGGACCCGGTGGACAGCGGCACGCCCCCCGACCAGCCGCCGGGACGGCACGCGGCCACCGGCGAGGACCCCTGGTTCTTCGGGGAGGACGCGGGTCGGGACGACACCGGGTGGCAGACCGCCTACGAGGACCTTCGGCACGCAGAAGAGGGCCAGTCGGCATGGACCTCGGGCGGACCCAGCCTAGGATTGGGCGCAGCAACCGGCAACGGGCAGGACTGGGAGGTGTGGGGTATGGGTATCGAACCGGGCACGATGCTGGGGCGACGCTATGCCCTCGAGGAGCTGCTGGCCCAGCGCGGCGACGTGCTGGAGTACTGGTCGGCCCAGGACACCACCCTGGAGCGCCTCGTCGCCGTCACCCTGCTGCCCTCGACCGGCGACCGGGCCACGCTGGCGCACGCCGTGCTGGACGGTGCCCGCCGCACCGCGGGGGTCGACGACCCCCGCCTGGTGCGGGTGCTCGACGTCGGCGAGGAGGAGGGCTACTGCTGGATCGTCGAGGAGGGGCTGCCGGACGCCGAGTCCCTGGCGAGCCTCACGGCGACCCAGCCGCTGCCGGCCGAGGAGGCCCGCCGGATGGTCGGGGAGGCCGCCGTGGGCATGGAGTCCGCGCGGCGCCGCGGGCTGCACCACCTCTACCTCAACCCGCACTCCGTGCTGCGCACCCGCGACGGCAGCGTCAAGGTCTCCGGCGTGGGGGTCACCGCCGCCATCGAGCAGACCGACGACATCGGTGCCCGGGAGTCGTCGCTGATCGACACCGGCGACCTGGTCAGCCTGCTCTACACCGGGCTGACCGGGCGGTGGCCGGGCGACGAGATCGAGGGGCTCCCCTCGGCGCGCCGCCTGTCCGACGGTTCGCTGGCCGCCGCCTCCGAGGTGGTCGCGGGGGTCCCCGGCGACCTGGACGCCCTCTGCCGGCAGATGCTCGCCCTGGACTACGACCCGTCGGCCGGGCCGACGACCCCCGGTGAGCTCGCCCGGCAGCTGGCTCCCTGGTCCTCGGAGATCGTCACCGGTGACGGCGGTGGTGGCGCTGCCGGACCCCCGGCACCGCGCAGGCCGCAGGAGTCCCGCGACGCCGACGCCTACACCCCGGACGCCCTCGACGGCTCCGCCGCGACGTCCACGGCCGGTGCCGCCGCGGTGGGGGCCGCCGCTGCGGCCCGCGGCGCGGCCCCGCAGCACCCGGGGACCAGCCCCATGCCGGTCGGCCAGGGCGACCAGGGCCGCTATCGCTCCACCCTGGCCGAGAACGAGGCGGCCGGCACGTTCACCGACACCTCGGCATACGAGCCGGAGGACGCGGGCGCAGACCTGGGCGAGGACTACCCCGAGATCCCCGACCGCGGGCTGCCCCCCGGGGTGCGCGAGGGCTCGGGCGGCGGGAGCAACTGGCTCGTGCTGGCGATCATCGGGGTGCTGCTCGCGGTGGCCGCGTTCGCCGCGTACACGGCGATCAGCAACCTGACCGACGACCCCGACACCGCCGACGAGCAGCCGGTGCCCACGGCGCCCGCCACCGAGACCGCGACCGAGGACGCGGAGGAGGAGCCGACCACCGACGACGTCCAGGAGACGACGGCGGCGCCGGAGCCCGGTGCGGAGATCACCTTCGTGGGGGCCAGCGACTTCGACAGCAACGGCGGCGACGAGAAGCCGGACCTGACCGCCCGGGCGATCGACGGTGACCTCACGACCTGGTGGAACACCTTCACCTACCTCACCCCCAACTGGGGCGGCCTCAAGGACGGGGTCGGCCTGGTCATCGACACGGGCGAGACCCAGTCGGTCTCGCAGGTGACGGTGAACTTCCCCGAGGGTGACTACGGCGCCACGATCCACGTCGGGGACAGCCCGGACACCAGCGGCACGGTCATCGGCACGTCCGAGGAGGCCTCCGGCACCTGGACGGTGGACGCCGAGGAGCCGGTGGAGGGTCGCTACATCGTGATCTGGTTCGACCGCGCGTGGGAGGGGCCGGGCGGAGAGATCGTCAAGGTCGCCGAGGTGACCGCCCGGTCATGAGTGCCTCCGCCGACCTGCTCGAACGCTCGGACCACGAGCTGCTCACGCTCCACAAGGAGGGTGACGCCGAGGCCTTCGGCGAGCTCTTCCGGCGGCACAAGGACCGCATGTGGGCGGTGGCGCTGCGCACCACCCGGGACCCCGAGCTCGCGGCCGACGCCGTCCAGGACGGGTTCATCAACGCCTTCCGCCGGGCCGACTCCTTCCGGGGCGACGCGGCCGTGACCACCTGGCTGCACCGCATCGTGGTCAACGCCTGCCTGGACCGGCTCCGGCGGGTCAAGCCCACCGCCGACATCGCCGACCACGACCCGGTCGAGCCGCGCGACCACCACCGCAGCGTCGAGGTGCGCCTCGACGTGCGGGAGGCGCTGGAACAGCTCCCCGAGGGGCAGCGGATGGCCTTGGTCCTCGTGGACATGCACGGCCTGAGCGTCGCCGAGGCCGCGCAGATCCTCGAGGTGGCCGAGGGCACGGTCAAGTCCCGCTGTGCCCGGGGACGCGCCGCCATGGCCCAGCTCCTGGAGCCGGCATGAACAGCACCGCCATCGACAGCACCGGCCTGAGCACCACTCGCAGCACCGGCCTGAGCAGCATTCGCGGGGGCACGCTCCCCGCAGTGGCACGCCTCACACCGACAGGCCGTCATGCCTCGGGAACCTCCGGCGCCGGCCACGCGTCGTATCCCCGTGGAGCTGATTGGCAGCCCCACCAGGCGAAGCCGCTCAACGCACCCGTGAGGAGGTCCCAGTGACTGGGTCGCGCCCTGAACCCACCCCATCCGATGACGTGGACCCCACCGGTGTCCGAGCGCTCCTGGCCAACCTGCCGGATCCCGGCCCGATGCCGGACGACCTGGTCGCCCGCATCGCGCACAGCCTGGAGCTCGAGCAGCAGCGCCGTGCCGCCGCCGGGTCAGGAACGACCGGGTCAGGAACGGCCGGGTCCGCTGCCGCCGGATCTGCCGCCCCCTCCGATGAGCACAGCCCGGTGCCTGACGGTGCGTCCGGTTCGGTCGTGTCACTCGCTGCGGAGCGCGCCCGTCGCCGACCGGGGCGCACCGTGCTGTGGCTCGGCGGGGCCGCCGCCGTCGCCATGGTGGCAACCCTGTCCGTGAACCAGTTGGTCGGTGGTGGGGACGCCGGCTCTGGCGTGTCCGCGCAGTACCCGGGCGCCACCGACTCCGGGAGCGTCGCGGAGGACTCGGGGGGCAGTGCCGACGAGCACGCAGATGCGGGGACAGCCGCCGAGGCACCCGCGGCGGCCGACGATGCCGAGGAGGGCGCCGAGGGAGACGCTGCCGACGGCGGCGCAGGAACCGAGGCCGGGTCGGATGACCAGACCCACGGGGTGATGGACCCGGCCCGCACCACCTTCGTGGGACTGGAGGGCACGGTCGTGCTGACCTCCGCCGGGTGGGCTGACCAGGTGTCGGCTCTGCTGGCCTCCAGCCCCGCCGAGCGGGATCTCGCGGCCGGTGAGGGCGCCGAGTGCCTCGCGGCGAGCTCGGTCGTCGTCGACGACGCGGAGCGACTGCTCCTGGGCGACGCGCAGTGGGACGACGAGGCGGCCCGGCTGCTGATCGCGGTCAACGCCGACGACGACGTGGCCTGGGTGCTCAGCCCCGACTGTACCCAGACCCTCTCCGGCCCCGTCACCCTCACGCCCTGACCCAGCCACCCACCGAGCGCGTCGTGTTGCGGCTTTGAGGGCCACCGAGCGCGTCGTGTTGCGGCTTTTAGGGCCACCGAGCGCGTCGCGTTGCGACTCAGCCACCCACCGGAGGCACGGCGCGGGGAGACCCGGGCCACGGCATACGGCCTGCCCGGTCCTGTCGGACGTTCCGGGAACATCCAGCACGTAGGATCGGTTGTGCACATCGACGGTGCCCGCTCCCCAGGTGGGTGCCGCGGACCCGACCACGCACTCTGGAGACTGCTGCATGATCACTATTCCCGTGGAGCCGACCGCACCCGTCCAGGCTGAGGGCGAGGTCCGCGACGTGATCATCGTCGGCTCCGGCCCGGCCGGCTACACGGCGGCGGTCTACGCCGCACGGGCCAACCTGCGGCCGCTGCTGTTCGAGGGCGCGGTCACCGCGGGCGGCGCGCTCATGAACACCACGGACGTCGAGAACTTCCCGGGCTTCGAGAACGGGATCATGGGGCCGGACCTGATGTTCGCGATGCGCGGCCAGGCCGAGCGCTTCGGCGCCGAGCTGGTGCGGGACGACGTCGTCGACCTGGATCTGACCGGCCCGGTCAAGCTGGTGACCGACGCCAGCGGTCAGGTGCACCGTGCGCGCACCGTCATCCTGGCCATGGGGTCGGCCTACCGTGAGCTCGGCCTGCCGGACGAGAAGCGCCTCTCCGGCCACGGGCTGTCCTGGTGCGCGACGTGCGACGGAGCCTTCTTCCGCGACCAGGACATCGCGGTGGTCGGTGGCGGCGACTCCGCAATGGAGGAGGCGACCTTCCTGACCCGGTTCGCGCGGTCGGTGACGGTCATCCACCGGCGCGACGAGCTGCGTGCCTCCAAGATCATGGCCGAGCGGGCCGAGAACGACCCCAAGATCTCCTTCATCTGGAACTCCGAGGTCGTCGCCCTGCTCGGGGACCCCAAGCTCACCGGCGTGACCCTGCGTGACACCGTGACCGGGGAGGAGCGCGAGGCGTCCTTCGCAGCCGTCTTCGTGGCGATCGGCCACGACCCGCGCAACGAGCTCGTCACTGGCCAGGTGGAGCTCGACGACGCCGGCTACGTGCTCGTCGAGGGTCGCACCACGGCCACCAACATCCCCGGGGTCTTCGCCTGCGGCGACCTGGTCGACCACACCTACCGGCAGGCCATCACGGCTGCCGGCACCGGCTGTTCAGCCGCCCTGGACGCCGAGCGCTTCCTGGCCGCCCAGGAGGCTGCCCAGGATGTCGCCGAACTGGTGCACTGACGGCACGGTTCTCTGAAAAGCGAAGTGCCACAACTTAATTCACCCAGTTAGCAAGAGTCCTCTCCGCGCAGGTCGGGGCAGGACACCACGAGGGAAGGGAATCCCAATGGCCACGAAGCACACCTCCGACGCCGAGTTCCAGGCCGACGTCCTCGACCAGTCGACGCCTGTCCTGGTGGACTTCTGGGCGCCCTGGTGCGGGCCGTGCAAGATGGTCGCCCCGATCCTGGAGGAGCTCTCCGAGGAGTACGGCGACAAGATCCAGGTCGTGAAGCTCAACACCGACGACAACCCGGCCGTGACCGGGCGCTACGGCATCACGGGGATCCCCACGATGAACGTCTATGTGGGCGGCGAGGTCGTCAAGACCCTCGTCGGCGCGCTGCCGAAGCAGAAGCTCGTCCGCGAGCTCGAGGACTACCTGAACTGACCCACCCGCAGGTCGCACGGAACGCCCCGGACCGTCTGGTCCGGGGCGTTCTGCCTGTGCGTGGCTGTTGCCCTGCGTGAGTGGTCAGGAGCACCGCCCACCGCGGCGGCCTGGTCGTGCGCCGGGCGGGCGAGGACGCGTTGGTCGCGGGCTACTCCGCGGCGAGCAGCCCCAGGATGCGCTCGAGGTCCTCCATCGAGGCGAACTCGACGGTCATCCGTCCCTTGCGCCGGCCCATGGCGATGGCCACCCGGGTGTCGAGCCGGTCGGCCAGGCGCGCGGCGTGCGCCTCGAGCTCGGGCTGGGGCTCCCGGGTGGCTTCGGACCGCTTGCGGGTGGGCTCACCACCCTCGCCGAGCAGGACGATCTCCTCCACGCTGCGCACCGACAGCCCCTCGGCCACGATCCGCTGGGCCAGCCGCTCCATGGCTGCGCCGTCCGACAGTCCCAACAGCGCGCGGGCATGGCCCGCGCTCAGCACACCGGCGGCGACGCGCCGCTGCACCAGCGGGGGGAGCTTCATCAGCCGCAGGGTGTTGCTGATCTGCGGGCGCGACCGTCCGATGCGGGTGGCCAGCTCCTCGTGCGTGCAGCCGAAGTCGTCGAGCAGCTGCTGGTAGGCCGCGGCCTCCTCCAGCGGGTTCAGCTGGGCGCGGTGCAGGTTCTCCAGCAGCGCGTCCCGGAGCAGGTCCTCGTCGGCCGTGTCGCGGATGATGGCCGGGATGGTCGCCAGGCCCACGTTCGTGGCCGCCCGCAGTCTGCGCTCACCCATGATGAGCTCGTAACCCGTTGCAGCAGAACGGACCACGATCGGCTGCAGCACGCCGATCTCGCGGATGCTGTGCTCCAGCTCGGCGAGCTCGTCCTCGTCGAAGACCTGCCGGGGCTGTCGCGGGTTGGCCACGATCTGATCCACCGCCAGCTCGGCGAACCGGGCCCCGGGGACGGCTTGGAGATCCTGCTCACCGGCGGCGAGATCCTGGTCCCCGGAGGACGTGTCGGCAGCCTTGAGGTCGTCGGACCGGACCGCTGTGTCCGGTCGTGCTCCGTCCGGTCCGGTCTGGTCGTCGGCGGAGTCCGCGGTTCCGTCCAGGAGGGCGGTGGCAACGCTGTGACCTGCGGAAACGTTCGTCTGGCGCGGGAAGAAGACGTCGCTCGGCCGATCGACCCCCGTGGGAGCCGGCGGGATCAGTGCCCCCAGTCCGCGACCCAGTCCCCGTCGTCGATCAGTCATCTGCACTGCCTTCCTGTCCGGCCCGTGCGGCACGGGCAACTTCCTTGGCGGCCTCCAGGTAGCACAGGGCGCCGCTGCTGATGGGGTCGTAGGTCATGACGGTCTCGCCGTGACTCGGCGCCTCGCTGATCCGCACCGACCGGGGGATCGAGGTCTTCAGGACCTGCTCGCGGAAGTGGGTCCGCACCTCGTCGGCGACCTGGGCCGACAGCCTGGTCCGTCCGTCATACATGGTGAGCAGGATGTGGGAGACCTCCAGCGAGGGGTTGAGGTGCTCCCTGATGAGTTCGATGTTGGTGAGCAGCTGGCTCAGGCCCTCGAGCGCGTAGTACTCGCACTGGATCGGGATGAGGACCTCGGAGCCGGCCACGAAGGAGTTGATCGTCAGCAGGCCGAGGCTGGGTGGGCAGTCGATGAAGACGTAGTCGAAGGTCTGCCCCGCCGTGGCGCGCGCGCTGAGGAAGGCCCGGACCGCCTTGCGCAGCCTGCTCTCACGGGCCACCATCGGCACCAGCTCGATCTCGGCGCCGGCCAGGTCCACCGTGGCCGGAGCGCACCAGAGACCCGGGAGGGACGGACTCTCCTGGACCACGTCCGCGAGCGGGGTGCCGTCGATCAGGACGTCGTAGATCCCCGGGGTGTCACCACCGTGGGGGATGCCGAGCGCGGTGCTCGCGTTGCCCTGGGGGTCCATGTCCACCACCAGCACGCTGAGCCCGGACTGGCTGAGGGCGGCCGCCATGTTCACCGTGGTCGTGGTCTTGCCGACGCCGCCCTTCTGGTTGGCGACCGTCACGATGCGGGTCTCGCGTGGCCGGGGAAGGCCGGCACCTGCGTGCCGCGGGCTCGTCACGCGGTGCTCGTCACGCGGTGGCTTGGCGCTCTCCGGCGACGGGGCTGTTTCACGTGAAACGGTGGTGGGGTCCTCCACCTCCGGCGGTGCGCTCGTCATGCTGGGAGTCGTGGTTTCACGTGAAACCGTGGTGGCCGGGTCGTCCCAGCCCCGCAGGGGCCACCCCACCTGGCCGGCGTCGTGTCCCGCGGTGATGGGGGCCTCCTCGCCGACCGACAACGATGTGCGTATGCCGTGGCTCGGCTCCGTGGGCCACCCCAGCCGGGCGGTCGGTTCCTTGAGGGTCAGCGTCTTCATCCCGAGCATCATCTCCCACGTGATCCGGGTTCGGTGGACCCACGCCGAGGATTGGGTGACCTGCGCCGTGACTCGTCCGGCTTCCGGGTCGTGGCTCGACGCCCACTGGACTTCCCCGTCTGTTGTGCCGACACCGTGGGCCGCACCGGGGTGTGGCCGATGCGGATCTCGACAAGCCGGGTGGGTTCGGGCAGCACGTCCTCCCCCAGGACGATCAGCTGCGTCTGGGTCCCACCCGCGCGGCGCACCGCCACCTCGTCCTCGGCCAGCTCCTGGGCAGCGCTGGCACCCTTCAGGGCCATCAGCCTCCCGTCCCCCTCCAGCAGCGGAAGGCACCACGCCGCCAGGTCACCGATCCGGGCCACCGCCCGAGCCGTCACGACCGGTGCCCTCAACTTGCCCCAGAAGTCCTGCGCCCTGCCACGCAGCACCTGGACGTTCCCGAGCGACAGCTCGGCGGCCGCCTTCTCCAGCCAGGTCGTGCGCCGGAGCATCGGCTCGACGAGGACGACATCGAGGTCGGGCCGAGCGATCGCCAGCACTATCCCGGGGAGCCCGGCGCCGGATCCGACGTCGACGACCCGGGTGCGGTGCGGCAGCACCGACTCCACGACCCCGCAGTTGAGCAGGTGCCGGTCCCAGAGCCGGGGAGCCTCCCGTGGACCGATCAGGCCGTGGCTGACCCCCGTGTCCGCCAGCAGGTGCGCGAAGTGCTCGGCCAACTGGAGGCGGTTGCCGAATATCTCCGACGCGACCGGGGGCGGCCGGTCCGGCAGACCGGTCTGACCGATGTCGTGTTTCACGTGAAACGTCCTCCGTCTGTGGTGCGTGGTGCCGCGGCACAGTCTGTCAGGCGGCCTCCGGACGAGACCGACCCACCCCAGTGATCACCGGGATGGGTCGGGATGCCTGAGGTCGGCGGGCGGGTCAGTGCGCCGGCAGGACCACGACGTAGCGGTTCGGCTCGGTCCCCTCGGACTCCGAGCTCAGCCCCGCGGCCAGCACCTCGTCGTGGACGACCTTGCGCTCGAAGGCCGACATCGGCTCCAGCTCGGCCCGCTCGCCGCTGTCCTTGACCTGCTCGGCCGTGGCGCGCGCCAACTCCACGAGCTGCGCCCGTCGACCGGCACGGTGGCCGGCGACGTCCAGCATCAGGCGGCTACGGTCACCGGTCTCGGCCTGCACGGCCAGCCGGGTCAGCTCCTGCAGGGCCTCCAGGACCGCACCGTCGCGCCCCACGAGGCTCTTCGGCGCCGGTCCGTCCTCGGAGTCGACGATGGCGACGGCAGCGCGGTCGCCCTCGACGTTCACCTCCAGGTCGCCGTCGAGGTCCGCGATGTCCAGCAGCGTCTCGAGGAAGTCTGCGGCCACCTCACCCTCGTGCTCGAGGTGCTCGTGGCGGGTGCCGCGACGACCGGTATCAGCGGAATCGAGAGCGCTGCTCTCGGAGCCGGTCTCGTCCGGGACGTCGGTCTCGGGCTCGTCGCCCAGGCTGTCGTCGGTCGTGCCGCCGGTCAGGCCGTCGTCGGTCAGGCCGTCGTCCGGTCCCGACTCGGGCGATGCCTGCTGCGCGGACTCCACCGGGTCGCTCGCTGCATCCACCAGGGGTTCGTCCTGATCGTGATCGGTCGGTCTCTGCGTCATGGGTTCGGTGCTCACCAAGGCTCCTGAGTTTGTCAAGGTGTGGTTCGTGGTCTGGGTGGGTGGCGCCGCGGTCAGCGTCCCTTAGGACGGTTTCCGGACTTCTTGCGCTTCTTGCTCTTGGGCTGCACGCGCTGGCCGCCGCGGTGTGCGGTCCCTGCGCCGCCGCTGAGCGTGCCGCCCCCGGATGCCACGCTGTCCTCGGTGTCCTCCGGGGCCGGGGTCAGCTGCATCTTCTTGACCGGCTTGCCCTTGGCCAGGCGACGCTCCTCCAGCGCCTTCTCCGCCGGGG
>JAAYYA010000360.1 GCA_012515595.1 Actinomycetales bacterium
CGGTGCGCGGCCAGGTCGGCGAGTGCCCGGTGGCCGGCGTTGGGCTCGACGTCGCGGACGAGGCGGATGCGCCAGGCGTACCAGGCCCACACGAACGGCGGGTCCTGCGCCCAGGCCTCGGGCGTGGCCAGCTGGCTCGGGTCGAACTGCTCCCAGAGCCCGGACTGGGCGTCGCGGAAGGTCGGCACGCCGGACTCGGCGCTCATCCCCGCTCCGGTGAGGACGAGGATGCGGCGGGCGTCACGCAGAGCGGCGGTCACAGCGTTGGTCATCACACCCCCATTTTGGTAGTGGTTTCGTACGTCCACCACACATTCTCGTAGCGGTTCCGTACGTCCTCCACACATTCTCGTAGCGGTTTCGTACGGCTCCTGCCACTGCCAGCCGGCTCCGAGCGAGCCCCGCCCCATCGCCGTCGCTAGCGTGGCCGTATGCCGCGCACCCTCACCGACGATCTGGGTCACCCGGTCACGCTCCCGGATGGTCCCATCAGACGGGTCGTGTCCCTCGTGCCGTCGCTGACCGAGGCGATCGTGGCCAGCCGGCGCGAGGCGCTCGTGGGCGCGACGGACTGGTGCACGCACCCAGCCGATCTCGCAGTCGCGCGCGTGCGGGGCACGAAGAACCCCGATCGCGCGGCGATCGCCGCGCTGGACCCCGACCTAGTCGTCGCGGTGCAGGAGGAGAACCGCGAGCTGGACGTGCGCCGACTGCGTGAGGCCGGTGTGCCCGTGTGGGTGTCGGTGATCGAGTCGGTGCCGCAGGCGCTGCGTGCGATGCGCCAGTTGCTGACCGAGGTCCTGGCCTGGGACGCGCCGGAGTGGCTCGGGCAGGTGGAGGAGGCCTGGGGATCCGACGTGGTTCCGCCCGCACGGGCGTCGGTGGTAGCCCCGATCTGGCGCGACCCGTGGATGGTGGTCGGCTCCCGCACCTTCACGACCGACCTGCTGGCCCGCGCGGGACTGCGCAACGTCTTTGCCGACCACGCGGAGCGCTACCCGCACGTCGAGGTCGCCGACCTGGACACGGCCGGGGCCGACGTGGTGCTGCTGCCCGACGAGCCGTACGAGTTCACCACCGACGACGGGCCGGAGGCCTTCACCCGGACGCCGACCCGGTTGGTCAGCGGACGACTGCTCACCTGGTACGGACCCGCACTCCTCGAGGCGCGGCACACGCTGGACAGGGTGGAACCTGCCGGGAGGTGACGAGGATCGCCGCAGCACCGTCTGGCTGACCGGCCCAGAGCGAACACGTGCTGGCGGTCGTGACCCGTGCGGACTTCGAGCCAGCGCGGACATCGAGCCAGCGCGGACGTCAAGCCTTCGCCCGTCGGGCCCGCTGGCGCCGCCGGCATACTCCCCCGCCCCCTCGCCACGGCATACTCGACCGGCCCGGCTCGGGTCCCGGGACGTGCAGGACCCCTGAGAAAGTACGGGGAGGACGTACGAAACCCCTGAGAAAATGCGGGGAGGACGTGCAAAACCCCTATATTTTTTGGGGGAGGCGGCGGTCGGCCAGCACGGGGAACTCCGCGCGGAAGCGCGCGACCTCGCCGGGGTCGATCTCGACCGAGAGCACCTCCTGGCCCGTGCCGGCCTCCGCAAGGACCGCGCCGCGCGGGTCGACGACCGCGCTGTAGCCGCCCATCTCGGTCCGCGCGTGCGTGCCCGCGGTGTTGCAGCCGAGCACGAAGCACTGGTTCTCGATCGCGCGGGCGCGCAGCAGCAGCCGCCAGGCCTCGACGCGGGGCGCGGGCCACGCCGCGGGCACCACGAACAGCTCGGCCCCTTCGTCGACCTGGGCGCGGTAGAGCTCGGGGAAGCGCAGGTCGTAGCAGGTCGACAGGCCCGCCCGCAGCCCGTCAGCCGGGGCGGGCAGGTCGAGCACGACGATGTCCTCGCCGGCCTCCATCAGCCGCGGCTCCCCGTTGCCGAAGCCGAACCGGTGCACCTTGCGGTAGCGCGCGATCCGCTCCCCCGCGGCGTCGAGCAGCACCGAGGTGTTCCACTGGCCACGCCCCTCCGGCCCGGGCTCGTCACCCGGCGCCTCGACGACCGACCCGGCGTGCACGACGGCCCCGATCTCCCGGGCGGCCGCGGCAACGGCGGAGACCACCGGCCCGTCGACGGTCTGGGTGCGGTCCGGCCAGGCCCGGTAGTCGAACCCGCCGGCGCTCCACAGCTCGGGCAGCACCACCAGGTCGTGCCCCGCCTGCGCGCGGACCAGTTCGACCACGCGGTCGGTCCGGTCGGCGAGGGACTCGCCGTCGGCGTACTCCAGCTGGATCAGGGCGATGCGCACGTCTGCCTCCTCGTGTGGTCGGGGTCGGTCCCCCGCCTACTGTGGTCGGGGGTCGCTCCCCCGCCGGGCCAGTTGGGCCAGATGCTCGTTGTATGCCGTGAGGTCGGCATCTCCGTCCCGGTCCGCCTTGCGATCGTGCCGCTTGGCCTCCCGGTCGTCGCTGCGCAGCCAGTCCAGGGTCACCATCATGGCCAAGACCACGGTGGGCAGCTCGCCGATGCCCCAGGCGATCATGCCCGCGAGCTGCTGGTCGGCGAGCAGGTCGTCCACGCCGGGCATGTCGATGGTCTTAAAGAAGGTCGGCGCCAGCAGCCAGGTGCCGCTCATCAGCGCCAGCCCGAAGAAGGCGTGCGCGGCGAGGGTGCCGATCAGCACCATGAGGCGCAGCGGCGGTGACCACTTCGGCGGCCCGGGGTCCTTGCCCGCCAGCGCCCAGACGAAGGTGTAGCCGGTCAGCAGGAAGTGCACGACCATCACGACGTGGCCGGAGTGCGTCGACAGCGACCACTCGAACCAGGCCGTGTAGTAGAAGGCGATGAGGGAGCCGAAGAACATCACGGCGGCGACGAGCGGGTTGACGAAGAACGCGGCCCACCGGCTGTGCACGACCGCCAGGATGACCTCGCGGGGGCCGAGGGTCTTGTCCGTCCGGGCCTTCAGGGCCCGCAGCGCGAGGGTGACCGGAGCGGCGGGCACCAGGAAGATCGGGACCGCCATCATCAGCGCCATGTGCATGACCATGTGCAGGCTGAACATGACCTTGCCGTACTGACCAGGAGCGCCGCAGGTGGCGTAGATGAAGATGGCCCAGCCGATCACCCAGAGCACCGTGCGGTGCACCGGCCACGCGTCGCCCCGCCGGCGCAGGCGACGCACCCCGGCCAGGTAGAGCACGACGAGCACCACGGCCGGGATGAGGAAGAGCCACATCGGCTCCCACGCGGTGAGCAGCTTGCCCATCGTGAACGGCTCGGGCGTCGGGAAGCCGGTCAGGCGCAGGGCCGGGTCGTCGCCGGTGATGTCCTCGACCACCGGGGGCGGCGTGCGCGACAACGCCACGCCGAGCCCGATGGCGGCGCCCATCACGACGACCTCGGTGAGCGCGAGGCGCGCGAAGACACCCGGCTTGGTGGTGTCGCGCGCCAGCAGCAGCCGGCGCTGGTTGTAGCCGAACATCCCGAGCACCAGCAGGGCGAGCACCTTGAGCCACAGCACCAGCCAGTAGGGCGACAGCAGGTCCCCCAGGTCATCGGCCTGCAGCAGCGCGAAGAGCACCCCGGAGCCGCCGACGGTGACATAGCTGGCCAGGGCCACCGTGGAGTAGCGCTGCAGCGTCACCGGCATCGCGGTCCCGAGCACCGGGCGCAGGATGACGATGGCCAGCAGACCGCCGACCCACAGCGTGACCCCGACCAGGTGCAGCAGCAGCCCGGTCATCCCCTGCTCGTGCCCGACCAGGCTGCTGCCGTGCCCGGCGAAGCTCACCGGCCACAGCGTCGCCAGCGCCAGGGTGAAGGCCCACGCGAGCTGGCCGCGGGTGCGCGCCACGGCCGCGAACGCGCAGACCAGGGCGGCCATGACCAGCTCGATCAGGATGAGCCGGGTGATCTCCAGGTCCCAGGCGCTGCGGGTCAGCTCCTCCCAGAAGGCCGGGTCGGACAGCAGCAGCCCGGAGGACGAGGAGAAGGTGAAGACCAGCCCCGCGGCACAGCTGAGCACCCAGGCGCCGGCACAGTAGGCCGCGGCGACGGCCGCCGTGGGCCGGCGTGCGGTGTGCCGCCCCTCCGGGGTGAGGAAGGCGGCGACCAGCAGCAGGCCGATCGCGAGCGCGGCCGACAGGTCGTGCAGGACCCGGTTGACGACCAGCCCGTAGCGGACCACCGGGCCGGTGTCGCCCAGGACCAGCTCCTCCAGCGCCCCGGAGACGGTGCCGATGAGCACCGCCACGAGGATGCCGGCCGCGAGCGCCAGCCCGACCGGCGCGACCAGGACCCGCCGGAGCTCGGGCCGCGGGGGCGCCGCGGGCCGGGGGGCCGGGGCGGCCGTGGGCAGATCGGTGGTCACGCCTCCATGCTAGGTACGCTGCTCGCATGCCCCTACACCCCACTCCCCCGCGCGACCTGGACGGCCTCGTCGAGGGCTTCCGGCAGACCGTGCAGGCGGTGATCGACCTGGGTCACGGATGCACCTCCGAGCAGTTCGCGGAGCCGACGTCGTGCCCGGGGTGGAGCCTGCTGGACCACTTCTCGCACGTCGCCGCGGTGGAGCACTACCTCGACGGCGGGGACAACCCGGACGTCGACGTCAGCGGCCTGACGCACGTGCGGCACGAGTTCGGGGCGTGGATGGAGCAGGGCATCCAGGCCCGCCGGGGCACCTCGGGGCCGGAGGTCGTCGCCGAGCTGGAGACGTTGCTGCACAACCGGTTGGCGACGCTGGCCGACCCGGACCTCACCGTGGACACCGAGGTCCGGGGCCCGATGGAGTCCACCGTGCGGCTGGGCACGCTGCTGAAGCTCCGGCTGACCGACATCTGGACGCACGAGCAGGACATCCGCGAGGTGCTCGGCCGGCTGGGCAACCTGGACAGCCCCGGCGCGGCGACCTTCGTGAACGGGCTCGTGCGGTCGTTCGCCCAGCTCATGCACCAGGTGCCGATGACGGACGGGCAGACGGTGATCCTGGAGAGCACCGGGCCGGTGACCGCCCGGATGGGGGTCCGCGTCAGCCACGACGACGCGGGCGAGGTGACCTACCACTCCCTGTTCACCGGGGAGAGCGAGAGCGGCATGGGCGAGACCGTCCACTCCGGCGAGGACCCCTCGACCACGATCAGCCTGTCGACCGAGGCCCTCACCCGCCGGGCCGCGGGGCGCCGCGCAACGGGCGACACGGCATACTCCGTCGTCGGTGACGAGGACCTGGCGGCCCGGGTCCTGGACGCCATCGCGTTCACCCCCTGAGTCACCCCGCGCGGCCCCGGGCCCGTGGGAATCAGCCCTGGGCGAAGCCCCTTCAATCAATTTGCTTCGGCTAAACAATCGGCGCACGATAGATGGGTTGCACTCCGGCGAGGGACGCCAGAGGGTGCACAGCCGGGTCAACGAAGCCACCGAGCGTGAGGGAGTGACCCCCGTCCTTCCCTGGTGCTCGCGGCCACCCGGTCCAGAGGACGACATGAGGAGTATGACGTGAAGAAGTTCAGTCTGATCGCCGTGGCCATGACCGCCACGCTGGCCCTGAGCGCCTGTGGCGGCGACGACGAGCCCGCCGAGGAGACCACGCCCGTGGAGCAGACCACCGAGGACTCGGGGGCCACCACGGACGAGGCGGAGCAGACCAGCGATGTGGCGGAGGAGACCGGGGACGCCGCCGGGGAGACCGAGGACGCCGCCGGGGAGGGGGCCAGCTTCAGCGAGCCGGCCTGCCAGGAGTTCTTCACCGAGGGCGGCCCGCTGGCCGACCGCGCCGAGGCGGCCCGCACCGCGATCGACAACGGTGAGATCGTCGACAGCGTCGCGATGAGCGAGGTGACCCTGCTCAAGAGCCGCCTCGACGCCACCGCCAAGGAGGCCCCGGAGGACATCTCCGCGCTGCTGCTGGAGGTCAACGCCCCGTTCGCCGAGGCGCACGCCGCGTTCGTCGAGGCCAGCGAGGACGTGGTCAACCCCGACACCGGCGCGATCACCCTGCCGGAGATCGACACCCAGGGTTCCGCCGACGCCCAGGCCGAGCTGGAGACCGCCTGCGCGGGCTGACGCCACGCGGGCTGAACCACCACTGCGTCACCACCACGGCGCCGATCCCCTCGGGGGTCGGCGCCGTGGTGCTGCCCGGGGATCTCCGACCGCGGCCGGCCGGCACGCTAGCCTGTCGCGGTGACCGAACCCGGGGCGATAACCGCGCGCACCGCCCTGGCGTTCCTGCTCGCCACCTGGCCCCGACGACTCCTGCTGTCCCTGCTGCTGCTCGTCCCGGTCGTGGTCGCGGTCTCCGGCGGGTTCCGGCCCGCCGAGCCGCCCCCGCGCGAGGTGCCGGCCGAGGCGGTGACGGACACCGGGTCCTACCTCGTCGTGCCGCGCGCCTACTTCGTCTCCGACCGGGTCGACGCCGGCAGCCTGGACGAGGGGTTCCGGTGGGTGGGTGCCCTCGTGCAGATCACCAACCAGGGCACCGTGCCGATCAGCGTCGTCTTCGAGGACCAGACCTTCGAGCTGCCGGACGAGGTGCCGAACGAGGACGGGCCCAACCCCTACGAGGTGCTGCGCCTCGACACCGGCACCCGCCTGGGGTCGGCCCAGCCGGGCGTCACCTACGAGGTCGCGCTGCTCTGGCGCACCAGCGGGCTCGAGGACCCGCCGGACGAGCTGACGCTCACGATGAACCAGACCGCCTGGACGCGGTGGACGATCGAGGCGGGCTACTACAGCTGGCGCGCCACCGCCGACTCCTTCCTGGTGGACCTGCCGCTGACCGAAGCTCCCGACTCGATCCTCGAGGAGGAGGAGTGAGCCGCCGGTGGGCGGTGGCGGCGCTGCTCTCCGCGGCCGTCGTGGCGGGCGGCGTGGCCAACGCGATCGACGACAGGTATGTCGCGTCCGGCTGGCACACGGTCGAACGGGGTGAGGAGGGTGCCGACGTGCGGGTCGCCAACTTCCAGGTGCACGTCCACGGGGCGGTCACGTCGACCCGGCTGGAGGACGGCGACGTGGTGACCAGCCCCGGCGCCTTCGTGGTGGTCGACCTGTCCTATGCCACCACCGACGCCTGGGACTCCCCGGAGGAGGTCGTGCTGATCGACGGCGCCGGCCGGGAGTTCGGCGAACCCTCCGGCTTCGGCTCCGCCGCACGCGCCTGGGAGGCCGGTCCGGACATCTGGTCCCGCGGGACGTTGTTGTTCGAGGTCTCCGCCGACGCGGTCGACGACCTCACCCTGGAGTTCCGTCCGCAGAGCCCCGACGCGCGGCTGCCGTCCGCGGTGCTGCGGGTCCCGCTCACGGTGACCGCCGCGACCGAGCCGCTGACCGTGGGGCGGGCCCGCATCCTGGCGGAGGGGGAACGATGACCGGCACCACGCGTCACGGCATCACTGGCGACAGCACCGC
>JAAYYA010000361.1 GCA_012515595.1 Actinomycetales bacterium
CCAGCGCCGCGATCTCGCGGTCGACCTCGCCCAGGGCGGTGCGACTCAGCCCGACGTCGTCGTGGACCGCGTCGACGCGCAGCACACCGCGCTCATGGTCGGCGGTCGCGTCGACCTTTCCGACGAGGGCGTCCCCGCGCAGGATCGGCAGCGCGAAGTAGCCCCAGCGGCGCTTGGCGGCGGGCTTGTACATCTCCAGTTGGTAGTCGAAGGCGAACAGGTCGACCATGCGCTTGCGGTCGAAGACCAGTCGGTCCAGCGGCGACAGCAGCACGGTGCGCCCCCGGAAGGGCTCGCTGAGCCGGTCCAGCTGCCCGGGATCCACCCGCCACCGGCCGCGCACCCCCTCGATGACCGCCTCCTCACCGATCTCGCCGACCGAGTTGGGCTCGCCCGGGGTCTCCGTCGTCTTCGCGCGGGCGATGCCGAGCGCCTGCAGCCGGCGCTCGCGACGCACTGCCTGCGCCTCCTCGAGCGGCAGCGCCGGGCCGTCGGGATAGATCCGCTCAGCCAGGTCCCACAGCCGGTCGCGCCCCTCGCGCCCGGCGACCGCCACCTCGCCGCGGGCCTCCATGATCTCCACCAGCATCCGCACGTTGCGGTTGTTGTTCCACCCGCTGGAGCGCCACGGCCGGTCACAGGTGTCCGGCAGGTCCCGGACCGGCAGGGGTCCGTCGGCGCGCAGCGTCTCCAGGATGTCCAGGCGGCACCCCTTGTTGTCCTCGACCCACACGGCCAGGCTCTCCGCGTAGGACCCCTCGCCGGGCCAGGTAGCCATCGCGGCGCGGAACAACGCCAGGTCTTCGCCAGGACGCAGGTATCCCTGGAGCTCCACCAATCGCTGCGCCGCCACAGCGTCGTCCAGGTCGTCGGGGGAGTAGGCCGTGCCCAGCCTGCTCCAGAACACCAGGTCGGCACTGGGGGCGACCGCCGCGGTCAGGTCGACCTGGACGATGGTCAGTCGTCGGGCGACCTCGAGCAGGTCGGTGGGCCGCTCGGCGTCCAGCAGCTGGGCGCGGACCGCGATGCGGCGGGCGTCCCGGCGTGAGAGCTCGTGCACCATGGCTCCACGCTATGCCCCGGCTCCGACACCCGTGCCCGCCCGGGACCGCCAGCCGGCCGCGGACGGTGCGTCGTCCGGCGACGCCCCCTCACCCCCAGGTATGAGGACAGAACGGCCCGAAAAGGTGATGCGGGCGGCCGGACCCCGTTCCTACGGTCGAGACATGACCACACAGATCCTCTCCCGCCGCACGGGGTCAGCGCCTGGCGCGGCTCCCGCCCGTCCGGCCCCGCTCTTCTCGTGGCGGTCCGTGGCGGACGACCTGACCTACCTGACGGCCGGCTTCTTCCTGACGCTGTTCAGCTTCATCCTGCTGATCACGCTCTTCGTGCTGGGCCTGGGCACCCTGGTGCTCTGGATCGGGGCGCCGATCCTGGGCCTGATGCTGCTGACCGCCACCGGCTTCGCCCGCGAGAACCGCGAGCTGCTCCGACGCTGGGGCCACCCGGTGGCCGAGCCCGCCTACCGCGGTCGGCGACCGTTGTCGATGCTCGCCGACCCGCGGGCCTGGCTGGAGGCACTGCACGGCACTCTGGTCGCCTTCCCGCTGCGGACCACCACCTTCGTCGTGGCGGTCACCTGGCTCGCCGGTGCTCTCGGCGGCCTCACCTGGTTCCTGTGGGGGCACTTCATCCCGCAGAGCGAGTACAACGGGCTCGCCTGGCTGCTGGTCCACGTCGCCGGGATCGACCTCTCGGGGAGCCGCTACCTCATCGAGTCGGTGTTGATGTTCGCCACCGGTGCCCTGTTCCTCGTGACGGCCCCGGTGGTCACCCGGCTCTGCGCCACCGTGGACGCCACCGTGGCCCGGGCGCTCCTCGGCGGCTTCGGCACGACAGGGGTGCGCTGATGAGCGTCTCGACGAGTGGGGCCACGGCCGTGGTGCTGCCCCGGCCCGGCGAACGCCTCGGAGCCTCGGTCTGGCTCGGTCTCCTCGCCGGGACGGCCGCACTCGCCCTGGCCGCCGTGAGCATCCCGGTGCTCAGCGCCCTGTACGGCGTCTTCGTGCCGATGTCCTTCCTGATCGTGATGTCGCACGCCGCGGCACTGGTGCTCGCGCCCTATCGCCCGGGAGTGGCCACCGGGCTGTCCGTCGCCGCGGTGCTGGCCACGGCCGTGTTCACGGTCACGTCGTCAGGGCTGCCCTGGCCGCTGCCGGTGCCGACGATGATCACCCAGCTGCTGGTCTGTGCCGTGGTCGCGCTGCGCGGCGACCCCGTCCGCGCAGTGATGGCGCTCGTGGCGAGTCTTGCTGCAGCCTCGGCCCCGCTGCTGTTCGCGGTCTTCCAGGGGGACCTGTGGAGCGTGGGCTTCGGCAACCTGGTGACCTTCGGGGCGGTGGGCGTGCTCGTCACCACGGGCGGACTGGTGGCCTCCGCGCTGCTTCCGGGGTCGGGGCTACGCTCGGAGCCGTGAATGTGCTCAGCGGCCCGGTGTCCCGGGACTGCCCGTGCGGGAGCGGCCAGAGGTACTCCGCGTGCTGCGGCCCCTACGTCGGTGACGGTCTGGCCGCACCGACGGCCGAGGCCCTGATGCGGTCTCGCTACACGGCATACGCCCTCGGGGTGGACAACCACGTCTTCCGCACCTGGCACCCCAGCACCCGCCCGGCGGACACCACGCCCGACCCCTCGATCCGCTGGGTCGGGCTGGAGGTGCTCGACGTGACCGACGGCGGCACGGACGACGAGGAGGGCTTCGTCACCTACCGGGCGCGCTGGGCCACACCGCCGCCCGACAACCAGCGCGGCGAACTGGGCGAGCGCAGCCACTTCGTCCGCCGCGCCGGCCGCTGGGTCTACCTCGGCCCCACCTAAAGCCCACCAAAAAATTCAGGGGTTTCGCACGTCGTCCACACAACTTCGTAGGGGTTTTGCGCGCCCGTACGCCTCGGCGACCGAGGTCGTTGTCTCATGGGGAGGCTGGGGGTCGTCTCATGGGGAGGCTGGGGGTCGTCAGGGCGTGCTCAGTTGACCCGCGAGCCACCCTGTCCGGGGGCAGCTGTCTCGTGGGGAGGCTGGGGTCGTCGGAGTGCGCCCAAGTGACCCGCGAGTCCCCGGGGTCGAGCTAGACGGGCCCTGACGTCTCCGCCCGGTGTGCGCGAATGCCCACCGATCAGTCCGATGAGCCGCATTCCGTCGTGTTTCGTCAGCGCCAGCGCCAGTTCGGTTCATGGACGCGCCAGCGGCCACCGTCGAGCCGCACTGGCCCGGGCGAGGCCAGCACGGAGATGTCAGGATGCGAGGGTGACCGC
>JAAYYA010000362.1 GCA_012515595.1 Actinomycetales bacterium
CCGCTCCACCCGGGAGGTGACCTGTCACGGGGCCAGCGACGGCCTCAGCGGTAGCGCGTCAGCGCCCGGAGCGCGGCGTCCCCGTAGCCGCCGCCGAACAGGATGGCGTGGACGAGCAGCGGGGCCAACTGATACCACGCGACCCGGTCGCGCCAGCCGTCGGCCAGCGGGCTGACCTCCTGGTAGGCGTCGAGGCACTCCGGGCCGAACCCGCCGAAGAGCTGCATCATCGCCAGGTCCACCTCCGGGTGCCCCCAGAAGCAGGCCGGGTCGATGAGCCAATTGCGACCGGCGGTGTCCACGAGCCGGTTGCCGCCCCACAGGTCGCCGTGCAGCAGCGCGGGGGTCGTGATCGGTCCGCACAGTTCGGCGGTGCGGGGCTCGAGCTCGGACAGTATGTCGATCGCTGCCGGGTCGAGGCGGCCCTCACCGACCGCCCTGGTCACCAGGGGCTCGAGGCGACGGTGCAGGTAGAACTCGGCCCAGTTGTCCGTCGGGGTCAGGTCGACCGCGACCGAGCCGAGGTAGCCGTGGCTGTCGCCGTCCGAGCCCTCCCCGAGGCCACCGAAGGTGGTGCGGCCGGTACGCGACCCGGCCCCGTGGAGGTGAGCCAGGGCTCGGCCGAGGGCGACCTCGGTGGGGCGTGACGGCATACTGCCCTCGTCGATCCACTCCAGGACCAGCCCGCGGGAGGACTCGCGGAGCACCTGCGGCACCCCGAGCTCGGCGGGGGCGTGCTCGCGCAGGGCCCGCAGACCGGCGGCCTCCCGCTCGAACATGCCGGGGGAGGGGGTCGGGTGGGTCTTGGCGAAGAGCGGGCCGTGCGGGGTCTCGAGGCGGTAGGCGCGGGCGATGTCGCCGCCGCTGACGGGCGTGGCCGACTGGACCTCGAGCCCGGCGACCAGATCCGCGGGGAGTGTGCCGTCGTCCATCGTGGTCCCTTCGTCGCGCTCGGCTGTCGGGCACCACGATGTCAGCCGCTCGGGTGATCCGGAGGCTCGGTGAGCAGCGGGCTGAGGAGCTCGTCTAAACCTGAAGCCTTCCGTCCTCAATGGCTCCTACCGTCCCTTCCATGGACGACAACGAGGTGATGGACTGGCTCCTGGCTGGTGACCCGGCGATCCGCTGGCAGGCGATGCGCGACCTGAATGGTGCCCCGGCGCAAGAGGTCGCGGCCGAACGTGCGGCGGTGGCCCGCGACGGGTGGGGCAGGCAGCTGCTCGACCTGCAGAGCGACGGGCAGTGGGCCGGGGGCGCGTGCTTCCCCGGCCAGGGCTGGCGTCCGCCGGGGCCGGTGGTCGGTGACCCGGACGGGCAGCCCTGGGTGGCGACGCTGCCGACGCTGCGGCTGCTGCGCGAGTGCGGCATCGATCCCGCCGACCCGGAGGTGCGCGCCGCGGTCGACGGGGTCCGGGAGCACTGCCGGTGGGAGTATGCCGGCGAACCCTTCTTCGAGGGCGAGGTCGAGCCCTGCATCAACGGCGGCACCGTCGCGATCGGGGCCTACTTCGGGCAGGACGTCGAGGGCGTCGTGACGCGCCTCCTCGGGGAGCAGCTGGAGGACGGCGGCTGGAACTGCGAGGCCGAGAACGGCTCGACCCGCTCCTCCTTCCACACCACCCTCTGTGTCCTCGAGGGACTGCTGGAGTGGGAGCGGGCGCAGGGGCAGGGCGGTGCCGGGACGTCCGATCTCGCGCGGCAGGTGGCCAGCGCGCGGCAGCGCGGTGAGGACTATCTCCTGGCGCGCGGGCTGAGCCGCCGGCTCAGCACCGGCGAGGTCGCCGACCCGGACTGGTTGCAGTTCTCCTTCCCGCCGCAGTGGCACTACGACGTGCTGCGCGGGTTCGACTACTTCCGGGCCGCGGGAGGCACACCCGACCCGCGGCTGGCGGAGGTCGCCGACCACGTCCGGGACCGGCGGGAGCCCGACGGGACGTGGCGGCAGGAGAACACCCATCCCGGCCTCGTCCACTTCGAGCTGGAGGACGGCGACGGTGCCCCGAGCCGGTGGAACACGCTGCGTGCCCTGCGGTCGCTGCGCTGGCACGACGCCGCACGCAGCACGCCCTGAGACACTGGCCCCGTGGGCTGGTGGATCGAACGGGTGGTGCCGCGGCTGACGCACGCCACGCTGGACAACCCGGTGGTGGCGGGCTACCGCAGGCGGGTGTGCGCCGGGCTGACCGGTGACGTCCTGGAGATCGGGTTCGGCAGCGGGCTCAACCTCCCGCACCTGCCCGACGCCGTGCGGTCCGTGGTCGCCGTGGAGCCCTCGGACCTGGCCTGGGAGATGGCGCAGGACGCGGTTGCCCGGTCCGCGGTCTCGGTGACCCGCGGAGGGCGGGAGGCCGAGTCGCTGGCGCAACCTGATGACAGCGTGGACGCGGTGCTGGTGACCTTCTCGTTGTGCACGGTGCGGGACCCGGCGGCGGTCCTGGGCGAGGCGCGGCGGGTGCTGCGGCCCGGTGGGCGGCTGCACTTCCTCGAGCACGGGCTCTCCCCGGACGAGGGGGTGCGGCGCTGGCAGCACCGCCTCAACTCGATGCAGGGGCGGCTCGCCGGTGGGTGCCACCTGACTCGGTCGGCGCCGGAGCTCGTGGAGTCGGCAGGGTTCGACCTCACGGAGGTCGAGCACTGGTACGTCCCCGGGCCCGGGATGTCGAAGCCGTGGGGTTATGTGTCGCGCGGGGTGGCAGCGCCCCGTCCGGCGTGAGGGGCGACTCCGCGGGGTTCGACTCCGTGGGTCCCCCTGGCCCCGACCTCGCCCGCATCGGCCAGGACCTGCCCTTCGCCGCTGCCGTCCAGGACCTGCGTGGCGCGGTCCGCTCCCGTGGCGTCGCGGTGGTGCAGGCGCCGCCGGGCACGGGCAAGACGACGCTCGCTCCGCCCGTTGTGGCGGAGGAGCTCGGCAGTCGGGCCGACGGGGGTGGAGTGTCGGCGTCGAGCGGTCGGGTCGTCGTGGTGCAGCCACGGCGTATCGCGGCGCGGGCGGCCGCCCGACGTCTGGCGACCCTGACGGGGACGTCGCTGGGCGGCTACGCGGGCTTCACCGTCCGTGGGGAGCGGCGGGTCTCCGGGGCGACGCGTGTCGAGTTCTGCACGCCGGGAGTGCTGCTCC
This sequence comes from Actinomycetales bacterium, assembly GCA_012515595.1. Taxonomy (GTDB): domain Bacteria; phylum Actinomycetota; class Actinomycetes; order Actinomycetales; family Dermatophilaceae; genus Ornithinicoccus. Next base: position 3,119 of record JAAYYA010000362.1, read on the forward strand.
GACGCCTGCTGGCCGACCCGGACCTGCCGGGCACTGGTGCCGTCGTGCTGGACGAGGTGCACGAGCGCGGTCTGGAGACCGACCTGCTCGTCGGCATGCTGGCCGAGGTCCGCGAGCTGCGGGAGGACCTCGTGCTCGTCGCGATGTCCGCCACGCTGGACGCCACGCGGTTCGCGGCGCTGCTCGGTGGCGAGCAGGGGCCGGCGCCCGTCGTGGACTGCCCCTCCGCGCTGCACCCGCTGGAGGTCCGGTGGGTGCCGCCGGTCGGCCCGCGCACCGATGCCCGTGGTGTGGCGGATGCCTTCCTGGAGCATGTCGCACGCGCCGCGGCGGACGTGCACGGGGAGGCGGCGACCGCGCTGGGACTGGCGTCGACCCCGGACACGCTGGTCTTCGTGCCGGGGGTCCGGGAGGTCGACCGGGTCGCGAACCGGCTGCGGGGACTGCTCCCCGCCGTTGAGGTGCTCGAGCTGCACGGTCGGCTCGACCCACGGGCCCAGGACCGGGTGACGGCCGGGTCCGGTCCCGGAGACCCGCCGCGCGTCGTGGTCTCCACCGCGCTGGCGGAGTCGTCGCTGACGGTCCCGGGGGTCCGCGTAGTCGTTGACGCGGGACTGGCGCGCGAGCCGCGCCGCGACGCTGCCCGGGACATGTCCGGCCTGGTCACCGTCGCCGCCTCCCGGGACGCCGCCGTGCAGCGGGCCGGTCGGGCAGCGCGGCAGGGGCCGGGGATCGCGGTCCGCTGCTACGACGAGACGACCTTCGCGGCGATGCCCGCGCACGTCACGCCCGAGATCTCCGTCGCCGACCTGGTGGGTCCGGCGCTGACCCTCGCGTGCTGGGGGGCGCCGCGCGGCGAGGGGCTCGCGCTGCCGGACACACCCCCGTCCGGGGCCATCGCCGACGCCGAGGCGGTGCTGCGCAGGTTGGGTGCGGTGGACGACGACGGCCGCGCCACGGAGCTCGGGCGCCGGCTGGCCGAGGTGCCCGCCGACCCGCGTCTGGCCCGCGCCCTGCTCGACGGGGCCGGCCTCGTGGGGGCAAGGACTGCGGCAGAGGTGGTCGCTGCCCTCTCCGACGACCACCGACCCGAGGGTGGCGACCTCACCGCGCTGCTGCGGGCCCTGCGCCGGGGTCACGCGCCCGCTGCCGGCCGGTGGAAGGAGGAGGTGAGGCGGCTGGAGGACCTGGCCTCACGGCATACGGCCTCTGCCGGAGCTCCCACCGAGGTGTCTGCCTCCCGGGCGCAGGGCTCATCGCCCGGCGCGGGAGGCGCCCACTCCATCGCCCGACCGGACGAGCGGACTGGGCTGGTCGTCGCGCTCGCCCACCCGGACCGCGTCGCGCGGCGCGTCGGTGACACCTACCTGCTGGCGTCGGGGACACGGGCGGCTGCGCCGCCGGGGAGCCTCCAGAGGCACGAGTGGCTGGCGATCGCGGAGGTCGCGCGGGCCGAGGGTCGGGTGGCTGCGGGGACGGGTGCGGTCATCCGCTCCGCTGCCCCGCTCAGCCAGGAAGCAGCCGAGCTCGCTGCCGCGACGCTGCTCACGGACAGCGCCACCGCCACCTTCCGGGACCACCGAGTCGTGTCGCGGCGGGTGCGGGCGCTCGGGGCGATCGAGCTCTCCTCCGTCGCGGTCCGGCCGGAGCCCGACGATGCCCGGCGCGCGGTCGAGGCGGCCCTGTCGGAGCAGGGACTCGGGATCTTCACGTGGTCACCGGCGGCGGACGGACTCCGCCGCCGGCTCGCGCTTCTGCGCCGGACGCTCGGCGACCCGTGGCCCGACGTCAGCGACGCCGCGCTCGCCGACCGGTGGCCGGAGTGGCTCGGCCCGGAGGTCGACCGGCTCGCGGACGGTGGACGGGCCGACCGGATCGACCTGGTGGATCCGCTGCGCCGGCTGCTGCCGTGGCCCGAGGCCAGCCGGCTGGGGGAGTTGGCCCCGGAGCGGCTGGCCGTGCCGAGCGGACGCGACGTGCGCATCGACTACCCCGCGGCCGACGACCCGGACGGGCGTCCCGTCGTCGCGGTGAAGCTCCAGGAGTGCTTCGGGTGGGGCGAGACCCCGCAGGTCGCGGGCGTACGAGTGCTCTTCCATCTGCTCTCGCCGGCCGGCCGTCCGCTGGCGGTCACAGACGACCTCGCGTCGTTCTGGTCCGGTCCCTACGCGCAGGTGAGGGCCGAGATGCGCGGCCGCTACCCGAAGCACCCGTGGCCCGAGGACCCGTGGACAGCACCCGCCACCGCACGCACGCGAAGGTAACCGGGGCGCACCGTGTTGCGGTCTCAGACCCGACCGGGCGCGGTGTGTCTGGCCCCCGCCCGTCGCCGACCAGCCTCCCCTGATTGAGCGCTCGGCACTATTGGTCGCGCGGATGACGTCGCATGCGACCAGAACCGCGCGACCAAAATCGCTGGTCGCAACAAGAGAGCCAGGCGTCTCGCAACGCCACGCGCTCGGTCGCCCTCAGTGCCGCAACACCACGCGCTCGGTCGCCCCCAGTGCCCCAACACCACGCGCTCGGTGGCCCTTTGGAGCGACGTCCCGTGCGCTCGGTCGCAGGGGCTTACTCCCGGCCCAGCACCGACTCCTGGCTCGGCAGCTGGTCCTGGCGCAGCAGGCCGACGGGGCACGTCATGCCGTTCGGGCCGTGGTTGCAGTAGCCCATCGGGTTCTTGTGCAGGTACTGCTGGTGGTAGTCCTCGGCGTAGTAGAACGGCCCGACCTCCGACGCCGGCGCCAGCTCCGTCGAGATCGTGCCGTATCCGTTGTCGGTGAGCACCTGCTGGAAGGCGTCGTGCGTCGCCCGGGCGGCGGCCTCCTGCTCCGGCGTGGTCCAGTAGATCGCCGAGCGGTACTGCGTGCCCCGGTCGTTGCCCTGCCGGTCCTGCGTCGTCGGGTCGTGGTTCTCCCAGAACTCCTTGAGCAGCGTCTCGGGGTCGGTCTGCGTCCGGTCGTAGACCACGATCACGGCCTCGGCGTGACCCGTGCGCCCGCTGCAGACCTCCTCGTACGTGGGGTTCGGAGTCGGTCCCCCCATGTAACCGGCGGCCGTGGTGATCACCCCCGGCTGGCGCCAGAAGATCCGCTCGGCGCCCCAGAAGCAGCCCATCCCGACATACAGGACCTCGGCGTGCTCGCCCCACGGGCCGTGCAGCGGGGTGTCGAGCACCTCGTGGGTCGTGGGAATGCCCGGCAGCGCGTCGGGACGGCCGGGGAGTGGGGAACCGGGGATCTGGACGGGGGAGGTGCGCATGTCTCCAGTATGCGCCGACCCGGTGACAGGACCGACCCGGCAGTATGCCGTGCGCCGGCCGGTCCGGTGGCGGTCACCGTGCGCCTGTGGCAAGTTCCTCCCCATGGACGTTGCGCTGCGGTTCGGGTTGCCCGTGCTCCTGATCATCATCGGGGTCGCCGTGTGGCTCTGGGGTCGTCGCGAGCAGGAGGCCGCCCGTGCTCAGATCGGCAAGAAGGGCGGTTTCGGCGGCCCTCCCGGCACGCTGGACATCGGCACCGAGATCGGCTTCGGCGTCGAGGGCCCCGGACCGGACCCGGCGGCGGCACGGCCCAAGATCCTCTGGGGTCTGATCCTGGCAGCCGTTGGGGTGTTGCTGCTCATCGTCATGGCCATCCTGCAACTGGTCGGCTGAGGAGGGTCGAGCCGCACGGCATACGGCCCGTGGCGGCTCACACCGGGGTCTGGGCCTCCAGGAAGGTGAGCACCTCGGTGTCGTCGACGCCCGGGAAGACCCCCGGAGGCATGGCGGCCAGCAGGTGCGAGTGGACCCTCGCGCTGGGCCAGGCCTGGCCCGCCCAGCGCTGAGCGAGCTCGGCGGGCGGCTGGGCGCAGCAGGTCGGGTCGGGGCAGCGGGACTTCGACCGGGAGGTGGTCTCCCGTCCGCGCATCCACTTCACCTGCGCGTAGGGCACCCCGACGCTGACCGAGAAGGTGCCGTTGGGGGTGCGGTCCACGACGGCCGAGCACCAGTAGGTGCCGGACTTGGTGTCGGTGTACTGCTGGTAGGCGTTGGACAGATCGGGCTGCTCGAAGACGACCCGGGCGGTCCAGTGCCGGCAGACCCGCTGGCCCTCGATGGCTCCCGTCGCGTCGCTGGGGAAGCGGACGCCGTCGTTCTCGTAGGCCTTGTAGATCAGGCCCGCCTCGGAGATCCGCATGAAGTGCACCGGCAGGTCCAGGTGGCGGGTGGCCAGGTTGGTGAACCGGTGCGCCGCGGTCTCGTAGGACACGGCATACGCATCACGCAGGTCCTCGATCGCGATGTCCTTGGCGGCCTTGGCCCGGCTGAGCAGTTGCACCGCGCTCTTCTCGGGGATGAGCAGCGCGGCGGAGAAGTAGTTGATCTCGACGCGCTGGGAGAGGAACTCGCCGTAGTCGGCTGGCACCTCGTGCCCGAGCACGACGTGGCCGAGGGCCTGCAGCGCCAGCGACCGCGAGTCGCTCTGCCCCGCGTCGGGCTGGGGGAGGTAGATGCGGCGGTTGGCCAGGTCGGACACCGACCGGGTCGAGGTCGGGAGGTTGTTGGTGTGCACGAGGGTGAAGCCGAGGTGGGCCGCGAGCTTGTCCACGGCCGTGCGGGTGATCGGGCCCCCGCGGTGGTCGATCGCCTTGAGCAGCCTGCCCGCCGCGGCCTCGATCTCGGGGAAGTAGTTGTCCGCGGCCCGCATCCGCACGCGCAGCTCGGCGTTGGCCCGCCGTGCCTGCTCGGGGGTGGCGGCCCGCTCGGCCTGCACCGCCGCGAGGGCCTCGTGCATGCCGACCAGCGCCTCCAGGGCCTCCGTCGGGAGACGCGGGCCGATCTTGACCGCCGGGATGCCCAGGGCCTCGAACGAGTCAGCGCGCTGGGCCTTCTCCAGGGCGATCTCCAGCGCCGCCCGGCGGCTTGGTGGGCGGGCCTGCAGCAGGTCCGCCAGGTCCGTGCCGAGCGCGCCCGCGAGGGCCGCGAGCGTGGAGAGCTTGGCCTCGCGCTTGCCGTTCTCCAGCAGCGACAGGGCGGAGCCGGAGATGCCGGCCTGGCCGGCGACGTCGTCGAGAGTGCGCCCCGAGCTGCGGCGGACGTGGCGCAGCTGCCGGCCGATAGTGATCGGGTCGGGGGCGGTGGCGAGATCGGTCATTGCGCCACGATAGCGCAAGAACCGCAGAAATTGACAAGAGAAACCATGGCAAGAGGGGTTGTTCTTGACCCAATGATGGGTCATCGCACCAGAACGGCACTTCTTGAGGGAGTGGCCGGTCCGCACCAGAACGGCGCTTCCCCGCGAAGGGCCCACATCCGAAGGGACGTCTCATGACCGTCACGCTGAACAACCCCGACGCCACCACCACCGAGGGCGGCCCTCAGCTGTCCGCCGCCGAGGCGCTGCGCTCCGAGTGGAACGTGAACCCCCGCTGGGCGGGCGTCGAGCGCACCTACTCCGCCGAGGACGTCGTGCAGCTGCGGGGCAGCGTGGTAGAGGAGCACACCCTGGCCCGGCGCGGTGCCGAGAAGCTCTGGGAGCAGCTGCAGACCAAGCCGTTCACCCGCGCCCTCGGTGCCCTCACCGGCAACCAGGCGGTCCAGCAGGTGCGCGGTGGCCTCGAGGCGATCTACCTCTCCGGCTGGCAGGTCGCCGCGGACGCCAACCTGTCCGGGCAGACCTACCCCGACCAGAGCCTCTACCCGGCCAACTCCGTGCCGGCCGTGGTCCGCCGCATCAACAACGCGCTGATGCGCGCCGACCAGATCGACTGGTCCAACGGCGAGAACGGCACCGACTACCTGGTGCCGATCGTGGCCGACGCCGAGGCCGGCTTCGGCGGCCCGCTCAACGCCTTCGAGCTGATGAAGTCGATGATCGTCTCCGGCGCCGCCGGCGTGCACTGGGAGGACCAGCTCGCCTCGGAGAAGAAGTGCGGCCACCTCGGCGGCAAGGTGCTGGTGCCCACCGCGCAGCACATCCGCACCCTCAACGCGGCGCGCCTGGCGGCCGACACCCTGAACGTCCCCAGCCTGGTGATCGCCCGCACCGACGCCTTGGCCGCCGACCTGCTGACCAGCGACGTCGACCCGATCGACCAGGAGTTCACCACCGGCGAGCGCACCAGCGAGGGCTTCTTCCGGGTGCGCAACGGCATCGAGCCGGTGCTGGCCCGCGCCAAGGCCTACGCCCCCTACTGCGACCTGATCTGGGTCGAGACCGGCACGCCGGACCTGGGCCTGGCCCGCGAGTTCGCCACCGAGCTCCACAAGGAGTTCCCGGGCAAGATGCTGGCCTACAACTGCTCGCCGTCGTTCAACTGGAAGGCCGCGCTGTCCGACAGCGAGATCGCTGCCTTCCAGGACGAGCTCGGTGCGCTCGGCTACAAGTTCCAGTTCATCACCCTGGCCGGCTTCCACGCCCTGAACCACTCGATGTTCAACCTGGCCCACGGCTACGCCCGCACCGGGATGAGCGCCTACGTCGAGCTGCAGGAGGCCGAGTTCGCCGACGCCGAGCGCGGCTACACCGCCGTGAAGCACCAGGCCGAGGTCGGCACCGGCTACTTCGACAAGGTGTCCACCGCGATCAACCCGACCAGCGGCACCCTCGCGCTGACCGGGTCCACCGAGGAAGAGCAGTTTCACTAAGAACGCCCCGGCCCCCTGGTTGCCCCGCCCGCCCGGCGGGGGCAGCCACACCCGGCCACACGACATACGACAAGGAGTTTGAGATGACCACCACGCACTCCCGGGGCACCAACGGCGCCGTCCAGGTCCGCGGTACCGAGCACCCCCGGTTCGAGCAGATCCTCACCCCCGAGGCGCTGGACTTCGTGCGCAAGCTGGACGGCGCGTTCGCCGGCCGCCGCGCCGAGCTGCTCCAGGCCCGCCGCGCGCGCCAGCACCAGATCAGCGCCGGCCGCGAGGAGCTGGACTTCCTCCCCGAGACCCGCGGGATCCGCGAGCACAAGTCCTGGCGCGTGGCCGAGCCCGCCCCCGGGCTCACCGACCGCCGCTGCGAGATGACCGGCCCGGCCAGCCGCAAGCTGACCATCAACGCCCTCAACTCCGGTGCCCGGGTGTGGATGGCCGACCTGGAGGACGCGACCGCGCCCACCTGGTTCAACGTCATCGACGGGCAGCTCAACCTGTTCGACGCGATCCGCGGACAGATCGACTTCACCGACGAGAACGGCAAGAAGTATGCCGTGGGGCAGGAGACCCCGACGATCGTCCTGCGGCCGCGTGGCTGGCACCTGTGCGAGAAGCACCTGTCCGTCGACGGCCGGCCGCTGCCGGCCTCGCTGGTCGACTTCGGGCTCTACTTCTTCCACAACGCCCAGGAGCTCATCGACCGGGGTGCCGGGCCGTACTTCTACCTGCCCAAGCTGGAGTCGCACCTGGAGGCCCGCCTCTGGAACGACGTCTTCGTGCTGGCGCAGGACCTGCTGGGCATCCCGCAGGGCACCATCCGGGCGACCGTGCTCATCGAGACCGTCACGGCGGCGTTCGAGATGGAGGAGATCCTGTATGAGCTGCGTGACCACTCCTCGGGGCTGAACGCGGGCCGCTGGGACTACATCTTCAGCTTCATCCGCACCTTCGCCCAGCGCGGTCCGGAGTTCGTGCTGCCCGAGCGGGCCGAGGTCACCATGACCACGCCGTTCATGCGGGCCTACACCGAGCTGCTGGTCAAGACCTGTCACAAGCGCGGCGCCCACGCGATCGGCGGCATGGCGGCCTTCGTGCCGGACCGCTCCGACGAGGCGGTCACCGCCGCCGCGCTGGAGAAGATCCGGGCGGACAAGGAGCGCGAGGCCGGCGACGGCTTCGACGGTTCCTGGGTGGCGCACCCGGCGCTGGTCCCGACCTGCACCGAGGTCTTCGACGGTGTCCTGGGCGAGGCGGCCGACCAGCGCGGGCGGCAGCGCCCCGAGGTCGAGGTCATCGCGGCCGACCTGCTGTCCGGCGTCCCGGACCCGACCGTCACCGAGGAGGGCGTGCGCACCAACATCACGGTGCCGCTGCGCTACCTGGCGGCGTGGACGGGTGGGACCGGCGCGGTCGCCATCGACAACCTGATGGAGGACGCGGCGACCGTCGAGATCTCCCGGGCCCAGCTGTGGCAGTGGATCCGGAACCGGACCCCGCTGGACGACCTGCGGGTCGTCACCCGGCAGCTGGTGGCCGACCTCATCGAGGAGGAGACCGGCCGGCTGGTCGCCGAGCTGGGGCCGGAGTCCGCCGAGCCGCTGGCCCGGGCCCGCGAGGTGCTGGAGTACGTCGCGCTGGGTGAGTACCTGCCCGGGTTCTTCACCAACTACGCCTACGTCCGCTACCTCATCGACAAGCCGATGACCGGTCCGCTGGACAAGGAGGACCTGCGGATGTCCGAGCGGGTCCCCGGCGCCGGCCAGTCGGAGGACGCCGCCTGAGCGGAGCGGCGAGCGGCCCCACCCGCGGCTCGGGCGAGCTGGTCCATCCGACCGGCCGCACCCCCATCCGAGCGATGCGACCACATGTGCGCGGTGCGACGTCCAGGACGTCGCACCGCGCACATTCGGTCTCATGGCGGAGGCCGTGCTCCACTCCAGTGCCCGCCCCACCGGGTGATCCCCGCGCCCACTCCGAGCGGGAAAACGCTCTGAGAGCCGGAAATAACCGGCTCGCAGCTAGCGAAGGCGCTCGAAGAACTCGTCGGGCAGGCTCACCGGCCGAGCTCCCGCAGGCAGCCCGAGGGGTGCGCCGCACACGGCCCTGGCCCAGATGGCCCTGGCCCTCGCTATCGCCTGGGAGAAGGACGGTGCTGGGCCGTTAGGGTGACTGTGTGCCAACGACGCCGCCTGTGACCCCCGCCGACATCGACGCCGCCCGCGAGCTCCTGGCCGGGGTGATCAACCCCACGCCGATGGAGTTCAGCCAGGCGCTGAGCACGCTGGCCGGCGTCCCCGTGCACCTGAAGTGCGAGAACATGGGGCGGGCCGGCTCGTTCAAGATCCGGGGTGCCTACACCCGGATGGCGGCACTGTCGGAGGAGGAGCGCGCCCGCGGCGTCGTGGCCGCCAGCGCGGGCAACCACGCGCAGGGCGTCGCGCTCGCGGCCCAGCTGCTCGGTATCGAGGCGACCGTCTTCATGCCCAACGGCGCCTCGATGCCCAAGCTGCGGGCCACCCGTGGCTACGGCGCCACGGTCGAGCAGGTCGGCAGCACCATCGACGACTGCATCGAGCGGGCCAGGACCTTCGAGCAGGAGACCGGCGCCGTGTTCATCCCGCCGTTCGACCACCCGGCGATCGTCGCGGGCCAGGGCACCTGCGGGCTGGAGATCCTGGAGGAGGTCCCTGACGTCGGCACCATCCTGGTGTGCCTCGGCGGCGGCGGGCTGCTGGCGGGCATCGCCACGGCCGTCAAGGCGGTGCGGCCCGACGTGCGGGTCATCGGGGTCCAGGCCGAGGAGGCCGCAGCCTGGCCCGGGTCGCTGGCCGCCGGGCACCCGGTGCCGGTCGCCAAGATGTCCACGATGGCCGACGGCATCGCCGTGGGTCGGCCCGGGGACGTGCCCTTCGAGCTGGTGCGGGACCTCGTCGACGGCGTCGAGACGGTGGCGGAGGACGCGATCGCGCGGGCCATGCTCTTCCTGCTCGAGCGCGCCAAGCTGGTGGTGGAGCCTGCTGGGGCGGCCGCGGTCGCCCACCTGATGGACCGCGCCGCCGCGGCCCCGGGGGAGCCCGCCTTCGACCCGGACCGGCCCGTCGTGGCCGTGCTCTCCGGGGGCAACATCGACACGCTGCTGATGCTGCGGATCATCCAGACCGGGCTGGGGGTGGCCGGGCGCTACCTGCAGTTCCGGGTGACCGTGCCCGACCGTCCGGGGTCGCTGTCGGCGCTGCTCGCCCACCTGGCCGAGCAGCGGGCCAACGTCCTGGAGGTGCAGCACGGGCGCACCACGGCGTCGCTGCACGTGCACGAGGTGCAGATCGGGATCACCGTGGAGACCGACGGCCCGGAGCACTCCGCCGCGGTGATGGATGCCCTCCACGACAGCGGATACCGCCCCGTGCTGGCCGGCTGAGCCGGCCTGCGCGAGGCGGTATCGGGGTGCGTGGCGTCCGCCGGGCGGACGCGCACTGGGGTGTCGGGACTGCGCGTCAGGACTTGTAGGGCGTCGCGGAGAGGACCTTGACCTCGATGGACTTGCCGTTGGGGGCGGTGAAGGAGGTGGTGTCGCCGGGGCTGTGGCCCAGGATGGCCGCGCCCATCGGCGACTTCTCGCTGTAGACGGTGAGGTCGTCCTCGTCGCCGATGATCTCGCGGCTGCCGAGCAGGAACTTCTCCTCCTCGCCGAACATCTCGATGGTGACGATCATGCCGGGCTCGACGACACCGTCGTCGGCCGGCGCGTCGCCGATCGTGACGTTCTGGAGGAGCTGCTCGAGCTGGCGGATGCGGGCCTCCATCTTGCCCTGCTCCTCCTTAGCCGCGTGGTAGCCGCCGTTCTCCTTGAGGTCGCCCTCCTCGCGGGCCTCCTCGATCCGCCGGGAGATCTCGGTGCGTCCCTCGCCCTTGAGGTGGGCCAACTCCGCCTGCAGGCGGGCGTGCGCCTCAGGCGTCAGGTAGGTAGCCGTCTGCTTGGTGGTGGTGTCAGTCACTTCAGTCACTCCTCGGGTCACGCGCCAGGGCTCCCGCGCTGCTGTGGGAGTGTCCTGTCACGATCAAACAATGAGGCCCGGGCGGTGGGATCAGCCTGAACTTTCGGCGCTCAGGGGTGTCCGGCCCGGACCTTCGCGATGTCCAAGTTTAACAAGGAAACCGCCAGAGGCCATATGTCAAGGTCACGATCGGGTCACGAGTATGTCGTGCGGTGTTCACCGCGCTGCCCTTGCCGTGCCCGTCGGTCGGGTGCCTGGCCGGTGCACGGCCGGTGCCGTGACAGACCCCGCCGGTCACTCGGCATACGTGCAGTTGTCCACGTAGCCCGTGGTGGCGCGGGCGACCGTGCGCAGCGTCTCCACGTGCCGGCTCGGAGAGGAGTCGGCCGGCCCCACGGTGACCTTCCCGGTGCCCACCCGGGCGTGGTGGGTGTCCAGGGCGTGCAGGTCGCACACGACCGTCCTGCTCGGATCCCGCCGCAGGTCGAAGCGGACGTCGATCTGCTCGTCGGAGACGATGTCGAAGCCGCTGTTGTACCAGTGGACCTTGCCCGCGGTCCCCGCGATGCCGAACCAGATCGCCAGGGCCGTCATCACGGCCACCCCGGCGGTGCCCACGACCCACCACGTGCGCTTGCTCACCCGGATGGGTGCGGGACTGCTCACGGGTGCTGCTCCGTCCAGGAATCGGGTCTGTGCCCGGGAGGTGAGAGGATAGGGGGCGCTGTCGCGCCGGGGTGCGACACCATTGTCCGTCACACCAGAACACGAGGAGCGTAAGGGTGTCCCAGGAGCTTCGCCTCATGGCCGTCCACGCACACCCGGACGACGAGTCCAGCAAGGGCGCCGCCACCACGGCGAAGTACGTCACCGAGGGCGTCCGGGTGCGGGTGGTCTCCTGCACCGGCGGTGAGCGGGGCGACGTGCTCAACGAGAAGCTCAAGGGGGACCCGCACATCGAGCGGGACCTGGCGCAGGTGCGGCGCGACGAGATGGCGCGGGCCGCCGAGATTCTCGGGGTGGAGCACACCTGGCTCGGCTTCGTCGACTCCGGTCTGCCCGAGGGGGACCCGCTGCCGCCACTGCCGGAGGGCTGCTTCGCGCTGGAGCCGGTCGAGGTGACCGCCGAGGCGCTGGTGCGGGTGATCCGCGAGTTCCGTCCGCACGTGATCACCACCTACGACGAGAACGGCGGCTACCCCCACCCGGACCACATCATGACCCACGTGGTGTCGATGGCGGCCTTCCGTGCCGCCGGTGACCCCACGGCATACCCCCATGCAGGTGACCCCTGGCAGCCGCAGAAGGTCTACTACTCCGGCTGGTCCATCAAGCGGATCCGCAAGATCCACGACGCGATGGTGGCCGAGGGGCTGGAGTCGCCCTACCTCGACTGGGTGGAAGGTCTGCGGCAGCGTCCGGAGCGCGACATCAACACCTTCGTGCCCTGCGCGGAGTTCTTCCCGGTGCGCGACGACGCGCTGCGCGCGCACGCGACCCAGGTGGACCCGGACGGGTTCTGGTTCGCCGTCCCGATGGAGCTGCAGCAGCGGGTGCACCCGACCGAGGACTGGGAGCTCGCGGTCTCGCTGGTGGAGCCGTCCTTCCCGGAGGACGACCTGTTCGCCGGCCTGCGCGAGCTGGACCTGGAGGCCGTATGCCGTCGCTCGCCCCAGCGCGACGCCGACGGTGAGATCGTGGCCGCCTACCGCTCCGTCCCGCCGCCCCCGCAGGACGAGGACGGCGACGGGGTCGACGACGCCCGGCAGACGGAGGACCTGGACGACGAGGTCACCGAGCTCGAGGGTCACCACGACCGTGACGGGGAGCAGGCGTCGTGAACAACACCGGTGTCGAGATCACCGCGGGGCTGGGCGGCTTCCTGGTCCTGTTCTTCCTGGCGATCGCGCTCATCCTGCTCGGCATGGACCTCAACCGCCGGCTGCGCCGCCTCAAGCACCAGGAGGAGCTGCGCCAGGCCGAGGAGCGCCTCACGCAGGAGCGTCGGGCGCAGGAGACGGACGAGGACGACGAGCAGTCCTCCTAATCGACCGGGCGCGCCGTGTTGCGCTCTCAGGGGCCACCGGGCGCGCGGTGTTGCGCTCTCAGGGTCCACCGGGCGCGTCGTGTTGTGCTCCCAGTGGCCACCGGGCGCGTCGTGTTGTGCTCCCAGTGGCCACCGGGCGCGTCGTGTTGTGCTCCCAGGGTCCACCGGGTGCGTCGCGCGTCGTTCGACCCGCTCAGCCCGCCCCGGGCACCGCGCCGTAGACCGAGAACGACACCGCAACGTAGTGCGCGGCGAACGCCACGATCGTGAACGAGTGGAAGATCTCGTGGAACCCGAACCAGCGGGGGGAGGGGTTGGGGCGCTTGGTGCCGTAGACCACGGCGCCGAGCGTGTAGAGCAGGCCGCCCGCGGCGATGAGGGTCACCACGACGGCGCCACCGTTGCGCCAGAAACCGGGCAGGTAGAAGACGGCCACCCACCCGAGAGCGACATAGACGGGCGTGTAGAGCCAGCGCGGCGCACCGACCCACAGGACCCGGAACAGCACCCCGGCGATGGCACCGCCCCACACGAGCCAGAGCAGGGTGCGGCCCTGGCCCGGGGGGAGGAGCAGCACGGCGAACGGCGTGTAGGTGCCCGCGATGATCAGGAAGATGTTCGCGTGGTCCAGGCGCTTGAGGACGGCGCTGGTCCGTTCGCTGAAGTGGCCGGACCCACGGTGGTACAGCGCTGACGTGCCGAACAGCAGCACGGCGGTGATGGCGAAGACGGCAGCGGCGACCCGTGCCGTGGTGGTGGGGGCGAGCGCGACGAGGACGATCCCGGCCGCCAGCGCGAGCGGGGTGGTGCCCAGGTGGAGCCAGCCGCGCAGCTTGGGCTTGATCGTGGCGACCACGTCCTTGGCGGCGTCCTTGACCTCGCCCGCCGTCTCCCGGACCTCCTGCACCGCGGACTCGGTCGCTCGCTGCACGCGGCGACGATTCTCGGGGTGCGTGGGGGTCGGTTCCATGAGGAAACCATAACCTACGGAACCGTAGGTTACCAAGGCGTAACCGTGAATTCTTCACGAACTCCGCACAGCCACCCGCCGGCGCGACGAGTAGGTTAGGCCGCATGCGTTCTCCCCGCGACCTGCTCTACCAGGTGTACAACAGGTCGCTGACCAAGCACCTCCCGGTCGATCGCATGCCGCGGCACGTGGGAGTCATGCTGGATGGGAACCGGCGCTGGGCCAGGGCTCGGGGGGCCGACACCGCGCACGGGCACCGGGCAGGGGCCGACAACATCGCGCCGTTGCTGGACTGGTGCGAGGAGGCCGGCGTCGAGGTCGTCACGCTCTGGCTGCTCTCGACCGACAACCTGCGACGCGACGCGCGGGAGGTCGAGCCGCTGCTGCGCATCATCCAGGACGTCGTGACCGAGCTGGCCGAGCCCCGGCACTGGCGGATCAACCTGGTCGGCGCGGCGCACCTGCTCCCGGACGACACGGTGCAGGTGCTGCGCGCGGCCGTGGAGCGCACGGCGGAGGTCGACGGCATGGTCGTCAACGTGGCGATCGGTTACGGCGGCCGCCAGGAGATCGCCGACGCCGTCCGGTCGCTGCTGGCCGAGGCTGCCGAGAAGGGGACCTCCGTCGAGGAGCTCGCCGAGACCCTCCAGGTCGAGGACATCGCCGAGCACCTCTACACCAAGGGCCAGCCCGACCCCGACCTGGTGATCCGCACCAGCGGGGAGCAGCGGCTCGGGGGCTTCCTGCTGTGGCAGAGCGCGCACAGTGAGTTCTACTTCTGCGAGGCCTACTGGCCCGACTTCCGCAAGGTGGACTTCCTGCGGGCACTACGGGCGTATGCCGAGCGCGAGCGGCGCTTCGGCAGCTGACGGGCGTCGTGGGTCGCCATCCGGTGCGCCCGGTCGGGAGGAGGGGAGGTGGTGGCTGGCGGGTGAACCGACGGTGACGGTTTGACGGACCTTCGCGCCACGCCGACCGAATGCCCCGGATGGAGCCGGACAAGGTCCTACGGTCGGAAGTGACGCAGGACACCCGTCCTCGTTCGGGAGGCCCACCAGATGGAGCGACAGCTCTGGGCGGGGGGCCGGCACCGGCACCTCGGCCACCTGGCCAGGGTCCGGTCCCGGTCAACCCACCGCCACCACGCGTAGCGTCAGCACGCGTGCAGGGAGAGTCGACATGGCATCCACCACCAGCCGATCCGCTACCCGTTCCACGCGTGCCCGTGCCACCAAGTCCGTGCAGACCAAGACCTACGTCCTGGACACCTCCGTGCTCCTGTCCGACCCGCGGGGCATGCTGCGCTTCGCCGAGCACCAGGTCGTGCTGCCGATCGTCGTGATCACCGAGCTGGAGGCCAAGCGGCACCACCCGGAGCTGGGCTACTTCGCCCGCGAGGCCCTGCGGCAGCTGGACGACCTGCGCGTGAAGCACGGTGGGCTCAACGAGCCGGTGCCGGTCGGTGCCGAGGGCGGGACTCTGCGGGTCGAGCTCAACCACACCGACCCCGCCTCCCTGCCGGCGGGCTTCCGCCTTGGCGACAACGACTCCCGCATCCTGGCCGTGGCCTGCAACTTCGCCGCGGAGGGGCACGACGTGACGGTGGTGAGCAAGGACCTGCCGATGCGCGTCAAGGCCTCCGCGTGCGGGCTGGACGCCCAGGAGTACCGCGCCGAGCTGTCCGTCGACTCCGGCTGGACCGGGATGGCCGAGTTCGAGGTCGACGACGCGCAGATGGCGACGCTCTACGAGACCGGACGCCTGGAGCATGACGGCGCCCGGGACCTGCTCGTCCACACCGGGCTGACCGTGCTCGGTCCCTCGGGCAGCGCCCTCGCCCGGGTGGCACCCGACCACGCGGTTAAGCTGGTGCGCGGCGACCGCGACGCCTTCGGGCTGCACGGCCGCTCCGCGGAGCAGCGCATCGCCCTCGACCTGCTGCTGGACCCGGACGTGGGCATCATCAGCCTGGGCGGGCGCGCCGGCACCGGCAAGTCGGCCCTGGCGCTCTGTGCCGGCCTCGAGGCCGTGATGGAACGGCGTCAGCACCGCAAGGTGATCGTCTTCCGACCGTTGTATGCCGTGGGGGGCCAGGATCTCGGATACCTCCCGGGCACCGAGAACGAGAAGATGGGTCCCTGGGCCCAGGCGGTCTTCGACACGCTCGGGGCCGTGGTGTCCCGGGAGGTCGTGGAGGAGATCATCGACCGCGACATGCTCGAGGTCCTGCCCCTGACGCACATCCGCGGTCGGTCGCTGCACGACGCTTTCGTCATCGTCGACGAGGCCCAGTCGCTCGAGCGCAACGTGCTGCTGACCGTGCTCTCCCGGATCGGCCAGAGCTCCCGCGTCGTCCTGACCCACGACGTCGCCCAGCGCGACAACCTGCGGGTGGGCCGCCACGACGGGGTGGCCGCCGTGATCGAGACCCTCAAGGGCCACCCGCTCTTCGCGCACGTGACGCTGCACCGCAGCGAGCGCAGCCCGATCGCGGCCCTGGTCACCGACCTGCTCGAGGGCGGGGAGGGTCTGGTCTGATCGTGAGCGAGGTCCGGGTCTGACGCCTCGTTTTCACTGAGGTGCCGGCCGTCCGCTCCCGCGCACCCGCACGCCTCGCCCGCAGGCGGTTGGTGAAGACGCTCCCGACGACCGCTGCAGGCTTGTCACGGGCGTATCACCAGTCCCAGGAGCACCAGATTTCGCCGCGGCCGTCAATGTGACGTTGGCCACGGAAGGGGTCGCTGAATTTGCGATCTTGTGACAAGGGCTGTCACGGTAGACCGAGTCAGATCACGAATTGATAACGCTCGTGACCGTTGCCCCCGCTGCGCACCGCAGCTGACGGTGCCTCGGGCGTGGAGGTACTCCCTTGTCCAATGCCCCTGAGATTTCCGTGCTGCCCAGCAGCGAGGAGGCCGGTTCCGACCGCCGCAACGGCCGTCGCCACGGCCGCCGCCTGCACCGAGGCGCCACTGCCGTGACCGCGGTCATCGCCGCGGGTGCGATGGCGATGGCGGCCTACGCCGCCGTCCCGTCGTCCACCCCGACGATCGACGCCGACGGTCTGGCCAACAGCATCGCCGAGACCAGCCCCTTCGTGGGCGACGCCGCCCTGCGCAATGTCGCCGACGGCAGCGAGTCCTCGTTGGCCGATGCTGTCGCGCTGGTGGAGGAGCAGATCTCCGCCACGTCCATGAACTTCTCCGCCTGGAGCACCCGCAAGGCCGGTGACGTGGCGACCGAGCGCTCGCAGGAGATTGCGGCGGAGCGTGCCGAGGCCGAGCGTCGTGCCGCTGAGGAGGCGGCCGCGGCCGAGGCCGCCGAGCGTGCCGCCGCCGAGCGCGCCGCTGAGCAGGCCGCTGCCGAGGAGGCCGCCGCCCGCTCGCAGGAGCGCGCGGAGGCCCCCGTCGAGGAGGCCGCTCCCGCCCCGGAGCCCGAGCCGGCACCCGCTCCCTCCGGTGACCCCCGGACGATCGCTCGCAACATGCTCAGCAGCTACGGCTGGAGCCAGGACCAGTTCGGCTGCCTGGACTCCCTGTGGATGCGTGAGAGCGGCTGGAACCACACCGCGACCAACCCGTCCTCCGGCGCCTACGGCATCCCGCAGTCCCTGCCGGCCAGCAAGATGGCCTCCGCCGGTGCCGACTGGCGCACCAACCCCGCCACCCAGATCCGCTGGGGCCTGGGGTACATCTCCGGTCGCTACGGCAGCCCCTGCGCCGCCTGGGCGCACTCGCAGTCCGTCGGCTGGTACTGAGCCGGAGGACTCCCGGGGCACACGGCACAGCCGCTGACCCCCTGGGCACACGGCACGGCCGGTGACCCGAACCGCACCATCGCAGACCACGGTCCGCCCGTCGAGGGCGACCGGGGTCTGCTGCGTGCGCCCGGCCGTCGTGCACCACGGACCCCGGGGGGTGCGTGGCGCCGCACCGGGGAGGCGGGGGAGACTGGGGTCATGACTGACCAGACCAGCACCGCGACCAACCCCACCGTCCCCATGCGCACCGAGCACGACTCGATGGGGGAGGTGCAGGTCCCGGCGGACGCCCTGTACGCCGCGCAGACGGCGCGGGCCGTGGAGAACTTCCCGATCTCGGGACAGCCGGTTCCGGCGGCGATCATCCACGCGCTGGCCCTGCTGAAGTCGGCAGCGGCGGGGGTCAACGCCGAGCTGGGTGTCCTCGACGCAGACCGCGCCCGGGCGATCAGCGCGGCCGCCGACGAGGTGGTGGCGGGCACCCACGACGGCCACTTCCCGATCGACGTCTACCAGACCGGGTCGGGCACCTCGACCAACATGAACGTCAACGAGGTCGTGGCGACGCTGGCCAACAGGGCCACCGGTGGTGAGGCCACGGTCCACCCCAACGACCACGTGAACGCCGGCCAGTCCAGCAACGACACCTTCCCCTCGGCCATCCGGGTCGCGGCCGGGCGGCTGGTCCACGACGAGCTGCTGCCGGCCCTGGAGCACCTCGAGACCGCACTGGGCGCCAAGGCGGAGGAGTTCGCCGACGTCGTCAAGGCCGGCCGCACCCACCTGATGGATGCGGTGCCGGTCACCCTGGGGCAGGAGTTCGGTGGCTACGCCCGCCAGATCGCGCTCGGACGCCAGCGCGTCCGCTTCGCCGCGGAGACGCAGGTCGCCGAGCTGCCTCTGGGCGGGACCGCGGCCGGTACCGGTCTCAACGCCCACCCGGAGTTCGCCCCCAAGGTCATCGCCGAGGTGTCGCGCCGCACCGGGGTGGAGTTCGTCGAGGCCGCCGACCACTTCGAGGCACAGTCCACCCAGGACGCCCTCGTGGCGCTGAGCGGCGAGCTGCGCGTGGTGGCGGTCTCGCTCACCAAGATCTGCAACGACCTGCGCTGGATGGGCTCGGGCCCGCGCGCGGGCCTGCAGGAGGTGCAGCTGCCGGACCTGCAGCCGGGCTCCTCGATCATGCCGGGCAAGGTGAACCCGGTGCTCCCCGAGGCGACGTTGATGGTGTGTGCCCGCGTGATCGGCAACGACGCGACGGTGGCCTTCGGGGGTGCCAGCGGCACCTTCGAGCTCAACGTGATGCTGCCGGTCATGGGGCAGGCGCTCGTGGAGTCGATCACCCTGCTGGCCAACTCCTCGCGCGTGCTCGCCGACCGCTGCATCAGCGGGATCACGGCCAATGTGGAGCACAACCGGGAGCTCGCCGAGAGCTCGAGCGCGATCGTCACCCCGCTGAACAAGTACATCGGCTACGAGGCGGCCGCGGCCGTGGCCAAGCAGTCGCTGGCCAACCGGCAGACCATCCGGGACGTGGTGATCGAGCGTGGCCACGTCGAGCGGGGCGAGCTGACCGAGGAGCAGCTCGACGCCGCGCTGGACGTGCTCGCGATGACGAGGCCTCACGCCTGAGCCAGACCTCCA
The DNA here is from genome assembly GCA_012515595.1 of Actinomycetales bacterium. Lineage (GTDB taxonomy): Bacteria > Actinomycetota > Actinomycetes > Actinomycetales > Dermatophilaceae > Ornithinicoccus. Next base: position 22,169 of record JAAYYA010000362.1, read on the forward strand.
GCGGGCCCGCCCCCTCGCGTGCATACCCACGGGCGGAGCGCGACCCTCCGAGTGTGCAGTTGCATGGATCGTTCACGCTCCGCGCGATCTGTCCTGCGAAGGATCCGTTCACGTGCACGTGGATGCAGTCGACCGGGCACTCCTCGACGCACGGGCGGGGCCGGGGCGGGGCTCAGGTCGGGCGTGCGAAACCCCTACGAGAATGTGTGGA
>JAAYYA010000363.1 GCA_012515595.1 Actinomycetales bacterium
CCGGCACGATCGCCTCGAAGGCCTCGGGAGGAAGCACCAGCAGGAGCAAGGCGCCGGCGACGGCACCGACGAAGGAGGCGGGGGCGAGCTGCTTCAGCAGGGTCCGCAGCCTGGTCAGCTCGTGGCGATAGCCCCACGCGCCCGAGGCGCCCCCCGCCACCAGCCCGAGGCTGTTGGAGATGTTGGCAGACACGGGCGGATGCCCGAAGAACAACAGGGTCGGGAAGGTCACGAGCGTGCCCGAACCCACGACGGTGTTGATGGTGCCCGCCCAGACACCCGCCAGGATGATGGCGCCGATCTCGAGCCAGTTCATGCGGCGCGCGCCGACCAGCGTGCGCCGTGCTTCTCCACCACGAGCGGTATGTCGAAGGTCGCCGACAGGTTCTCTCCGGTCAGCGTCGTCTCGATCGGGCCGGCGGCCACGACCTTGCCGTCGCGCAGCATGAGGATGTCGGTGAACCCGGGCGGGATTTCCTCGACGTGGTGGGTGACCAGCACCATCGCCGGCGACTCGATGTCCTCGGCAAGCCCGGACAGCCTGCCCACCAGGTCCTCCCGGCCGCGCAGGTCCAGGCCGGCGGCCGGCTCGTCGAGCAGCATCAGCTCCGGGTCCGTCATCAGCGCCCGCGCGATCTGCACCCGCTTGCGCTCCCCCTCGCTGAGGGTGGAGAAGCGGCGGGTGGCCAGGTGGTCCACCCCCAGCGCCACGAGGAGGTCGGTGGCCCGCCCGGTGTCCAGCTCGTCATACTCCTCCCGCCAGCGCCCGGTGACGCCCCAGGACGCGGTGACCACCACGTCACGGACCATCTCCTCCGGCGGGATGCGCTCGGCCAGGGCGGCGCTGGACAGGCCGATCCGGGGACGCAGGTCGAAGACGTCGACGGTGCCCAGGACCTCCCCGAGGATGCCGGCGACGCCGGTCGTCGGGTGGATCCGGGCGGCCGCGATCTGCAGCAGGGTGGTCTTGCCCGCGCCGTTGGGTCCGATCACGACCCAGCGTTCGCCCTCCTCCACGGACCAGTCGATGTCGTCGAGGAGCGCGTTGCCGCCACGGCGCACACCGACACCGGCAAATTCCAGGACATCGCTCATGTCGAGCAAGGGTAGTTCGCCCCGGCCTGCTTACGATCACCGCATGGCTGACCTGCCGGCGAGCGTGCGCGTTGCCCTGTGGGGCACCGCGGCCCTGGGCGGGCAGCTGGACCCGGACGACGTGCCCGGCCGGGCCATGCCGGACCTCGATCACGTCGACGGGCTGGTCCCGCAGCTTGGGCTGTGGCGCGACCTGGGTGAGCGCCTCATCCTGGTCGCCCTCCCCCGGCCGGGTGACCTGACGAGTATGCCGCGTGGTTCCGCGGCACTGGTTGCGGCGGCCACGGAGGCGGAGGAGATGGTCTACGTGACCGGCCTCGGCGGGGCGCTCGTGCCGCGCATCGCCCAGTTCGGTCCGGAGGGCGACCAGGGCTGGGAGGCCCGGTGGACGGCGCACGACGCCGACCCGGTGCCCCAGCACGTCGTGCAGCAGCTCTCGCTGCCCGACGTCGAGCTCCAGCTGCGCCGGGAGATTGCCGAGCTGACCGCGGAGCTCGGCCAGGCACCCGGCCAGCCGCTGAGCGGGCACGGCCTCGAGCGGGCCGCACGGGACAGCGTGGACACGGACTGGGGGCTGCCTGAGGGCCTCCCTCCTCGCGCGATCCGGGTGGTCGAGCTCGCCGGCGCCATCACGGGCCTGGCCGACGCGGGCCTGGACCACCGGCTGCACAGCATCAGCTCCAGCACGACGCTGGGACGCGAGCAGATCCTGCGCCGGCTCCACGACGCGGCCTCGCGCGCCCTCGTCGCCGCCACCAACGTCGGCGC
>JAAYYA010000364.1 GCA_012515595.1 Actinomycetales bacterium
GCCACCGAGCACCCCGAGCGTCCCGTCGAAGGCTCCGCCGGTGGCGACGGTGTCGATGTGGGAGCCCATCAGGACGCAGGGAAGGCTGCGGTCGGTACCCGGTCGGGTGGCGTAGACGTTGCCGATCCGGTCCACCCGGACCTCCAGGCCGGCCTCGAGCATCCACTCCACGCAGCGGCGTCGCGCCTCGGCGTCGGCGTCGGTGAGGGCGAGTCGGCGCACGCCCTGCAGGCCGGTGGCCTCGTCCTGGTAGGCGCCGATCTCCTTCAGCTCCATGAGCGAGCCCCAGAGCCGGTCGCGGTCGACCCGCAGGGTGGTCACTGGGCGCCCTCGGTGCTGAGCAGGACCACGACGGCGTCCTCAGGAAGGCCCAGGTCCGCCCGGCGGTCGGGGTCGGCCAGGGCGGCGCGCACCCCGGCGAGGGTCGCGGCGCCGCAGGGTCCCGAGCAGACCCCGAGCGCCCCGAGCTCGGCCGAGGCACGCAGCGCGTCCTCGTCGGTGACCGACACCGCGGCGTCGCACCCGGCGCGCAGCAGCGGCCAGGCGAGGCTGGAGACAGTCCCGCAGTTCAGTCCTGCCATCACGGTCGCGGCTGTGGGCACGCTGACCGGCTCACCCGCCGCGAGGCTGACGAGCACGCAGGCGGCGGTGTCGGGCTCGACCGACAGCACCCGGGTGCCGGTCGGTCCGCCGCGGTAGTGCGCCACCACGGCCTGGGCGAGCGAGCCCACCCCCACCGGGACGGCGACGAGGTCTGGGGTCCGTCCGAGCTGCTCGTCGACCTCCTGCAGCAGGGTGTCGTAGCCCTCGACGATCCAGCCCGGCACCTCCTCGTAGCCCGGCCACGCCGTGTCCTGGACCAGCGCCCGCGAAGGGTCGGCCGCGGCATACTCCGCGGCGGTCTGCACGGTCCGGTCGTAGTCGCCGTCGGTGCGCACCACCTCGGCCCCCTCCCCGGCGATGGCTGCGGCGGCCAGCTCCGTCATCACGGCGGGGACGAAGACGGTGGCGCTGGTGCCGAGGTGTGTTGCCATCCGTGCCACGGCCCGGCCGTGGTTGCCGTCGGTCGCGGTCACCAGGACCGATCCGGGACGCTCGGCGAGCACCCGGGAGCAGGCCCACGAGGCGCCCAGCACCTTGAACGCGGGCAGCCCGAGGCGGGAGGACTCGTCCTTGACCAGGACCCGTCCCACGCCCAGCTCGGCGGCCAGGTCGGGCAGGTCGACCAGGGGCGAGGGCTGATAGCCGGGGAGGGTCTCGTGGAACGCGCGGGCGCCCACGTCGGGGGCGGCCCACACCGTCTTGCGGGCCGCCGGGTTGCTGTGCCAGGTGGTCATGCTGCCAGTCTGGGCCGCTCGAACCATCAGGTCCAGCGCCTATATTCGGACAGAACCCGTCAGGAAAACTGATGAATCGAGGCGGCCGTGCTCGACGTCAAGCGACTGCGCCTGCTGGTCGAGCTGTCCCGGCGCGGCACCATCGCGGCGGTGGCGCAGGCCCTGTCCTACAGCCCCTCGGCGGTCTCCCAGCAGCTCGGCGTCCTGGAGCGGGAGGCCGGCGTGGCGCTGCTCGAGCCCTCCGGACGGCGGGTCCGGCTCACGCCGGAGGGCGAGGTGCTGGTCGCCCACGCCGAGACCGTGCTCGCCGAGCTGGAGCGGGCGCGGGCGGCCCTGGCCCCCTCGGAGGGGCCGGTCACCGGGACCGTCCGGGTGGCCGCCTTCCAGAGCGCCGTCCTGACCCTCGTGCCGGTCGCCCTGACCGCGCTGCACCGCGAGCACCCCGGACTGCGGGTCGAGGTGACCGAGATGGAGCCCGAGGTCTCGCTCCCCGCGCTGGTGAGCGGCGACCACGACCTGGTGCTGGGTGAGGAGTACCCGCACCATCCCCTCCCGCGGGTGCGCGGGGCCGAGCGGGAACCCCTGTTCGAGGACCCGCTGCGGCTGGTCGTGCCGAAGGCGTGGGGCGTGGGTTCGCTGGCCGACCTCGCGGACCGGCCCTTCGCGATGGAGCCGCGCGGCACCACCTCCCGGGAGTGGGCGGCGGCAGTATGCCGGGAGGCCGGGTTCGAGCCGGACGTCCGGTACACCTCGACCGACCTGCAGGTCCACCTGCGCCTGGTCGGGGAGGGGCTGGCCGCGGCGCTGCTGCCCGAGCTGGCCGACCCGGACCGGCAGGATGGGGTGCGCACCGCCCCGCTGGCGGGCGACCCGGTGCGGCGGGTCTTCGCCGCGACCCGCACCGGGGCACGGGGACGCCCTGCGCTGCGAGCGGTGGTCGCGGCGCTGCGCGCGGTCGCCCCGGTGCGAGTGCCCTAGATGCAAAGGCCCCGGGGGCGAGTGCCCCGGGTGCGAGCGCGCCCGCTGCGACCGGGCCACGGTCGGTCCCCAGCCGGAGGCGTGGCACCATCGGAGGATGACTTCTCCCGTCGTCCTCACGATCGCCGGCTCGGAGGCCACCGGCGGCGCCGGCGCCCAGGCCGACCTGCGCACCTTCCAGGCCCACGGGGTCTTCGGCGCCGTCGCCCTCACCTGCATCGTCTCCTTCGACCCGAACGCCGACTGGGGCCACCGGTTCGTGCCCGTCGAGCGGCAGGTGATCGCCGACCAGCTCGAGGCCATCACCGCCGCCTACGACCAGGACCAGCTGGCGGTGACCAAGATCGGCATGCTCGGCACGCCCGCCACCATCGAGACGGTCGCGGGGGTCCTGCGCGAGCGCCCGTTCGGCCAGGTCGTGCTCGACCCGGTCCTGATCTGCAAGGGGCAGGAGCCGGGTGCCGCGCTGGACACCGACACCGCCCTGAAGGCCGAGGTCCTGCCCCTGGCCACCTTCGTCACGCCGAACCACTTCGAGGCCGAGTCCCTGTCCGGCCTGGAGATCCGCAGCGTCGAGGACCTCACCGAGGCCGCCCGGCGGATCCACGAGACCTCCGGGGCGGCGGTCCTCGCCAAGGGCGGCGTCAACCTGCCTGGGCCGGACGCCGTGGACGTCTTCGTCGACGGCACGACCACCGAGGTCCTCAGCTCCCCCAAGGTCGGGGAGGTGCAGGTGGCCGGGGCCGGCTGCACGCTCGCGGCGGCGGTCGCGGCCCGGCTGGCCCTGGGCGACTCCCCGCTGGAGGCCGCCCGCGCGGCCAAGGCGTTCGTCACCGCCGGCATCCGGGAGCGCCTGGTCTCCCAGGCCCCCTTCGACGTGGTGCGCCAGCAGGCCGTATGACGCGTGGCCGGCCCCACCCGTCCGGCACGGGTCGGCCTCATCTGTGCGGCACGGGTCGGTGACCGCCGGGTTCACCACCGACGCCAGAGCAGCCGCCCGCAGCGGGGCACTCATGGCGCTGGCCTCGATGTTCTGCGTCCAGCTCGGTGTGGTCGCCGCGTTCTCGGTCTTCGACCGCATCGGTCCGGACGGGGCCGCCTGGCTGCGGCTGTCCTGGGCGGGCCTGATCTTCCTCGTGCTGGTCCGCCCCCGCCCCCTGCAGCTGCCGCGGCGCGACCTGGTCGCCTGCCTGGCCCTCGGGGTGGTGACCGCGTTCATCACCATCCTGTTCATGTTCGCCGTCGAGCGGATCCCGGTGGGCACCGCGAGCGCCCTGGAGTTCCTCGGCCCGCTCGGCGTGGCGGTGCTGCGCGGGCGCGGCCGCGGGAGGGCGGTCTGGCCGCTGCTGGCGATGGTCGGCGTCCTCCTGCTCACCGAGCCGTGGCGCAGCACGGTCGACCCGGTGGGCGTCGCCTACGCGCTCGGCGCGGCGGCCTGCTGGGCGCTCTACATCCTGCTCACCCAGCGGGTCGGCGACGCGGTCAGCGGCCTGCAGGGGCTGGCGATCTCGATGCCGGTCGCCGCCATCGTCGCGACCGCGGTGCTCGGTGGCTCCGTCATCCCCGACCTGACCTGGCAGCACGCGCTCATCGGGCTCGGGCTGGCGGTCCTGCTGCCGGTGGTCCCGTTCGCGCTGGAGATGCTCGCGCTGCGCCGGATGACCACGGCCTCCTTCGGCACCCTCATGGCCCTTGAGCCGGCGATGGCGCTGGTGCTCGGCCTGGTGATCCTCAGCCAGCAGCCCGGCGTGCTCCCCGTCATCGGCATCCTCTTCGTGGTGGCCGCCGGCATCGGCGCCGAGCGCACCGGCGCCCGCGACACCCCGGCGTCACCACCACCTACGGACAGCGACCCCGGCTACGTCGTCCCCTGACGAGGCCCGCCGACCACCCCTTCCGACCACCCCCGGGGCGACTTCTTCGAGCGCCTTGGGTATCTGCCAGCCGGTTATTTCCGGCCCGAAGACACTCAGGGCGCTCGAAGACGCGGCGGGGCGGCAGAGGGGGATGGGCACGCGGGCGGGGCGGCAGAGGGGGATGGGCGCGCGGGCGGGGCGGCAGGGGGATGGGCACGCGGGCGGGCCGGGGGTGGGCACGCGGGCGGGCCGGGGGTGGGCACGCGGGCGGGGCGGGCTGGGATGGGCTCGCGGGAGGGCAGCCGCCCCACACCCCACGCGCCAGGTCAGGGGAGGGCGACGACCCGCAGGCTCCACTCCACTGCGTCGTCGGTGTCGACCTGCAGACGGTAGGAGCCCGCCAGCGGCAGCCCGGTGGCGCCCTCCGCGGGGCCGTTGACGTCGACGAGCACGGCCACCACGGTGTCCTCGGCGTCGATGACCGTGACCGTGTGGTTGCCCTCCCCGGCGAAGGAGTAGGCGAGCACGTGGCGGGTCCCGCCAGCCAGCTCCACCGCGTCGGTGGTGGCCGGGCCGGTGCCGTCGGTCTCGAAGACCGTCTCGGCGTCCGGCTCCGGCGGCGGGTCGGGCTCGGCTGCCACGCTCACCACGAGCGCTGACCCGGTGAGCATCGCGGTCCCGGACGGTGGTGTCTGGGCCACGACGGTCCCGGCCTCGACCTGGTCGGTGGCGGAGGGGATCTGGACGAGCAGCCAGCCATTCTCCTCGGCGACCGAGGCCGCGTCCTCGGAGGAGCCGCCGACCACGTTGGGTGCGGCGACCATGGCCTCGTCGATGTCGGTGAGGATCTGGTCGATGCGCTCCCGGAGCTGGGTGTTCTCGGCCTCCAGGTCCGCGATCTGCTCGGTCAGCCCCTCGTTGTCGGTGGTGAGGGAGTCGACCTCCCCGGTCAGGGAGTCCACCTGCGCCGACAGCTCCTCGTTCTCCGCGGTGAGCTCGTCGACCCGACCCGAGCCGTCGGCCTCGAGCGCCTCGAGGTCGGCCGTGAGGCTGTCCACCTCGGCACGGAGCTCGGCGTTCTCGCTCGTGAGGCGGTCCAGATCGGCCTCGAGGTCCGAGGCGTCGTCGCCACCGGACCAGACCAGCCACCCGAGGAGCACCCCGGCGACCAACGCACCGGTCCCCGCGAGCAGCGGCACCAGCCACGCCGGACGGCCCTCCGCCTCCGGCTCAAGGTCCTCGGGCTCCTCCGGCGGCACGTGGTAGCCACCCGTCATCCCGGGTCCTGCCGACTCTGGGTAGCCACCCGGCACACCGGACTCTGGCGGAATCTGGTGACCACCCGGCATACCGGATCCTGGGCGCGGAATCTCGCGGGTCACATCGGCGTCACCGGGCTGCGGTTCGTCGTCCCACGGTCTGTCGGTCACGGGCGGACCTCCTCGTCGTCACCCCGATCCTTGCGGCCGCGGCTACCAGGTGTCTAGTCCCCCTCCCGGGCCTGCTGCCACAGGTCGATGCCGGCGTCCACGGCATACTGGTCGATCTGCGCCAGCTCCTCGGCGGAGAAGTCGAGGTGCTGCAGCGCACCGACGTTCTGCTCCAGCTGCGCGACACTGCTCGCGCCGACCAGCACCGAGGTCAGCCGGGGGTCGCGCAGCACCCAGGCGAGGGCCATCTGGGCCAGGCTCTGGCCGCGGCCGGCCGCCAGGTCGTGCAGCGCCCGCACGTGGGCGAGCGACTCCTCGCTGAGCATCGCGGGGTCGAGCGACTTGTTCTGGCTGGCCCGGGACCCCTCCGGTATGCCGTGCAGGTAGCGGTCGGTCAGCATCCCCTGGGCGAGGGGCGAGAAGGCGATGCAGCCGGCGCCGACCTCCTCCAGGGTGTCCAGCAGCCGGTCCTGCTCGATCCAGCGGTTGAGCATCGAGTAGGACGGCTGGTGGATCAGCAACGGCGTGCCGAGGTCGGCCAGGATCGCCGCGGCCTCGCGGGTGGCGTCGGCGGAGTAGGAGGAGATCCCGACGTAGAGCGCCTTGCCCGCACGGACGATGGCATCGAGCGCGCCCATCGTCTCCTCCAGCGGCGTGGTCGGGTCGGGGCGGTGGTGGTAGAAGATGTCGACGTAGTCCAGCCCCATCCGCCGCAGCGACTGGTCCAGGCTGGCGACGAGATACTTCCGCGACCCGCCGACCTGGCCGTAGGGGCCGGGCCACATGTCCCAGCCGGCCTTGCTGGAGATCACCAGCTCGTCGCGCAGGCCGGCGAAGGAGCGGGTCAGGTGGCGGCCGAAGTTCTCCTCCGCCGAGCCGTAGGGCGGGCCGTAGTTGTTGGCGAGGTCGAAGTGCGTGATGCCGAGGTCGAACGCGCGGCGCAGCACCTGCTCCTGCCGATCAAACGGCACGTCGTCGCCGAAGTTGTGCCACAGCCCCAGGGACACGGCCGGCAGGTCGAGGCCGGACCTGCCGGTGCGGCGGTAGGTCATCGAGTCGTAGCGCGCGGGGTCCGGGGAGTGCATACCCACCATCCTGCACCGTCCCGCGCGAGCGCTAGATTGGCGGTATGTCCGTGGTCAAGATCAACGTCCTGTCCGTGCCCGAGGGACAGGCCGGCGAGCTCGAGAAGCGCTTCGCCGCCCGCAAGCACGCGGTCGACTCGGCCCCCGGCTTCGAGGGCTTCGACCTGCTGCGCCCGGTGGCCGGGGAGACCCGCTACTTCGTGCTCACCCGCTGGGACAGCGAGGAGAGCTTCCAGGCGTGGGCGTCGGCGCGCGAGGGGCACGCCCCGGGCACGACGGTGTCCTCCTCCGAGGGCATGCTCGAGTTCGAGGTCGTCGACCTCGAGGGCTGAGCCACGCGGGTCGCGCATCGCCCGCGGACGCACCGCGGACCCCTACGCTGACCTCCATGGGTTTCGGCGGGATGGGCGGCGGACGCGGCGGCGGGGGTTTCCGCGGCGTGGACGAGGCAGCGCAGCGGAGGGCCAACGCCGAGGCGCCGAAGGTCCGTGACCTGGGCGCGCGCGTGGTGGGACTCTTCAGGCCCTACCGCGGCCGCATCGTCGCCACGGGCCTGCTCGTCATGGTCGGCGCCGCGGTGGCGGTCGTCCCGCCCCTGATCGTCCAGCGCATCTTCGACGAGGCACTCTTCCCCCTCGACGGGGGCGGCCCGCAACTGACCCTGCTGATCCAGCTGGTCCTTCTGATGGTCGGGCTCTTCGTGTTCTCCGCCCTCCTCGGGGTCCTCCAGACGTGGTTCACCTCCACCGTCGGCAACAAGGTCACCGGCGACCTGCGGGTGCGGCTGTTCGAGCACCTGCAGGCCATGGAGCTCGGGTTCTTCACGCGCACCAAGACCGGCGTGATCCAGTCCCGACTGCAGAACGACGTCGGCGGTGTCTCCGGGGTGCTCACTAACACGGTCACCAGCATCCTGGGCAACGTCGTCACGGTCGTCGCCTCCCTCGTGGCGATGATCCTCATCGACTGGCGCCTGACGCTCATCGCGCTGGTCCTGATGCCCTTCCTTATCGTCGTCCAGCGCAAGGTCGGTCAGGTCCGGGCCCGCATCGCCGGGGAGACCCAGGAGTCCCTCTCCGAGCTGACCTCGATCACCCAGGAGACGCTGAGCGTCTCGGGGATGCTCCTGTCCAAGTCGTTCAACCGGCAGAGTGCCGAGTCCGCCCGCTATCAGGAGGAGAACCGCAACCAGGTCACCCTGCAGGTCCGCCGCGCCATGAGCGGCCAGGGCTTCTTCGCGGTGGTCCAGGTGCTGATGGCCAGCGTCCCCGCGGTGATCTACCTGGTCTCGGGCTATCTCATCGAGGGCGGCGCGAGCAGCATCACGGCGGGGACGGTCGTCGCCTTCACCACCGTCCAGGCACGGCTCCTGCAGCCCCTCATGGGTCTCATGCGTGTGGCGCTCGACCTGCAGACCTCGACCGCCCTGTTCGCGCGCATCTTCGAGTACCTCGACATGGTGCCGGAGATCCAGGACACACCCGGTGCGAACACGGTGGCCCAGGCACCCGGCCCGGTCGGGAGGATCGAGTTCCGGGACGTCGAGTTCCGCTACCCCGACGCCGCGCCCGACGTGCGCCCGACCCTGCGGGGGGTCTCGTTCGTCGCCGAGCGCGGTCAGCACGTCGCCTTCGTCGGTCCCTCGGGTGCCGGCAAGACCACCGTCCTCTACCTGGCGCCGCGACTCTACGAGGCGGTCGGCGGAACCGTGCTCTTCGCCGGCCAGGACGTGCGGACGCTCACCCAGGAGTCGATCATCGAGCACGTGGGGATCGTGTCGCAGGAGACCTACCTGTTCCACGCGACGATCCGGGAGAACCTCCTCTACGCCCGGCCGGACGCGACCGAGGACGAGGTCGTCGCCGCGTGCACGGCGTCGAACATCCACCACATCATCGACGGCTTCGAGGACGGCTACGACACCATCGTCGGCGAGCGCGGCTATCGCCTCTCCGGCGGTGAGAAGCAGCGCATCGCGATCGCCCGTGTCCTGCTCAAGGACCCGCCGGTCCTGCTCCTCGACGAGGCGACCTCGGCCCTGGACACGGTGTCGGAACGGGTGGTCCAAGAGGCTCTGGACACCGCGTCGAAGGGACGGACGACCCTGTCGATCGCGCACCGGCTGTCCACCGTGATGAAAGCCGACGTCATCCACGTGCTCGAGGCGGGCGAGATCGTCGAGTCGGGCACCCACTCCGAGCTCATCGCCCGAGGGGGGCTGTATGCCGATCTCGCGGCCGAGCAGGTGGCGGCCTCCAAGGTCCTCGACGAGCTGTCCGCCCCGCTGCCCCTGCCCGACCGTCGCGCGGACCGGGCCCCGGCGGGCTCGGCGGGGGAGGACGCGGTCGCCGCGATCACCATGCCCGTCCCCCTGCTGGCCGTCCCACGCGCCGACGCCCGCGTGTATCCCGACGAGAGCTGAGGCCGCGCACCCCCCGACGGGTGTCAGCGACCCGACGGCACGCGGATGTTGACCAGCCAGTTGACCCCGAAGCGGTCGGTGAGCTGGCCGAACTCGTCGCCCCACATCTGGACCTCCAGCGGGGTCTGGACGATCGCGCCGTCGGACAGCCCGGCCCAGTAGCCGCGCAGCTCTTCGGCGTCGTCACCACTCAGGCTGACGGCGACATTCGTCCCCGGGGTGTGGTCCATCCCCGGCGGGACGTCGGCGCACATCAGGGTCAGGCCGGCGGGGGTCTCCAGCTGGCCGTGCATGACCTGGTCGGCGAGCTCCGGCCCGGCGCCGGGGAACTCCCCGAACGTCATGATCCGGACGTCGCCGCCGAGCACCGCCGCGTAGAAGTCGAGCGCCTCCCGTGCCGCGCCGCGGAAGGTGAGGTAGGGGTTGAGCAACGACGCCATGATGACTCCTCGGGCCGCGGTCTGGCGGACCTTCCGACTCTAGTTCACCAGGGCCCGCGGGGCCCCCGGAGAGACGACCGGATGCGGACGCGGCGACAGGGGTCTACGTTCGTCCCGAAGGGTCCGTCACGAGGTGGGGTGAGGCCATGAGCGTGGGTCTGTGGGAACAGCTGACCCGGCGCAAGCCGCTGGACCACGTCACCGCGGGCAGCAGCGACGAGCACCTGCAGCGCAAGCTGGGCACCTTCACGCTGATGCTCTTCGGCGTCGGCGCCACGGTCGGCACCGGCATCTTCTTCGTCATGCAGGAGGCAACCCCGGACGCGGGACCGGCGGTCGTCGTCGCCTTCATCGTCGCGGGCCTGGCCGCCGGGCTGTCCGCCATCTGCTACGCCGAGCTGGCCAGCGCCATCCCGGTGAGCGGCTCGACATACTCCTACGCCTACCACTCGATGGGTGAGCTGGTCGCGATGATCATCGCCGCCTGCGTGCTGCTGGAGTATGGCGTGGCGGCCTCCGCGGTGGCGGTCGGGTGGAGCGGCTACTTCAACGAACTCACCGGGAGCCTGCTCGGGTGGCAGCTGCCCGACAGCCTGTCCTACTCCCCGATTCCCTTCGAGGACAACACGACCGGCATCATCAACCTGCCCGCCGTGGTGCTCGTCTTCCTGTGCATGCTGCTGCTGATCCGCGGGGTCACCGAGTCCGCGCGCGCCAACACGATCATGGTGCTCATCAAGCTGGGCGTGCTGCTGATGTTCGTCATCATCGCGTTCACCGCCTTCGAGGCCGACCGGTTCGACAACTTCTGGGCCGCGGGGCCGGCGGGTGTGAGCGCGGCGGCCGCCACCATCTTCTTCTCCTTCATCGGCCTGGACGCGGTGTCGACGGCCGGGGAGGAGGTGCGCAACCCCCAGACCGCACTGCCGCGGGCGATCATGGGCGCGCTGCTCGTCGTCGTCACCGTCTACGTCCTGGTCGCGATCTCGAGCGTCGGCGCGCAGCCGCTGGAGGACTTCTCCAGTCCGGAGCAGCAGTCCGCCGGACTCTCGGTCATCCTCGGCAACATCACCGGCAACTCCACCGCCGGCACCATCCTGGCGGCCGGTGCGGTGATCTCGATCTTCTCGGTCACCCTGGTCACGCTCTACGGCCAGACCCGCATCCTGTTCGCCATGGGCCGCGACCGGATGCTGCCGCACAAGTTCTCGGCGGTGAACCCGCGCACCCTGACCCCCAACTTCAACACGATCGTCGTGGCGGTCGTGGTGTCCCTCATCGCCGGTTTCGTCCCGGCCGACTACCTGTGGGACACCGTCTCGATCGGGACCCTCGGCGCGTTCATCACCGTGGCCATCGGCGTGCTGGTGCTGCGCCGCACCAACCCCGACCTGGAGCGGCCGTTCCGAGTCCCGGGCTACCCGGTGACCCCGGTCCTGACCATCGTCCTGTGCGTCTACGTCCTGTCCGGCCTGCAGCTGTTCACCTGGGTGGTCTTCCTCACCTGGCTGGCCGTCGTGATCGCCTTCTACCTGCTCTGGGGGCGGCGGCACTCGCGGCTCAACACCGGACAGGCCGAGGCTGACCCCGTGGAGGTCGCGTGACGATCCTCGTCGGGCTCGGTCCCCTGGACACCCACGCCACCATCGAGTTCGGTGCGACGCTCGCCCGGTCCGACGGGCAGGATCTCGTCGTGGTCAGCGTGGTCCCCGCGCCGTGGCCGACCCCGACCTCGGGCGGGGTCGACAAGGAGTATGCCGCGTGGGCGGCTTCCCAGGGCGCGGTCGCCTCCGACCGCGCGCAGGCCTTCATCGACGAGCACTGCACGGGGGTGCCGGCCCGGGCCACCTGGGTGCGGGGTCGCTCCGCGCCGTCCGCGCTGCGCCGCGAGGCGGCCCGGACCGGCGCGGAGCTGATCGTCCTGGGGTCCTCCCGGCACATGGGCCGGGTGGCGCTGGGATCCACCGCGGACGCCCTGCTGCACTCCTCCCCGATCCCGGTGGCCGTCGGGACCCACGGCTACGTCACGCCGGAGTCCGGCGTCATCAGCCGGGCGACCGTCGCCTTCCGGGGGGATGCCCCCTCCCACCGCGCCCTGCGTCGCACCGCCGAGGTGTGCCTGCGCGCCGGGGCGGCGCTGCGGGTCGTGACGTTCGCGGTGACCACGCAGGGGATGTTCACCGCCGGCGTGGGACGCAGCGAGCGGCTCATCGCCGACCAGTGGATCGAGGACGTGGCGACGGACCAGCGGCGCGTCGTCGAGGGGCTGGCCGGGCTGGGTGTCGACCCTGCAGAGGTGGAGCAGTCCGTGGCCCGTGGCTCCGACTGGGTCGAGGCGCTGCGCCAGGTGCCCTGGCACGACGGGGAGATCCTGGTGGTGGGCTCGTCCCGGGAGGGACGGTTGACACGGCTGTTTCTGGGGCCGACGGGGACCCGCATCGTGCGGGCCGCTCCCGTCCCGGTGATCGTCGCCCGGTGATCGTGCCCCGGTGATCGTGCCCCGGTGATCGTGCCCCGGTGATCGTCGCCCGGTCGGGGGGCGCTCAGGGACCCAGCCGCAGCAGCCCGGCCCAGGTCGGGGACAGCCCGCAGGCCTCCTCGTAGAAGACCGCCGCGTCCTCCGGGTAGTCCGCGTGCAACCAGTGACAGCCCCGCCGCGTGACGTCCCGCGCCGCGACCCGGACCAGTTCGCGGCCGACGCCGTGGCGCTGCAGGTCGGGGTGGACCATCGTGTCGAGCAGGACGGCGTGCGCTCCCCCGTCGCCGATGACGTTGACGAACCCGACCAGGGTGCCGTCAGCGGGCGTGCGTGCGGTCACCCACGTCAGGCTGTGCGCGGTGAGCCGGTCGTTCCACGGCACCGCGGCGGATGGGTGTCCGAACGCGGCCGCGTGCAGAGCGTTCAGCTCGGCGTCGGTTGCGGTCCCGCGCACGGTCACGTCGGCAGCCCTGCGGCGGTAGGTGTGCCACCGCTCGATGACCTCGTAGCCCACCGCCCGGTTCATGGCCAGGCTGGCCACGTTGTCGGCGGCCCCGCCCGTGCCGAAGCGCGTGGCGCCGTCCTGTGCGTGGGCCAGCACCGAGGCGGCCTTCACCGCCGTCGCCAGCCCCCGTCGTCGGTGCTCCGGGTGCACGGCCGTGAAGTCGGTCTCGACCCGGTCGGAGAGCATCCGGGTGGCGGTCAGCGCAACCAGGGTGTCGCCCTCCCAGGCGCCCCAGGCCCGACCCTGCGCCAACAGCTCTTTCGCCGCTGCCTCGTCCAGCGGCTCGTGGCGTGTGGCGGTCCCACCGGGGTAGTCGCGGGCGGTCAGGGCGTCCAGGTCCAGCACCTGCGCGACGTCCTCCGTCCGGATCTCCCGCATCCCGTAGCCGCTGCCGGCGGCGCGCACGACATACTGCCGCAGCCGGTCCGGCAGAGATGCCGGCGACCGGTCCAGGTCCAGGCGTGCGCCCCAGGATGTGGCGACGCACTCCCACCCGTCGGCCTCTGCCTGCCGGATCCGTGGGTCGTCCGAGCGCAGCACGAGGTCGGGTTCGGGGTCTGGCATGAGCACAGAGTAGGGGAGGTGCCCCCGGGCGGGGAGGCGCGCTCAGGTCCGGTCGGCCAGGTGCGCCTCGACCCGCTCGACCTTGGCGGTCAGCTGCCCCGTGTGTCCCGGTCGGATGTCGGCCTTGAGGACCAGGCCGACCCGCGGGGACTCGGCAGCGACCACGTCGACGGCCTGCTTGACCACGGCCATCACCTCGTCCCACTCCCCCTCGATGTTGGTGAACATGGCGTTGGTCTCGCAGGGCAGGCCCGAGTCCCGGATCACCTGGACGGCGCGGGCCACGGCCTCGCTGACGCCGCCGGACTCGTCCCCTCCCGCAGGGCTGATGCTGATGGCAACGATCATGCGGCCATCCTGACAGAACGGTCAGCCAGCGCGGGCCGTCCCCCGGTGCACCAGGAGCGAGGCGCCCAGGAACGCCAGCCCGCCCAGGGACAGCGCGACCCCGACCCAGCTGGCGGCCTGGTAGCCCCAGCCCGCCGCGATGACCAGGCCACCCAGCCAGGCGCCCAGGGCGTTGGCGATGTTGAGGGCCGCGTGGTTGCTGGCCGCACCGAGGGTCTCGGCCTCGCCGGCCACCTGCATGAAGCGCAGCTGCAGCACGACGACCAGGGCGGTCGCCA
>JAAYYA010000049.1 GCA_012515595.1 Actinomycetales bacterium
AAGGACCTGCTCCCGCTGCTGGAGAAGGTCATGCAGTCCGGCAAGCCGCTGGCGATCATCGCCGAGGACGTCGAGGGCGAGGCCCTGGCGACCCTGGTGGTCAACAAGATCCGCGGCAACTTCAAGTCCGTGGCCGTCAAGGCGCCGGGCTTCGGTGACCGCCGCAAGGCCATGCTGGCCGACATCGCCATCCTCACCGGTGGCCAGGTCATCTCCGAGGAGGTCGGCCTGAAGCTGGAGACCGCCGAGCTCGACCTGCTGGGCCACGCCCGCAAGGTCGTCGTGACCAAGGACGAGACCACCATCGTCGAGGGCGCCGGCGACGCCGACGCGATCGCGGGCCGGGTCAACCAGATCCGCGCCGAGATCGAGAACTCCGACAGCGACTACGACCGGGAGAAGCTGCAGGAGCGCCTGGCCAAGCTGGCCGGCGGCGTGGCCGTCATCAAGGCCGGTGCCGCGACCGAGGTCGAGCTCAAGGAGCGCAAGCACCGCATCGAGGACGCCGTCCGCAACGCCAAGGCTGCGGTCGAGGAGGGCATCGTCGCCGGCGGCGGCGTCGCCCTGATCCAGGCGGCCACCGCGTTCGACAAGCTCGAGCTCGAGGGCGACGAAGCCACCGGTGCCAACATCGTCAAGGTGGCCATCGAGGCCCCGCTCAAGCAGATCGCCATCAACGGTGGCCTCGAGGGTGGGGTCGTCGCGGAGAAGGTGCGCAACCTGCCCGCGGGCCACGGCCTCAACGCCGCGACCGGTGAGTACGGCGACATGCTGGGCTTCGGCGTCGCCGACCCGGTGAAGGTGACCCGCTCGGCCCTGCAGAACGCCGGCTCCATCGCGGCGCTCTTCCTGACCACCGAGGCGGTCATCGCCGACAAGCCCGAGCCTGCTCCGGCGATGCCGGCCGGCGCCGACGGCGGCATGGGCGGCATGGACTTCTGATCCACGCCAACTGAGTTCCCGCGTTCCTCGCGGACAACCCAGCAGCGGGGCGGTCTCCTCACGGAGGCCGCCCCGCTGTGCTGTGCTCGGGGTTCGCCAGGCGGCGTGGCTCGTCCGGTGGTGCGCCGTGCGGTCCGGGTGCTCAGGCCGACCGCGGCGGACTGGCCTTGACAAGATGGTCGGGAATAACCGACCATACTGGAATGACCGACCAAACTGGTTCTGCCGACCATTTGACGACTGCGTCACCCCCGGCTCGTCCGGACTACGAGTTGCGCGACGCCCTCGCGCTCGACGACCCGGCGCAGTACCGGGCGCTCTTTGAGGAGACGCGGCAGAAGATCGTCTCGCTGCTGAGCGAGCGGGCAGCCACCATCAGCGAGCTGGCGACCACCCTGGGGAAACCGAAGGGCACCATCGGGCACCACGTCCAGGTGCTGGCGGATGCGGGCCTGGTGCACGTCGTGCGGACCGAGAAGGTCCGGGCGCTGGAGGCCAAGTACTGGGGGCGCACCGCCCGGATCTTCTTCTACGAGCGCATCGACGCCGCGGTCGGTGACGGGCAGCATCTCCTGGAGAGCGCGGCGGCCGAGGTGGGGCGGCTCGAGGCCGCGGCCCGGGAGGCCGGGACCGACGTCGAGGGCGTCTTCGACGTCAACCGGCGGGATGTGCGGGTGCCCGGGGAGCGCGTGCGCGAGTTCCGGGAGCGGCTGGCTGAGCTGCTGGTCGAGTTCGCCGAGGAGCCGCGTGACGGTGACACCACCTACGCGGTGCTCTACGGGGTCTTCCCCAGCGAGCTGCGGCAGCTGCCGACCCGAGGCGGTGCCGACTCATGAGCCCGCGACAGCGCCCGGCGCCGCTCGGGGCCAACTACTGGAGACTGTTCACCGCGTCGACGATGACCAACCTGGGGGATGGGCTCATGTCGGTCGCCGTGGTGTGGCTGGCCTCGGCACTGACCCGTGACCCGACGCTCATCGCCCTGGTCGGGCTGGCCTCCCGCGTGCCCTGGCTGGTGTTCTCGCTGCCTGCCGGAGTGATCACCGACCGCTTCGACCGGCGGGTGCTGGTGGCCTCCATGGATGCTGTGCGGGTCGTCATCATCGCCGGCTTCGCCGTGATCGTGCTGCTCCACCAGCAGTCGCTGCCGACCCCGGAGGAGCTGGTCGCCGGTGCGCCCGCCCCCGACCAGTCCGGCTTCCTCCTCGCGATGCTCGCCCTGGCGGCCCTGCTGCTCGGGTTCGCCGAGGTGGTCCGGGACAACTCGGCCCAGACCCTGATGGCCTCGATCGTGGACAAGTCCCAGCTGGAGCGCGCCAACGGACGGTTGTGGGGGGCCGAGACGGCCATGAACAACTTCGTCGGACCGCCGCTCGGCGGTGTGATCATCGCGGTGGGCCTGGCCCTGCCGTTCTTCCTCAATGCCGGCCTGCTCGCGGTGGGCGCGGCCCTGATCTTCGGCCTCACCGGGTCGTTCCTGCCCAAGGGCACGCGCTCCGCGGGCAAGATCCGCTGGCGCGAGGAGATGGGCGAGGGCTTCGGTTGGCTCTGGCGGCACCGCCTGCTGCGCACCCTCGCCCTGATGCTCGGCGCGATGAACCTGCTGTCAGCGGTCGCGTTCATCGTGATGGTGCTCTTCGTCCAGGAGGTGCTCGGCCTCTACGAGGGCTGGCAGTTCGGTGTGGTGATCACCGGCGCCGCGGTCGGTGCGGTCCTGGGGTCGATGGTCGTGGAACGGATCACCCAACGCCTGAGCGCCGGCACCAGCCTGCTGGTCGCCATCGTGGGGATGGGGCTGACCAACATCGCCATCGGCCTCACGTCATGGGCCGTGGTGGTGTGGTGCTCGCTCCTGGTGGGCGGGGTGTTCATCGTGATGTGGAATGTCATCACCGTCTCCCTGCGGCAGCGGATCATCCCCGACCACCTGCTCGGCCGGGTGAACTCGGTCTACCGGTTCTTCGGCTGGGGCACGATCTCGCTCGGCACCTTGTTCGGCGGCGTTCTGGTGTCGGTCGTCGAGCCCTTCCTCGGCCGCGAGTGGGCTCTGCGCACACCCTTCCTGCTGGCGGGGGTGGTCGGTGTGCTCCTGGTCCTCGTCGCCCTGCCCCGGCTCAGCACCGCCAAGATCGAGGCCGCCCAGGCCGCCGCCGAGGCGGAGCAGGCGCAGGCGGAGCAGGCGGCGGCCGAGACCGAGCTGGGTGCGGCGGAGGGCCAGCACGCCGAGCTCGAGACGCCCGACTCGCGCTGAACCGCGTCGGCGGGGCGGCCCATGCCGGGCCGCCCCGCCGACGTCCCCCCTCCCGTGGAGCCGTGGGGTCGGCTCACCGGGGGTTCACGCAGCCGTGAACCGCTGCCGGTTGGCCTGCTCCACGAGGTCGTAGTCGTCCCCGGCGGTCTTGAGGGCCGTGGAGATCTCCTGGAGCGAGGCGCGCACCTGCTCCTGGGTGGCGCTCCACTGCTGGGTGATGTTGGCGAAGTTGCCCGCCGCGGCACCGCGCCAGCAGTCCTGCAGGCCGTTCAGCCGCGACATCATGGCGCGGACGTCGCCCTCGATCTGTGCGGCGATCCGCTGGATGTCGCCGGACGCCGCCGCGATTCGGGCCGTGTCGACGGCAAAGGTCGTGCTCATGGTCCTCCCCTTTCTCGGGTGGTCCGACCACTGCGGTCGAACCGGTGCCCGAGACGGTATGCCGATCGGGTCCGGCGCCGCAGAAGTTGTCCACAAGGGGATACGCTCGGCCCGATGACCGTCACGCGATCACTGCTCCTCTTCGGCCTGGCCGCGCTGCTGGAGATCGGTGGCGCCTGGTTGGTCTGGCAGGGGGTCCGCGAGCACCGCGGCTGGCTGTGGATCGGCCTGGGCGTGGTCGGCCTGGGTCTCTACGGCGTGGTGGCCACCCTCCAGCCGGACGCCCACTTCGGGCGCATCCTCGCGGCCTACGGCGGGGTGTTCGTCGCCGGATCCCTGGCCTGGGGGATGGCCGTGGACGGTTTCCGGCCCGACCGGTTCGACGTCATCGGCGCACTCCTCTGCCTGGCCGGCGTCGCCGTCATCATGTACGCACCACGCGGGGTCGGCTGATGGCGATCCTCATCGACCCGCCCACCTGGCCGGCCCACGGCCACCTGTGGTCCCACGTGATCAGCGACCGCTCGCTCGAGGAGCTGCACGAGTTCGCCCGGTCGACCGGGGTCCCTGAGCGATCCTTCGAAGGAGACCACTACGACGTGCCCGGCGAGCGGCACGCCGAGATGGTGGCCGCGGGTGCCGTCCCCGTCGGGAACCGGGAGCTGGCTCGGGTGCTGCGGGCGAGCGGGCTGCGCTTCCGCAAGCGCAAGGGGGAGCGGCCGCTGGGCCGGTTCGTGGACGGGCTCCCGGCGGTCGGGGTGCCGCACGTGCTCGACGTCGTCGCCTCCGCCCACGAGCCGCTCACCAGCGCCGGGGCCGCTGTGGTGCTGGTCGCCGACCCGCAGGGCGCGATGGTGCTCGTGCAGAGCGTCGGTCGTCCCGGCTGGGCGCCGCCGGGCGGCAAGCGCGACCCGGGTGAGACGCCGCGCTCGTCCGCGGTGCGCGAACTGGTCGAGGAGACCAGCCTGAGGCTCGACCCCGCAGTCCTGGTGCCGGTCGGCTACGAGCGGATCACCATTGCCGAGGGGCACGCCGTGGCGCCCTGGGCCGACGGGGACAACCACATCGCGGTCTTCGGCGCGCGGGTGGAGCGGCGGGTCCCCGTTGTGCCGGCGGCCGAGGACGTGCTGGCAGCGGAGTGGGTCGACCGTCCGAGGCTGCCGGAGCGGATCGCGGACCAGCCCTGGTGGCCGCTCGTCGAGCGCTTCCTCGGCGCGAGCTAGGCCCCGAGCCTCCTGAGCTCGGCCGCGACGTTGGCGCGAGCGCGTCCCTCCCACTGCGTGCGTGCGTGACCGGTGCGGTACAGCTGGGCGCGTCCCGTGAAGTCGCCCAGGATCCCGGCCCGCGCGCGGGCGAACAGGTCGTCGGGGACGTGCGCGTACTCGGCCCGGACCTGCACGGCATACTCGCGGTAGCGACTCTCGGGTGCGGAGAGGATCCACAGGTCGGCGTCGTGGAACACGGCGGCCGTATGTCGTCTGCTGGCCAGGGCGGGTCGGTCGCCGGCCGCGTCGTGATCGACGGTCATCAGGATCAGGGCCTCGACGACGTCCACGGTGCCCCGCGCCACCCCGAGGGTGTTCAGGTGGTCCCGGGCCACGGTGGCGCTGCGGTGCTCGTTGCTGCCGGGCGCGGCCCGCGGGTCGTAGGCCAGGTCGTGGTACCAGCCCGCCACGCGAGCCAGCCGGGCTCCGACCGCGTCCGTCTCCCCGGCCTCCTCCAGCTCGGCGACGGCCCCGATCACCTCGACCAGGTGGCGGACGTCGTGGTAGCGGCGGTGCGGTTCGGACCAGCCGGCGAGCAGATGATCCACCTCGGCCGTCCGGAGCGGGTGGGGCGCGTCAGGCGCCAGCACCCTGGCATCGGCGTGCCAGGACTCGCAGAGCCGGGCGAGCGCGTCGTCGCGGTGGGCGGTGGGCACGTCCCCACTGTGCCAGATCGCCCCCACCCCAGGCTTCTATGAACTCTGCAATGAAGTCAGATGAAGATTTCATGAACAAATCTTTAAGAAACTCTTGTGTTCTTGGTCACATGTGGACCAAACTCTGGTGCAGCCCCTACTTGCCAGGGGGTCCACCTTGAGGGGAGAAAAACCGTGACACCCACTCCGGCGATGGCCGGACTCCTCGTTCTCGCAGGAGTCCTCATCGCGATCTACACCCTTACCTCACTGCCCACGCGCCGTCGTAGGACGGCCGTGGGCGTTGTCGTCGCGGGGGCCATGGTGGCCACCCCGGCGTCCATGGCCCTGCCTGAGATCACTCCCGCTGTGGTCGGCCAGGTGTCGACCGCCGACGGTCCGGACTTCGAGCCGCTCGTGACGGAAGACGACCCTGCCTTCGAACTGCTTCCGAGCGATCTGGAGTTCATCCTGAAGCAGATCGAGATCGCCGAGGCGCACGCCTATGCGCTGGTCACCAACGACCAGGGCTACTCGCTGCTGTGCCCGACGAATGACGACACCAGCGGCAAGTGCGTGCGGGACCCCATGCTCCCGCACGGCCTGCGGACCGTGGACGGCTCCTTCAACAACCTGGAGTTCGACACGACGATCGGCAAGTCGAACGAGATCATGCCCCGCCTGGTGCCGATCAACTGGCGCGAGGCCGACGTGAACCCGACGACGGGGCCGATGCCGCCGAGCCCTCCCGGCAGCACCGCTGCCTGCGATGACCCGGCCAACACCTGCTACGAGCAGACCTCTGGTTTCGTCTACGACGCCGAGGCCCGGGTGATCAGCAACCTCATCGTGGACAACTCGATCAACAACCCCACGGTCCTGGACGCCGCCGCGGACAACCCCGACGCCGTCATCGAGAACGGTGAGCTCTACCTGCCGAACACCACCGCGGACGAGGGTCTGTCCGCGCCGGTGAACATGTGGTTCGTCTTCTTCGGCCAGTTCTTCGACCACGGCCTGGACCAGGTCAACAAGGGCGGCAACGGCACGATCATCGTGCCCCTGGCCCCGGACGACCCCCTCTTCCTCACGACCCCGCCCGAGGCGCGTTTCATGGCGCTGACCCGGGCCACCAACGAGGACGGCACGCGGGAGCACACCAACCGGACCACCCCCTGGGTGGACCAGAACCAGACCTACACCTCGCACCCCGCGCACCAGGTCTTCCTCCGTGAGTACGCCGGCGGCGAGAGCGGCAACCTGCACGCCACCGGCAAACTGCTCAACGGTGCCGACCAAGACGGCGACGGCACCCGCGACGGCCTGCCCACCTGGAAGGACATCAAGGACCAGGCCAGCGCCCAGCTGGGCATCGAGCTGGTTGACGAGGACGTGCTCGCGGTCCCGCAGATCGTCGTGGACTACTACGGCAACTTCGTCCCCGGCCCGAACGGGTACCCGCAGATGATGACGGCCACCGGTGTCGTCGAGGGCAACCCCAGCGACCCCATCCCCACCGAGGACGCGGTCCGGGTCGAGCAGGCCTTCCTGGACGACATCGCGCACGACGCCGTCCCCGGCCTGGCCGGCTATGACAACGTCCTGCTGGAGGAGCACTACATCACCGGTGACGGTCGAGGCAACGAGAACATCGGCCTGACCGCCGTGCACCACGTCTTCCACGCCGAGCACAACCGGCTGCTGGGCGACATCATGGAGACCCTCGACGCCAACCCGGCCCTCAAGGAGGCCTACGAGAGCAGCGGCGAGCTGGACGACTGGAGCTACGAGGAGCGGCTCTTCCAGGCCGCCAGGTTCGGCACCGAGATGCAGTACCAGCACCTCGTCTTCGAGGAGTTCGCTCGCACGGTGCAGCCGCAGATCGACGCGGTTGTGTTCAACGAGAACGCCTACGACAGCACGATCGACGCCTCCATCAAGGCTGAGTTCGCGCACGTGGTGTACCGGTTCGGCCACTCGATGCTGACCGAGGACATCCACCGCAACGGCTTCGACGCCGGATCGGTGGCGCTGCTCGACGGCTTCCTCAACCCGGTGGCCTTCCACTGCCGGGTCCAGCCCGACATCAACAACGAGTGCCCCAACCCGGAGGTCAACCTGATGACCACCGAGCAGGCGGCCGGAGCCATCATCAACGGCACCACCAACCAGCCGGCGAACCAGATCGATGAGCTCGTGACCAGCACGCTGCGCAACAGCCTCCTGGGCCTGCCCCTGGACCTGGCCACGATCAACATCATCCGTGGCCGCGACACCGGCATGCCGTCGCTGCAGCAGGCACGTCGCCAGTTCTACGGCGAGAGCGGCAACCCCAACCTGGAGCCGTACAGCTCCTGGGAGGACTTCGGTCTCGCGCTGCGCAACGGCAACAACTTCGGGCGCGGTGACAGCACCAGCTCGCTGGTCAACTTCGTCGCGGCCTACGGCACGCACCCGACCATCGAGGCGCAGACCACGGTGGTTGGGCGGCGGCAGGCGGCTGAGGTCCTCGTCAACGGTGTCGTCTCCACCGACATCGTGGACCGGATCAGCGGCGCCAACCGGTACGAGACGGCGGCGCAGATCAGCCGCTCGTTCTTCCAGACGGCCCCGGTCGTCTACGTCTCCAACTCCACCAGCCCGATCGACTCGCTGGCCTCCGGTCCTGCGGCTGCTGCCGAGGGCGCTCCGCTGCTGTTCGTCGGGCAGAACTCGATCCCGGCGGCCACAGCCCTGGAGCTGTTCCGGCTCAAGCCGGAGCGGATCGTGGTGCTCGGTGGCACCTCGGTGGTCTCCTCCCAGGTGCAGAACTCGTTGCAGACCTACACGACGACGAACACCGTCACCCGGGTCTCCGGAGCCAACCGCTACGCCACGGCCGCAGCCGTCAGCCAGCAGGCCTTCCCGACCGCTGCCTCGGTCTACATCGCCAACGGGGTGTCCTTCACCGACGCCCTCGCTGGTGGTGCGGCCGCAGCCGCTGAAGACGCGCCGATGCTCCTGGTGAACACCGATGGTGTGCCCGCCGCGACCGGGGCCGAGTTGGCCCGGCTCGCACCGAGCAAGATCGTGCTCCTCGGAGGCAACACGATCATCCCGCCGGCGGTGGAGGCGGCCTTGTCCGGCTACCTGGCTCCCGGTGGCGAGATCGTCCGGTTGTCCGGCGCGAACCGCTACGAGACGGCAGTCAACATCAGCCAGTCGTTCGCGACGGTCGGCGGCCCGGCCTACCTGGCGACGGGGCACGACTTCCCGGACGCCCTGGCAGCAGCGCCGGTGGCCGGGTTGCAGGGCGCTCCGCTCCTGCTGATGCCGCGTTCCGACGCGTTGCCGGCCTCAACCGCGGCCGAGCTGGTGCGGCTCCAGCCGAGCCGGGTGGTCATCCTGGGTGGCCTCGCGGTGATCACGCCCGCACAGGAGACCCTCGTCGAGGCGTTGTTCCCCGACCCGGTGGCTCCCGCCGACCGGGAGGCGTTCATGACGAGCGCACCCGGAAGTGACTGGGCCAGCCAGGCCGGCATCACCACGACCGGCCTGGAGGAGGTCGACTTCTGGACCGGTGGTCTGGCCGAGGCGCTGGATCCCTTCGGCGGCATGCTCGGCAGCACGTTCAACTACGTGTTCGAGCAGCAACTGGAGGACCTGCAGTTCGGTGACCGGTTCTACTACCTGTTCCGCAACCAGGGCAACCAGCTGTTCGCGGCACTCGAGGCGAACTCGTTCTCGTCGCTGATCCAGCGCAACACGGACGCCTCCCTGCTGCCCGCGGACATCTTCCTGTCGCATGACCCGTACCTCGACCTGGAGAACCTCCCGGACCCCTGGCCCGCGGGACTCATCCATCTCGCCAGCGGTCTGTGGCGGTGGGACGGTGACGAGCACATCGAGATCCACGGCTTCCGCGACGCGAATGACCTCATCCAGGGCGGTCAGGGCGACGACTCGATCTGGGGCTACGGTGGCAACGACCGGATCGAGGGTGGCTCGGGCAACGACACGATCGTGGGCGGCCATGGCGATGACATCATCACGGACACCTTCGGTGATGACAACATCAAGGGCAACCAGGGCCACGACGCCATCGACGGCGGCACCGGTGTCGACCTGCTCCTCGGCGGGCCGGGCAACGACTTCGTGACCAAGTCGGGCGACAACGCCGCCGGCGCCAGCGGCTTCCTCGGCACCGGGAGAGATATCTTCCTCGGTGGGACCGGCCGGGACAACCCGTTCGGCAACGAGGAAGACGACTGGCTGGAGGGCGGCGCGCACGCCGACCTGCTGATGGCCGACAACGGCCAGCAGTTCCAGGACGATGTGGACGGCGGCGACGACATCCTCATCGGCGGCCCCGGGTCGGACGACATGGACGCCGAGGGCGGCGACGACATCATGGTCGGCGGCGTCGGCGGCACGGACCGTTACCACGGCATGTTCGGGTTCGACTACGTCACCTACTACGGTGCCAACACCGGGGTCGACGCGGACCTGAACTTCAACCTCCTGCAGCCACCGGACGTCACCGCGGTGCGCGACCGGTTCCTGCAGGTGGAAGCGCTGTCCGGTGGTGACCACAACGACGTCATCCGAGGTCTGGGAGTCTCTCCCGATGACCTGGCCGACGACGCGGTCAACAAGCTGGACGACGAGGGTCTGGCCCGCATCACCGGGCTGACCGAACTGCTCCGGCCCCCGGCCGCCGAGATGGACTACGCCCTGCGGTTCCACATCGACAACCCGTTGCTGCAGGACAACGACGGTGTGAGCACCCTGCTCCTGGGTGGCAGTGGCAACGACGTCATGGAGGGCCGCTTCGGCGACGACTTCATCGACGGTGATGCCGCACTCCGGGTCCAGCTCGGGTACGGCACTGAGCGCTTCGACAGCGCGGCCCAGCTGAAGAGCCGTGTGTTCAACGGGAGCATCAACCCCGGTGACATCACGTTCCACCGCGAGATCGTGGTGGCTCCCGATGCCGGCGACGACACCGACACCGCCGTCTACCAGGACCCGTTCCTGAACGACCTCGGTGAGCCCAACTACGAGATCTCCTACCTCCACGACAACTACTACGAAGTGGTGCACGTGGGCGGTCCGGAGTTCGAGGAGAGCGAGGGCCAGGACATCCTGCGCAACATCGAGGAGGTCCAGTTCGGCGACGGAGGCTGCTTCGTGCTCAGCCCGGACACGGAGAACCTGCAGGCCTGCCCGTCGCTCGGCTACGTCACCTTCGGCGGTCAGATCAACCCGCCGACGGAGAACCAGCCGATCATCGCCGAGGTGCACTTCCTCGACGAGAACGACGTGGTCACGGTGACGAACCCGACGTCCATCCGGTTCAACTGGCAGGCCGGTGAGACCGGCGAGGCGTGGGACCCGGCGTCATCGGGTGACTCCCTCCCGGACGAGCCGAACGGCCAGGTGGACACGTTCGTCCCGGGCGACGGCGAGGCCGGAGCGATCCTCCGGGTCGTGGTCACCTTCCACGACGACGACGGTGTCCTGCGGCAGATCGCCTCTGAGGTGGTCGGCGGGCCGGACAACCTGGCGGTCGTGAACGTCAACGACGTCCCATACGGTCTGACGATCAACAACCTCAACCCGGTGGTCGGGTCGGCGCTGGTGCCCAGCGGCTTCTACGACGACGACGGGCTCGAGGAGTCCGTGGAAGGCGGCATGACCTACGAGTGGCAGACGCAGGAGGCGGACGACTCCTGGCTCACCGTCGCAGTCCGGGTCACGCCCGAGACCTTCCTGCTGGGCTACACGGTGCAGGCTGCCGATCTCGGCAAGCCGATCCGCGTGCAGGTCAGCTACACAGACGACCAGGGCACGGACGAGGTGATCATCTCCCCACCCACCGAGCCGGTCGCTGCAGGGTTGTAGGTCCCACAACCCCGCACCGAGGGGCCCGTCGCGGCAGCGGCGGGCCCCTCGCCCGTGCCACGGCTCACCGGCGACCCGGGCGCCTCGCGCCAGGCTCAGGCCGGGACGGTGACCAGCTCGGGAGGCAGCGGCCGGTCGTGCACCACCGTCAGGCCGGAGACCGCGCGGGTCAGCACGACGTACAGGCGGCGCAGCCCGGTCCGCTCGTCGGGCTCGGCCGCCGCGATGGCCGCCGGTTCAACCACCACCACCTGGTCGAACTCCAGGCCCTTGGCCAGGGTGGCGGGCACCAGCTCCACGCGCGGCCCGGGCCGGTCCGGCTCCGCCGGGCCGGACGACGCGCCACGCAGCCGAACGTGCTCCAGGCCGGCGTCGTCCAGGGCCCGAGCGGTGGCCCGCGCCCTGTCGTCGGCCACGATCACCCCCACCGTGCCCGGTGCCCCCTCCAGCGCGCTGCCGACCGCCGAGACCACGGCGGGGAGCAGCCGGCCGCCCGCCGCGACCACGTCCAGGCGCCCCGGGTTGGAGCGCACCGACTCGGGCAGCGCCAGCTCGGGGGCGATCCGGGGCAGGAGGCGCGCGGCATACTCCAGGACCGCGGCGGGCACCCGGAAGCCGCGGGTCAGCTCCTCCAGGTGTGCCCCGCGCTTGCCCAGGTGCTCCAGCGACTCGTCCCAGGATCGGGTGGCCCACGGTGTCGTGCCCTGGGCGAGGTCCCCGAGCACCGTCAGCGACCCGGTGGAGGCACGCCGCCCCACGGCGCGCAGCTGCATGGGGGACAGGTCCTGGGCCTCGTCCAGGATGATGTGCCCGAGGCTCGGGGTGCGCTCCAGGAGGTCGGCGATCTCGTCGAGCAGGACCGTGTCGGCCGGGCTCCAGCGCGCTGCGCCCTTGCTCCGGGGCGGCTTGTCCCACACCAGCATCCGCTGCTCGTCCGGAGACAGGATGCCGTCCGCGGCGGTGGCCAGGGCCCCGGGGTCGGAGAACAGGCCGTAGAGCACCGCGGCCGGGTCGAGCGCGGGCCACAGGCCGGCCGCGTAGTCCTTGACCGGCTTGCTGCGCGCGACCGCATCCTGGACCCGGTCGTCGGGGTTGTCCCCGCTGCGTTCCATCCGGACCAGCACCGCGTGGGCCAGCCGCTGCGGGAGCATCGCCCGCGCCGACTGGTAGGGAACCCCTCGCGAGGCGAGCTCGTCCACGATCTCCTGCACGTCATACTCCGGCACGCGCCAGCGGCGCGCCCCCCGCGGCACCACCAGGGCCTCGCCCGCGCGGCCGACCCGGGACCAGACGGCGCGGTGCAGCACCCGAGCCAGCCGGGCGTCGCCCTTGAGGGTGGCGACCTCCGCGGTGTCGGCACCTCGGCTCGCCCCGGTGAGCTCCTCGACGGTCGTGTGACCCACCTCGATCTCCCCGAGGGTCGGCAGCACCGCGCCGACGTGCTCCAGGAACGCCTGGTTCGGCCCGATGACCAGGACTCCGGAGCGGGACAGGCGGTCGCGGAAGGAGTAGAGGAGCCAGGCCGCGCGGTGCAGCCCGACCGCGGTCTTGCCGGTGCCCGGCGCTCCCTGCACGCAGATGGTGGTCGTCACGTCGGCGCGGACGATCTCGTCCTGCTCGGGCTGGATCGTGGCCACGATGTCGCGCATCGGACCCGAGCGCGGGCGCTCGATCTCGTGCGCGAGGATGCGGCTCGAGCGGTGCCCGGCACCGGCCAGGTCGCCCTGTGGTGCGGTGAGGTGCTCGTCCTCGTATGCCGTGAGCTGGCCGCGGTCCACCCCGAACCGGCGGCGCAGGGTCACCCCCATCGGCTCCCGGGGGGAGGCGCGGTAGAACGGGGTGGAGACCCCGGCCCGCCAGTCCACGACGACGGGCTCGCCGTCGCTGTCCGAGATGTGCCGGCGCCCGATGTAGTGGCGCTCGCTGGGGTGGTCGGGGCCGGCCTGGGTGTCGATCCGGCCGAAGAACAGGGTGGTGGACGGGTCGTCGCGCAGGGACTGGGCCCGCTGCCAGAGCGTGTAGGCGAGCTGCTCACCGGCGATCTTGTCGCCGGCCTGGGCCTGGAGACCCAGCGTGTGCGCGCGCATCCGGGCCATCTCGGCCCGGGCGCTGCGGAGGTGCTCCTGCTCGCGGGCGAGCTCGGGGTCCGGTGCGGACTCGGTTGTCGGGTCGGCTGCTGGGCCGCCGGGATCAGGGGGGTGGGCGTGCGGGGACATGGGTGGGCCACCTCGGATCGGAGAGGGGACGGGGAGAAAGCGACCCTAGCCGATCCGAGGTGGCCAGAACAGGGGTTTTAGGAGTCGGCGCGCACGTCCAGGGTGACGCTGACCTGTTGCACCTCGCCGTCGCGGACGAAGCTCAGCTCGACCTCCTGGCCCGCCGTGCGCTGCCGCACCTGGGCGACGAGCGCGAGGGAGCCGTTAACCCGTTCGCCGTCGATCTGGGTGATCACGTCCCCCTGGCGCAGGCCGGCACCGTCGGCCGGTGACCCCGGCTCGACCTGGGTGACGCCCGCGGCATAGAGGGTGGCGCCGTCGAGCTCAGTCGTCGCGTCGCTCAGCCCGACCCCCAGGAAGGCGTGCTCGGCCGTGCCGTCCTCGATCAGCTGGCCGGCGATCGAGGAGACCTCGTTGACGGGGATCGCGAAACCGATGCCGATGTTGCCGGCCTGGCCGCCGAGGGAGCTGGACAGACTCGCGATCGAGGAGTTGATGCCGATCAGGGCACCGTTGCTGTCGACCAGGGCACCACCGGAGTTGCCCGGGTTGATCGCGGCGCTGGTCTGGATGGCGTTGGTGACGACCGGCTCCGCCTGGCGCATGGCGCCGGGCTGCGTGCTCTCCCCACCGGCCTGCTCGGTCGTCACGGGCCGGTCCAGCGCACTGATGATGCCGGTGGTGACCGTGCCGCTCAGGCCCAGCGGGTTGCCGATCGCCATGACCGGGTCGCCCACGGCGAGCGTCTCGTCGTCACCCACCGTGATCGGGTGCAGGTCGTCGGGCGGGGAGGTGAGGGTGAGCACCGCCAGGTCGGTCGAGGTGTCCGTCCCGGCGATCTCGGCCGCGTAGGTCCGGCCGTCGGCCAGCGTCACCTGCACCTGCTGGGCCCCGGCGACCACGTGGGCGTTGGTGACGATGTGCCCCTCCTGGTCCCACACCACCCCGGAGCCCGCGCCGCTGCCGGCGTTCGACTCGACACTGATGGCGACCACGCTGGGCGAGACGTTGGCGGCCACGCCGCCCCAGTCGGTCGAGGGGGAGTATGCCGCCGTGCTGGCGCTCGCGGTCGTCGCCGGGGCCGCGTCCAGGACGACCGGCTGCTCGTCCTGGCTCGCCTGCACCACGGCATACGTCCCGCCGGAGGCCAGGATCGCCGACAGGAGACCCACCGCGGTGACCTGTGTCCACATGGTCAGGTTCGTCCTGCTCATCGTCCTTCTCCTTCGGGGTGGGCTGATGTACCTGTCCAGGGAACACCGGTGACCTTCCAGCACACTGGGACGGTGCTGGTTGTTTCCTGTGAGAGGGCCCGAAAATGCCCGGCGACCGGGTTGTCGATGTCGGCAGGGTTCGACCGTCATGGTGGTGAGGTCGCGACCGCGGCCCGGGCCGACGAGCGACGTCGGCCCCGAGCAGAGAGGATCTGACACATGACGGAATACATGGTGGTGATGGTGGGCGACGCCGAGATGTGGTCCGCGATGAGCCCGCAGGAGCGCGCCCACAGCGAGTCTGAGCACACCCGCTTCAGCGGGGAGCTGGCCAGGCGGGGTCACCGGATCACCGGTGGTGCCGAGCTGCACGCGCCGGCGGAGGCCCGCACGGTCCAGCCCGGTGGCCAGCGGGTCACGGACGGTCCCTTCGCGGAGACCGCGGAGCAGGTGGGCGGCTTCTACCTGGTCGAGACCGAGGACCCGGACGACCTCACCGAGTGCTGCAAGATCATCGCCGCACTGGGGGACGCCGTGGAGATCCGGCGCACGGTGTCACCGGAGGAACGGGCCGTCTCGACCGGGGAGCGGGCGTCATGAAGTTCGTGGTCCTGCTGATGTCCGAGGGCGAGATGCCCGCGTGGGACCAGCAGACGCCGGAGCAGCAGGCCGCGGCCATGCAGCGCCACGACGACTTCGGCGCTGCCTGCGCCGCCCGCGAGGGAGTGTCGATCCTGACGGGTGAGGCGTTGGACGGCGCGCCCACCGTGGTGCGGACCCGAGGCGGTCAGCGGACCGTGACCGAGGGGCCGTATGCCGAGGCTGTCGAGCAGCTGGGTGGCTTCTACGTCGTGGAGACCCCGGACCTGGAGACACTGCTGGAGCTGACCGAACACCTCCCGCCCTACGATCTGCAGCTCAGCCCCATCGGAGAGGTGCCGGAGTCATGAAGTACGTCGTGTTGTTGATGGCCGATGGCGAGGAGAAGCCGTGGGACCAGCTGACCGAGCACGAGCAGGGCGCCGTCATGGAGAAGTTCGAGGCGTTCGACGCGGCGTGCCAGGCACGCGAGGGTGTCAGCATCCTGGCCGGCGAGGCACTCCACGACGGGGATGCCGCTGCGACCGTGCGCACCCGCGGCGGCCGACTCACAGTGACCGACGGACCGTTCGCGGAGGCTGTGGAGGGCCTGGGTGGGTTCTATCTCGTCGAGGTCCCGGATCGCGACGTGCTCGTGGAGCTGCTGGCTGAGCTCCCCGCCTATGACATGCAGATCAACCCGGTCGTCGAGGGCATGTGAGATGAAGCGCTACCTGATCCTGATCGCCTACGAGCCCTGGGACTGGAGCGCTGCCCCCGAGGAGGTGCGGGCCGCCTTCTTCGCCCAGCACGGTGCCTTCTCCGCCTTCGTCGCCGAGCACGGGCAGGAGGTGGCCAGCGCCGCGCTCGACGACACAGACACGGCGACCACGGTGCGACACGTTGACGGTGAGGTGGTGGTCACCGACGGTCCGTTCGCCGAGACGGCCGAGATGATCGGCGGCTACTACGAGGTGGAGCTGCCCGACCTGGACACCGCCATCGCGGCCGTGCGGCTGCTGCCGCCCTCCTACTCCCTCGAGATCCGCCCGATCGTCACGATCACCTGAGGCAGCACGGGTGAGGGCACGAGTGAGCGCAACGCCATGATCGCGGAGGCGCTCGAGCGGGTGGTGCGCGAGGAGTGGGGCCGACTGGTCGCCCTGCTCCTCGCGCGCTACCGACGGCTCGACCTGGTCGAGGACGCCCTCGGTGACGCCGTCGAGGCCGCGGCCCGCGCCTGGCCCGCCGACGGGGTGCCCGACAACCCGGCGGCCTGGCTCAACACCGCCGCCAGCCGCCGGGTCCTGGACCGGTTGAGGGCCGAGGCGATGCGGCAGCGGCGCGCCCCGCTGCTGGTCACCGAGGCCGAACGCGGACGGGAGAGGAGGGGTGCGATGGCCGACACCGGCGACCTGGTCGAGGACGACGTCCTGCGACTGGTCCTGATGTGCACCCACCCGGCCCTGGCGCCGGAGGCGGCCAGCGCCCTCGCCCTGCGGCTGGTGCTGGGGGTCAGCACGTATGACGTGGCGCGACTCTTCCTGGTCCCCGAGCCGACCATGGCGGCCCGGATCACCCGGGCCAAGAAGAAGATCGTCGCGGCCGGCATCCCGTTCGCCGTGCCCGGGGCCGATGTGCTGCCCGACCGGCTGGACACCGTCGCGCAGACCGCCTACCTGGCGTTCACCGCGGGCTACGCCCCGGGCAGCGGGCCGGACCTGCTGCGTGCCGGGCTGGCGGGGGAGGCGCTGCGCCTGGTGCGGGTCGTGCGTGCGCTGCGGCCCACCGAGCCGGTGCTCCTGGCACTGCTCGCGCTCATGCTGCTCCAGCACTCCCGGCGGGACGCCCGCGTCGGCCCCGACGGCGACCTCGTGCTGCTCGCGGACCAGGACCGTGGCCGGTGGCACCCCGACGAGATCGACGAGGCCCTGGCGCTGCTCCGTGCCCTCGGTCCGGCACGGGTGCTGCCCCGGCAGGCCGCCGCCTACGTCGTGCAGGCCAGGATCGCGGCCGAGCACGCCACCGCCGCGACCGCGGGCGACACCCGCTGGGACCGGATCGTCACGCACTACGACGCCCTGCTGGAGATCATGCCCTCCCCGGCGGCTCGCCTGGCGCGCGCCGTCGCGCTCGCCGAGGCGGAGGGTCCGCTGGCCGGCCTGGCCGCGCTCGAGGAGGTCGTGCTGCCCGGCAGCCACCGCCCTGCGTCGGTGCGAGCCGAGCTCCTGGTCAGGGCAGCTCGTCCGGCCGAGGCGCGGGTCGCCTACGAGGAGGCGATCACCCTGTGCCGCAACGAGGTCGAGCTGCAGCACCTCCGCGGTCGCCTGGCTGCTCTGGCGCCCCCCGACTGACACGCCACCTTGCACCCCACCGAGCGCGTCGCGTTGCGTTCCTGAGCCCCACCGAGCGCGTGGGGTGGTGATCCTGAGGCCCACCGGGCGCGTGGGGTGGTGTCTGGGGGGGCGCAACACCGTGCGTCCGGTCGGGTCTGGGGGTGCGTCAGCCGTGGGCCGAGACCGAACCTCGTGCAGGTGCGGTGAAGGGAGCAGTCCGGGGCAGCTCGACGCGGAACGTGGCCCCGCCTCCGGGCGTCTGACGATGCCGGACGGTGCCGCCGTGTCGTCCGACGATCGAGGCGACGATGGACAGGCCGAGGCCGGTGCCACCTGGTCTGCCGGCCCCGCGGGAGCGGGAGGGGTCGGCGCGGTAGAACCGCTCGAAGACCCGGGTGGCGGCCTCTGGCGGGATGCCGGGTCCGTGGTCCTGCACCTCGACCACGGCGGCTGCCGCAGTCTGCCCGACCAGCACCTCGACGGTGGTGTCATCCGGGGTGTGGGTCACGGCGTTGGCGACCAGGTTGGTCAGCACCTGGCGCAGCGCGAAGTCGTCCCCCGGCACCACGACCGGGCCGTTGGGGTCGCCGTAGCGACGCAACGAGATGATGCGCCCGGGTGCACGCACCCGGGCGTCCTGGACCACGTCGTTGGCCACGACCACGAGGTCGACGTCGTCGTGCGGGCGGTGCGGTGTCGTGTCCAGACGGGTGAGCAGCAGCAGGTCCTCGACAAGGCGCGCCATGCGGGAGGACTCGTCCTCGATCCGGCGCATGGCGCCTGCGACGTCCTCCGGCTCGGTGACGCCGCCGACGCGGTAGAGCTCGGCATAGCCCTTGACGGTGGCCAGCGGGGTGCGCAGCTCGTGGGAGGCGTCGGCCACGAACTGGCGCATCCGGGCCTCGGAGGCCTCGCGCACCGCGAAGGACTGCTCGATCTGGGCGAGCATGGCGTTGAGGGACTGCGAGAGCGAGGCCACCTCGTCGTTCGCGTTGCGCTCAGGGATGCGCCGGGTCAGGTCCCCGGCCGCGATCGCCGCGGCCGTGTCCTCGATGCGGGTCAGCGGTCGGAAGGCGCGGCGGACGGCGAACCAGCTGATCAGGGCGACAGCCAGCAGGGTCGCCAGACCCACCACGGCGGTGAGGATCAGGAGTCGGTTGAGCGTGTTGGTGACCGGCCAGAGCGGCATCGCCACCGCGACGGTGCCCCGCTCACCGGTCACGTTCTGGTAGCCCGCGAGGAGGACCCGCCACTCGGACGCCCCGTCCGTGGAGCCCACGGTGAACGCCTCGGCGCCCACCCTGGGGTCGTCGACGGAGCTCCATGCGATGTCCGGCTCCTGGCCACCTTCCGCAGCGCTCACCGACTTCTTTACGTAGACCTGGCCCTGCAACGGACCGCTGATCAGTAGGTAGTAGGAACTGGGCGGGTCCACGCCGCGCTCCTGCTGGCCCAGGAGCTGGGACCAGGCGCTTTGGGCCACGGGCTCGATGTACTGCGCCAGCTCCTTGTCCGTGCGGTCGGTCAGGTAGTCGCGGAGCAGGGCGGCGGTCAGGACAGTGGTGACGACGTAGGCCGCCAGCACCAGCATCACGACGACGGTCACCAGACGTGCCGTCAGCGACAGGTCGTGCAGCCGCGAGACCGCGGCCTTGCGGGGGGAGCCGACCCACCCCACGACGCTCAGCGGCCCTCGGGGTCGCGCGGCTCGCGCAGCACGTAGCCCACACCGCGCTTGGTGTGGATGAGCGGCTCGCCCTCCGTGTCGATCTTGCGGCGCAGGTAGGAGATGTAGGACTCCACGATCCCCATCTCCCCACGGAAGTCGTAGTCCCACACGTGGTCCAGGATCTGCGCC
Organism: Actinomycetales bacterium; assembly: GCA_012515595.1. Classification (GTDB taxonomy): domain Bacteria; phylum Actinomycetota; class Actinomycetes; order Actinomycetales; family Dermatophilaceae; genus Ornithinicoccus. Next base: position 19,561 of record JAAYYA010000049.1, read on the forward strand.
TTGGACAGCACCCGGTTGGCGTTGAGCATCAGGTAGCGCAGGAGCTTGAACTCGGTGGGGGAAACGTCGATGACCCGACCGGCGCGGGCCACCTCGTGACGGTCCTCGTCGAGCTCGAGGTCGGCGACCCGCAGCACGGTGTCCTCGTCCTCCGGCTCGGCGTTCTGGGTGCGCCGCAGCACGGCACGGATCCGGGCCACGACCTCCTCGAGGCTGAACGGCTTGGTGACGTAGTCGTCTCCGCCGACGGTGAGGCCCTTGAGCTTGTCGTCCAGGCTGTCCCGCGCGGTGAGGAAGAGTACGGGCAGGTCACGCCCCTGGTCGCGTAGTCGCCGGGTGACCGTGAAGCCGTCCATGTCCGGCAGCATCACGTCCATGACGGCCAGGTCGATGTCGTGCTCCTCGGCCAGGCGCATGGCGGTGTTGCCGTCCGGGGCGGCGTGCACCGCGAAGCCAGCGAACTTCAGGCTCGTGGTGAGCAGCTCGCGGATGTTCGTCTCGTCCTCGACGACGAGCAGGGTTGCCTCTGGTGCCATGTGCACCAGTGTGTGGCCGTCCGCTGAGAACTTCCTGAGAATGTGCTGGGCCGGGTTGTCGTCGGGCGAGGTGGGAGTGCGCCGGCTAGGACCGCACCGGCACGACCGGTTCCGAGGCGAGGATGTCCAGGCCCAGTTCGCGGGACAGGGCGCGTGCGGCCAGCTGGCCGCGCACGCTGTTGCCCTCGCGGTCCAAGGGTGGCGAGAACGAGCCGAGGGCGCCCTTGCCGGGGGAGACGGCCACGATCCCTCCGCCGATCCCGCTCTTGCCCGGGATGCCGACTCGCAGCAGCCAGTCACCGGAGGTCTCGTAGAGTCCGGCGACCGTCATCACGACCAGGGTCGCCCGGGCCACCTCGGCGTCGACGACCCGGACCCCGGTGATCGGGTTGACCCCGCCGTCGGCCAGGGTCGCTCCCATGACCGCCAGGTCCACGGCGGTGACCCGCAGGCAGCTCTGCCGCGTGTAGAGGTCGACGGTCTCCAGGGGGTCGACGTCGATGGCCCGCAGCTCGCGCAGCAGCATGGCCAGCGCGCGGTTGCGGAAGTTGGTCTCCCGGGCGCAGGCCAGCACCTCCTCGTCCACCTCCAGCTCGTGCCCGGCGAACCGGGAGAGCCCCTCGGCCAGCACCTCCCACCGGTCCTCGGGGGTGGCCCCGGTGAACAGGCTGGTGGTGGCGATGGCGCCCGCGTTGACCATCGGGTTGGTGCGGCCGTCGCTGGTGCGCTCCACGGCATACGCCGAGTTGAACGGCAGACCGGTGGCGTCCACCCCGACCTGCCGCACCACGGCGTCGATGCCGACCTGCTGGGCCGCCAGGGCGAAGGCGAACGGCTTGGCCACGCTCATGATCGTGAACTCCACGCGCGAGTCGCCCACCTCCTGGACCGACCCGCTCACCCCGACCAGGCCTAGCCCGAAGTGCTCGCGGCGCGCCCGCTCCAGGGAGGGGTAGACCCGGGAGACCTGCCCCTCGTCGACCGAGCGGTTGGTGTTGGCCGGGGTGGCCACGGGGGTCAGGAAGGCGGCCGCGCCGGCCACGGTGAGGGCCATCATGAAGGGCAGTGGCGAGACCGACAGGTCGCTGGCCAGGGCGGCGGCGACGGGCACCAGGATCAGCACGGTGGCGGTGTTGGAGATCAGCTGGCCGAGCACCATGGTCAGCACGCAGAGCGTCAGCAGCGCGACGTGCGGGGAACCGTCACCGATGATGGCCAGCACCTCCTCCGCGATCCGGTCGGCCGTGCCGGTGGTGATGAACGCGGTCGACAGCGGGATCATGCCCGCGACCAGGACCACGGTGGTCCAGCCGATGTTCTTGTAGGCCTGGGTGGGGGTGAGCACCCCCGAGAGGACGAGCGCGCACGCGGCCAGCAGCCCGGCGATCGCCGCGGGCACCAGCCCGGTGGCCAGGAGCACCACCATGAGCAGGAGCACCGTGATCGTGCGCTTGGCGCCGCGTCCGAGCGGCACACCGCGCCGCAGCTCCGCGGGCGGGTTCACCACCAGCACATCCGCATCTGCCGTATGCCGTTCCAGGTCTTCCCAGGTGCCGCTCACCAGGAGCGTGTCGCCCGAGCGCAGCGTCGACTTCGGGCCGGTGATGTCCTCCCCGCCGCGCTGTGCGGCGACGATGACCAGGTCGCCGCTGGGGGTGGCCATCCCGGGGAAGACGTGCAGGCCGACCAGCCCGGAGCGGGGTGCCACGATCACCTCGGTGACGCCATATGTCGCGTTGGTCAGCCGCCCGATGCCGGGCAGGTCGTAGTAATCCCGCAGCGTCCGCGTCAGCGCGCTCAGGTCCTGCGGCAGCTCGGTGGGCGCGCGCTCGGGCAGGAGCGCCCTGCCGAAGAGGACGACGACCAGGATCGTGCCGACCAGCAGGGGTAGCCCGGCCAGGCCGAACTCGAAGAAGCCGAAGGCCCGGCCGCCCACCTCCTGTGCCGCGTTGCTGACGATGATGTTGACCGGGGTGCCGGTCAGGGCCAGGAGCGACCCGGCGTGCGCGGCGAAGGCCAGCGGCATCAGCATGTGCGACGCGGGGATGCGGGCGCGTGAGGCGACCACGACCACCATCGGGATCAGGGCCGCCACGGCGCCGTTGACGCTGATGAAGGCGGTGACGACAGCCACGAGGAGAGACACGACCACCAGCACGACCACGCGGGAGGTCCCGGCGCGCTGGATCACCTGGCTGCCCGCCCACGCCGTGACCCCGGTGGCCTCCAGCGCCTCGCTCACCACGAAGAGGGCGGCGATGAAGATGACGGTCGGGTCACCGAAGCCGGCCATCGCCTGCTGGAGGTCCAGGACGCCCGTGGCCCACAGGCTGACGGCCACGCCGATCGCCACGATGCCCAGCGGGATGCGGTTGGAGACGAAGGCGACGATGGCAGCGGCGAGGATGATCAGGGTGGCGGTCATCGCAGGATCCTGCCTTTCTTCCGCCGGCCGCGACCATGCTACTCACGGGGCGCCTCCGGGCGCCGGACCTTGGCTCAGACGGGGTCGAGCGTACCCAGGTCCTCCGCGTCCACGATGCGGTAGGCATAGCCCTGCTCGGCCAGGAACCGCTGCCGATGGGCGGCGAACTCGGCGTCGACGGTGTCCCGGGCCACGATCGTGTAGAAGTGCGCCGTGCGGCCGTCGCCCTTGGGGCGCAGCACCCGGCCGAGACGCTGGGCCTCCTCCTGGCGGGAGCCGAACGTGCCGGAGACCTGGATGGCGACCGAGGCCTCCGGCAGGTCGATCGAGAAGTTGGCCACCTTGCTCACCACAAGCAGCGGGATCCGCCCCTCGCGGAAGGCGGCGAAGAGCTTCTGCCGCTCGGCGACGGTGGTCTCCCCGGTGATCAGCGGGGCGTCGAGGCGCTCGGACAGCTGCGCCAGCTGGTCGAGGTACTGGCCGATCACCAGGGTCTGCTGGCCCCGGTGCCGCTCGACCAGCTGGTCGACCACCTGGTCCTTGGCCGGGGCGCACGAAGCGAAGCGGTAGCGCTCGTCCGGCTCCGCCACGGCATACGCCATCCGCATGGAGTCCGACAGGGTGACCCGGACCTCGACGCAGTCGGCGGGCGCGATGTAGCCCTGGGCCTCGATGTCCTTCCACGGGGCGTCGTAGCGCTTGGGGCCGATGAGGGTGAACACCTCGGACTCCCGGCCGTCCTCCCGGACGAGGGTCGCGGTCAGCCCGAGGCGGCGCCGAGCCTGCAGGTCGGCGGTCATCCGGAAGACAGGGGCCGGCAGCAGGTGCACCTCGTCGTAGACGATGAGGCCCCAGTCGCGCGCGTCCAGCAGGTCCAGGTGCTTGTAGACGCCGCCGCGCCGGGTCGTCAGCACCTGGTAGGTGGCGATGGTGACCGGGCGGATCTCCTTGCGGGAGCCGCTGTACTCGCCGATCTCGTCCTCGGTCAGGCTGGTGCGGGCCAGCAGCTCGCCGCGCCACTGCCGCGCGGAGACGGTGTTGGTCACCAGGATCAGGGTCGTGGTCCCGGACCGGGCCATCGCCCCGGCGCCCACGAGGGTCTTGCCGGCGCCGCAGGGCAGGACCACCACGCCGGAGCCGCCGTCCCAGAACCCGTCGACGGCCTGCTGCTGGTAGGGCCGCAGCGACCAGTCGTCCTGGTGCAGGTCGATCGGGTGCTTCTCGCCGTCGACGTAGCCCGCGAGGTCCTCGGCGGGCCAGCCGACCTTGATCAGCTCCTGCTTGAGGTGGCCCCGCTCGGAGGAGTGCACGACCACGGTGTCCGGGTCGAGGCGCTCGCCGGTCAGCGGCTTGATCCTCTTGTGCCGCAGGATCTCCTCGAGGACCGCGCGGTCGGTCGTGCGCAGCAGGAGGCGGGCCGGCTCGGTCGACTCGTCCTTCTCCAGGGTGAGGCGGCCGTAGCGGTCCATCGTCTCGGCGATGTCCAGCAGCAGCGAGTTCGGCACCGGGTAGCGGCTGTGCGTCACCAGCGCGTCGACCACCTGCTCGGCGTCGTGGCCGGCGGCCCGGGCGTTCCACAGGCCGAGCGGTGTCACGCGGTAGGTGTGGACGTGCTCGGGGGCGCGCTCGAGCTCGGCGAAGGGCGCGACGGCGCGCCGCGCCTCCGCGGCGTCGGGGTGGTCGACCTCGAGGAGCAGGGTCTTGTCGGACTGGACGATCAGTGGGCCGTTCATCGTTGAGGCCAACCGTATGCCGCACCACCCGCATTCCCCACGCCCGGCTGGCAGGATGGACCGGTGCGTTCCGAGCGGCTGGTCCTGGCCGCGTTCGCCGCGCTCGTGGCCTTCGCGGCGTGGCGCGCGACGATCGGCGTCGACTTCGGCGACGGCACGCACGTGGTGGCTCTGGCCATGCGGATGGCCCAGGGCGACCAGCCCCTCGCCGACGAGCTGAACCTGCAGTCGCTGGGCTCCGTGGCCGCCGTGCCCTTCACCTGGCTCTGGCTCCACCTGGTCGGGGTCGACGGCATCGTCCTGGCGTCGCGCCTGTTCTACGTGGTCCTCGCCGCCCTGGCCGGGATCCTCGCCTACCGCGCGCTGCGCACGGGCTTCGCTGCCGTCCCGGCGTTCGTCGCCGTGACCGTCATGGTGCTGCCCACCCCCTACAGCCTGATGGTCGTCAGCTACAACACGATGCCGGTGCTCGGCCTGGCGGTCGCCGGCTGCACGGCGTTCGCCGCCCTCCAGACGGGCAGCGGGCGGTGGGCGGCGGTCACGGGGGTGGCCCTGGCCGGGACGGTCCTCAGCCACCCGGCGACGCTTCCGCCGGCCGCGGCGCTCACCGTCGTGCTGCTCGCCCTGGCGCCGCGCGGCGGCGTGCGCCGAGGCGTGCTGACCGTGGGACTGGGGGTGTCTGCGCTGGTCGTGGCGTGGGTGGTGACGGGGCCCGGTGTCGGGGCCCTTGTCGACACGGTGCGCTACACGGGGGAGTACCAGGCCGACCGGCCAAGTCCCTGGGGGGCGCCTGGCGGTGTCCGCCGGGATGCACGCGGAGGGTCTCCTGGCCTGGCGCAACCTGCCCGCGCTGGTGCTCGCCGGCCTGGCTGCCGCCCCGCGGGTGCCCCGCCCGTGGCGTGCGCTGCTCGCCGCCGGAGCCCTGGTGGCGCTGGCCGTCGCGGTCGTGGTCGGGGCGCAGCGCGCGGGGCCGGACGAGCTGCTGCTCGGTCCGGTCGCCTCCGCCTTCCTGGTGCTCACCGCGCTGCTGCTGCTCCCTGCTGTCCTCGTGCTCCGGGGCGGAGGGGACGAACGACTGCGCCGGATGCTGCTGCTCACCGCGCCCCCCGCCCTGGTCGGCGTGGTGTCGCTCTCGCTGACCTCCTCGGCCAGTGCCAAGTGGGGGGTGGCGGCGGCGCCCGTCCAGCCGTTCGTCGGCGCGGTCGTGCTCGTCATCCTCGTGCTGCTGGCCAGGCACACGTCCGAGGCCGTGGCGCTGGTGACAGCCGTGGTCGTGGTCGTCTCGCTCGTCTCGGTGCACACGCTGCGGACCTACCGGGACGAGCAGCCGTGGCGCCTGGCGGGCCGGGTCGCGGCGGGTCCGCTCGCGGGACTGCTGACGAGCGAGGCCAACCTGCGTGACGACTGCGACCTGCGCCGGACCGTCCACGACTGGGTCGACGAGGATGACAGTGTCTTCTTCTGGTCCCGCGCGTCGGGCTACGCCTACTCCACGGCGCGGATGGACAGCCACAACCTGTGGCTGGCCGACTTCGGGGACGCCCACGAGTGGGGGGTGCGGTGGATGACCGAGCGCGACCGCTGGCCCGATGTCGTGATCATCCACGGGGGCAGTGTGGACGCCGCCGGAGGGTGGGACGAGGTGGTGCGGCACGGCCCGCTCCTCGCCCGGTTCGTGGCGGACTACGGCACGCCCACCGAGGCCAACGGCTACCTCGTCCTGCGTCGTGACGGCGCGGTCCGCGACGCCGGCCCCGCACCCGAGGGCTGCGTCGGCCGGTCTGGCACCGTGTCGAAAGTCGGTGGCCTGCCGACGGTCCACCACCCAGACTGAGGGCATGTGTCCCGTCCCCGCGCCACCGTCGACCCTCGTCCTCCTCGAGGGCCCGAGTGACGTCGCTGCGGTGACCACCCTCCTGGGCGGCGGCAGCACGGGAGGCTCGCGGACGACATACTCCCTGGTCGACCTCGGTGGGGTGACCAACGTCGGGGCCCACCTGCACCAGGCGACGAGGATGCACCCGGCCCCGCGGGTCGTGGGGCTGTGCGACGCGGGGGAGGCCCGGGTCGTGCTGCGGGCGCTGCAGCGGGTGGGGCGTGCGGTGCGCGAGGTGGAGGACCTGCCGACAGAGGGGTTCTACGTCTGCCACCGGGACCTGGAGGACGAGCTGATCCGGGCGCTGGGTCCCGCGCGCTGCCTCGAGCTGCTCGCCGAGCAGGGGCTGGCTGCGCGCTTCGAGGCGTTCAGCCGCCAGCGGGCCTGGGCGGGGCGGCCGCTCACCGAGCGGCTCCACCGGTTCAGCGGGATCGCCTCGGGCCGCAAGATCCTGCTCGCGGGCGCGATGGCCGGGGCGCTCGCCCCGGATCGGGTGCCGGCGCCGCTGGCCGGGCTGCTGCGCTGCCTGGAGGAGGCGGACGCCCGGGCCTGAGAGGATGGCGTCATGACCAGCAGGACACTGCCGATGACCGAGCCGGCCGCGGGTTTCCCCGAGCACGTCACCATCTACGAGGTCGGCCCCCGCGACGGACTGCAGAACGAGCAGGCCGTGGTGCCCGTGGAGGTGAAGGCCGAGTTCGTGCGCCGTCTCGTCGCGGCCGGCCTGCAGACCGTCGAGCTGACCTCCTTCGTCTCGCAGAAGTGGGTGCCTCAGCTCGGCGACGCCGAGGAGCTGCTGGACCTGCTGGGGCCGATCGCCGCCGGGCAGCAGCGGCCGGTCCTCGTGCCCAACGAGCGCGGGCTGGACCGCGCCCTGGAGCAGGGCGTCAAGGCGGTCGCCGTCTTCGGCAGCGCCACCGAGACCTTCGCCCGCAAGAACCTGAACCGCTCCGTGGCCGAGTCCCTGGAGATGTTCGCGCCCGTCGTGAAGCGCGCGCTGGACGCCGGGGCGTGGGTGCGCGGCTACGTCTCGATGTGCTTCGGCGACCCGTGGGAGGGGCCGGTGCCGGTCACCCAGGTGGTCGACGTCTGCTCGCGGCTGATGGACCTGGGGTGTGACCAGCTGTCCGTCGGGGACACCATCGGGGTCGGCACGGCCGGGCACGTCAGTCGCCTGCTCGAGGCGCTGGACGACGCCGGGATCGGCGCGGACCAGATCGGCGTGCACTTCCACGACACCTACGGCCAGGCGCTCGCCAACACGGTGACCGCGCTGTCGCACGGGGTGAGCGTCGTGGACGCCAGCACCGGCGGGCTGGGTGGCTGCCCCTACGCCAAGTCAGCCACCGGCAACCTGGCGACCGAGGACCTGGTCTGGGCCCTGGACGGGCTCGGCATCGAGCACGGCGCCGACCTGGACGCGCTCGTCGAGACGAGCGTGTGGATGGCCGGCCAGCTCGGACGGCCGTCGCCGTCGCGCGTGGTCAAGGCGCTCGCCGGCGCCTGAGCGGGACACCGCGCCTCAGGACCTCCGCTTCGCCGGAGCACATCCGCTTCCGGGCCACGGGCTCCGACGCCGCGCGACTCAGGACTCGGGGTCGAGCCGGGTCTCCCCGGGAGCGTCGACGTCGAAGTCCAAGTCCTCGCCCGAGCCCGCCGACGTCACGGACTCCACGTCGACGTTGGTGCCTTCGGACGTCAC
>JAAYYA010000365.1 GCA_012515595.1 Actinomycetales bacterium
GAGGTCACCGAGCTGTCCTGGGAGGCGGACGACGGCGACGAGACGTAGGCGGCCCGCCGGCTACGACAGTTCCGCCGTGAAGCCCTCCCGCCACGACGGGAAGCGCAGCTGCCAGCCGAGGTCACGCTTGGCCTTGGCGTTGGAGAACGCGCGGCCCTCGGTCATCATCGTCACCGCCCACTCCCCGGCCAGCAACCGTGCCAGCCAGGCCGGGACCCGCATGGGCCGCCTCGCCCCGGCGGCCCGCGCCAGATAGGGCAACCACTCGCGGACCGCCGCCGGCTCGTCGTCGACGATGTTGAGGACGCCGCTGGTCCGCTGCTCGATCGCCAGGATGGTGGCGCTGGCCGCGTCGTCGAGGTGAACGAACGAGGTATGGCCGGTGCCGCCGCCGACGAGCGGGAACTGCCCCTTGCGCACCGGCTCGACGAGGGCCTCCATGGCTCCCGGCCCGTACAGCCAGCCGTAGCGCAGGACCGCCCCACCGATCCGGCCGACCGACTCCTCGACGTGCCGGATCGCCTCGGCTCCCATGGGTGCGCTGGCCGGCCCGGGGTCCAGCGGGTCATCCTCGGTCTTGACCCAACCGCCGCTGCGGATGCCGTTCCAGCTCGCGTACGACTGGGCGACGACGTGCTCGACGCCGGCGTCCTGGGCCGCCGCGAGCAGGTGGTCCGTTCCCTCGGTGCGCAGACGGTTGGTCTGGGCGAACCACCGGTCGGGGTGCTTCATGTCCGGCTTGGGCGCGATGGCCGTCATCTGGTGGACCACCACATCGGGCTCGGCCAACGACACCGCCTGCTTGACGGACTGGGCGTCCAGGCCGTCCATCACGACGGGCTCGGCACCGAGTTCCTCCAGCAGACCCTTCTTGGCCGGGCCGGTCGTCGACGCGGTCACCTGGTGACCGCTGGCGACCAGCTGCGGCACCAGCCGCTGTCCGAGCACTCCGCTGCCACCTGCCACGAATACACGCATGGGTCCATCACCTTCCTCGGTCGAGAACGTCTCCTGGGCACTGGGACGAGTCAGCCGACCGATCTGTGACAGGACCCCGGGATGTCACGGGGCGCCGGGCCGCATCGTCGCAGTGACTGGAGGACGCGTTCCTCTTCTCACGCTACGCCGACAGCAAGGGACTGGCCATGCGACAGACCAGCCCGGACCGCAACACCGCGCGCTCGGTGGGAGGGGTCTAGTCAGCCCTCGGTCGCGGGCTCCTTGCGGCGGTAGTCGAGGTCGGCGTAGTCGGGGTGGCGGTGCAGCCACGCCTGGACGAACGGGCACACCGGGAGCGCCTTCAGCCCCAGTTCACGGACGTGGTCGAGCGCGCCCCGGACGAGCGCACCTCCGACGCCCTCTCCCTCGAACTGGGGGTCAATCTCGGTGTGCGTGAAGACGACCAGCTCGTCGGTCCGGTGAAACTCGGCGAATCCGAGCACCTCGCCTCCGCGGACGGCCTCGTAGCGGTTGCGCTCCGGCGCATGGACGATCTCCATCTCCATCCGCCCATCTTCACCCACGCCGGCACCAGATCACAGGGGCGGCCTCAGGACATACTCCTTGCCCTCGGCCCGGCGGTCGCCTTGGATGGACGCATGTCTCGCCCGCAGCGCTACCGGCGCAGTCGAGCCTCCGGCGCTGCGCGGCACCGGCTCGAGGAGCTCCTGGCGCGGCACCTCGACGGCGGAGAGGACCCGCCGGAGGACATGCTCGGCTACCTGGACTACCTGGCCGGGCTGCACCGGTTCGCGTTCCACGGCAGCGGGGAGGGCGGCCTGCGGGAGCTGAGCACCGAGCGCAAGTCCGACGACGCCCGGGCCTTCGGTCGACAGCAGGCCGTCTACGCCTCGCCCGACCCCCACTGGGCGGCCTTCTTCGCCCTGGCCAACCGCGAGCACGCCAGCTCGGTCGACAACTTCTCCATCGGTCTGACGCAGTGGTCTCGGACACGCTGGTACCGCCGCGACATCGTCATGACCGACCCGACCCAGCCGGCGGCCCGCCCCGGCTGGCTCTACGTACTGCCCCGCGACACCTTCCACGCCGAACGCCGCCTCTACGGGCTGATCGACATCGCGCACTGGGTCAGCGACAGCCCCGTCCGGCCGCTGTTCGCCCTGCAGCTGAGCCCCGAGAACTACCCACTCGCGAGGCACATCCGCGCGGTGAGCCGGTGACCGAAAGGAGCAGAATGGCAGTCGTGACCACACTCCCACGGGGTCGGCCACTGCGAGTGCGCGACCTCGAGTCCCGTTCGAAGTGAGACTGGACGAGCACACGTCACTGCAGCCGGACGTGCTGGTCGCCCGGTTGAGCGACATCACCACCAAGAGGTTGCCCGGCCCGCCACTGCTCGCCGTCGAGGTGGCCTCGCCGAGCACGCGCCTGCTCGACCTGAACTTCAAACGTGCACGCCTCGAGTCGGCTGGATGTCCCGCCTACTGGGTGGTCGACCCGGCCACTCCCTCGCTCACTGCCTGGGAGCTGGGTGCGGACGGCCGCTACACACGGGCCGCCCACGTGGAGGGCACTGAGGAGTTCACGGCCGGCTCCCCCTTCACCGTGACGATCGCTCCGCAGTCGCTGGTCAGCCGGTGAGGCTGTGCCCGCGCGGCGCCTCCGCGCGGCGTGTCCACGCGGTCCCACCACCCTGACCTGTTCCGCTGCCATACTCAGACCGTGCCGTGGGTAGGAAGGCTCCACGCGCGGGACGACGTCATCGAGCTGAGCCGACGTCGACTGACCCAGGAGGGGACCCGCGTGGTGACCCTGACGGGTCTGGCAGGGGTGGGCACCACCAGCGTGGCCCGCGCCGTCGTGGCCGGTCACCCGTCGACCGTGCCGTTCGTCGATGCCCGCCGGACCACCCAACCCGGGGCCCTCGCCCAGGTGGTGCTCGACGCGGTCGCCACCTCCGACCTCGTGATCGTCGACGACGCCGACCGCGCGCCCGAGGCCCGCGCCGAGCTGACCCACGTGCTCCACACCCAGCCGATGGCCCAGATCATCACCACCGCCAGCGCCCCGCTGCGGGTGCCCGGCGAGACGGTCGTACGCGTGCCGCCCCTCCCCCTGCCCGGGCCGGACCACGACCCCGAGGAGTATGCCGAGCAGCCAGCAGTCCGTCTGTTCCTGGAGGCGTCGGCCCGGGCCGGCGCGGCGATCGACCTCGACGAGCCCACCCTGCGCGACGTGGCCGCGATCTGCGCCGAGCTCGGCGGCGTCCCCCAGGCGATCGTCATGGCCGCCGCGCGGACCCCGACCCTGGCGCCGTCGACGCTGCGCGACCTGCTGGTCACCTCCTCCCCGTCAGCAGTCATCCCCGGCCGGGTCGCTGAGGACGGGCACGACCTGTTCACCACGATCGCCTGGAGCGAGTCGCTGCTGGACGAGCCGTCGCGCCGCCTGCTGTCCGACCTCGCGGTGTTCTGCTCCGCGGTCCCGCTGGAGGCCGTGCTCGCCGTGTGCGGGCAGCCGGACCTGATCGAGTCCCTCTCCTCCCTGGTCGACGCGCACCTGGTGGAGCCGCTGCACGGCGGGGCGGAGAGCCGCTACCGGCTGAGCCCCCTGGTGCGCGAGCGCGCCGCCCAGGCGCTGCACGACGATCCGGAGCGGGAAGCGGCACTGGCCGCACGGCATACTGCCTGGGCGGCCACCGTGGCCCGGCGGGCCCGGGACCTGCAGGCGGACGGGCGGCCCTCCGCGTCGCTGCGGCAGGTGGGGCCCGTGGAGCCAGAGATCCTGGCCGCGCTGGAGCGCGCCGTCACCGCCGAGGACGTTCCGACCGCCGTGACGCTGCTGCTGGGCATCGCGTCGACCTGGTTCAACCGCGCCCCGACGCAGAGCGAGCTCGCGTGGGTGCAGCGGGTCGGCGGCC
>JAAYYA010000366.1 GCA_012515595.1 Actinomycetales bacterium
AGCTGCAGGACGTCGAACCGGTCCTCACCACCGCCGAACCGCTCGGCGAGGAAGTGCTGCCCCAGGTCCGGCGCGATGCTGCGCAGCGTCCGGGTCTCCCCAGGCTGCATCCGCACCAGCACCTCGGCCCGCTCGCCCGGCGAGAGGCGCACCGACGTCGTCTCGTGCGGCGCCGGCAGCAGCCCGCCGTCGCTGGCCACCTGCACCAGGGGCGAGCCGTCGTCGAGCTGGAAGCTGTAGACCCTCATCGGCGACCCGTTGAGCAACCGGAGGCGGACCAGCTCGGTCGACACCTCGGCATACGGCCCCTCGGTGCCATTGACCAGCAGCCGGTCACCGAACTCACTGTTGGTCTGGATCTCCCCGCGGCTGCTCGACGGGTCGGTGACGATGACGGGCAGGTCGTCCACGCCATAGTCCGAGGGCAGGTCCACGGTCTGCGCCGGGTCGTCGAGGATGAACATCCCGGCCAGCCCGCGACTCACGTGTTCCATCGTGTCGCCGTGCGGGTGGGGGTGGTACCAGAGCGTCGCCGCCGGCTGGTCGATCGTCCACGTCGGCTCCCAGGTCCCGCCCGGCTCGACCAGCTGGTGCGGGCCGCCGTCCATCGCGGCCGGCAGGTGCATGCCGTGCCAGTGGACGGTGCTCGCCTCGCCGAGCTCGTTGCGGTAGCGGACGAGCACCTGTTCGCCCCGCTCGGCCCGCAGCGTTGGGCCGAGGTAGTTGCCGTTGAAGCCCCACGTCTCCACCTCGCCCTCGCTCAGGTCGAGGCTGCCCTCCTGCGCGGTCAGGTCGAAGACGCGTCGGCCCTGGTCGTCGATGGTGGACTCCGCGAGCGGCGGGATGGCGAGCTCGGTGTCGAAGTCCACCTCGCCCACGGTGTCGGTCGGGCCGAGCAGCATCCAGGCACCGACGAGCAGGCCGGCGACGAGCAGGACGACTCCGCCGACGCCGACAGCGACGACGCGGACGAAGATGGAGCCGAAGCTGCGGCTGCGGCGGCGTGACATGGTGGAACTCCTGGTTGGGGGACGGCTTCCCCTCCACCATGACGGCGGCAGTATGCCGGTCGGCCGGCTTTGCGGGGCCGCTCAGGGTCGCAGTCAGGGACCGTTCAGGGCCCTCCCCTACGTCCCGACCGAGCGCGTGGGGCGTCGCTCCCAGACCCCACCGAGCGCATGGGGCGTCGCTCTCAGACCCCACCGAGCGCATGGGGCGTCGCTCTCCGGCCCCACCGAGCGCATGGGGCGTCGCTCCCCGGCCCCACCGAGCGCATGGGGCGTCGCTCCCAGACCCCACCGAGCGCATGGGGCGTCGCGCTCAGGGGCCACCGGGCGCGTCAGCGGGTCGTCTGGTCCAGGGGCACGAGGTATGTCGTCACGAAGGTGACATGGTCGGCTCGCCGGTGCCTCGTCATACAGAGGTTCTGCAACGCAACACCGCGCTCGGTGACCTTGTGGGTCGCCACGCGGTGCGCTCGGTCACCCCTGAGAACCCCACACGACGCGCTCGGTGGGGTCTGAGAGCGCCATCCCGCGCGCTCGGCCGGGAGGGGCGATCAGCGCAGGAGGAGGCTGACGACCGCGGCCAGGATCACCGTGTTGAACCCGAAGGCCAGGATGCTGTGGCCGGTGAGCGTGCGGCGCATCCGTGGGCTGAGGACCTGCACGTCGCTGGAGGCGAAGGTGGTGGAGACGCCGGCGCTGAAGTAGAGATAGTCGGTCCAGCTGCGGCGCTCGGCCTCGCCCGGGAAGCCAAGCTCGGCATAGCCGGAGCGGGCGTCCTGCATCAGGTACGCCACGCTGTAGCTGAGCACCACGGTCGACCACGCACCCACGACGAGCACGACCACCAGGGGCCCCGCCACGGTCCCCGGAAGGACGCCTTCGGCCAGCGCGCGGGGATACCAGAAGACGCCCAGCACCAGGGCGATGATGCTCACGCCCTGCGCGGTGCCCGGGCCAGGGTGCGAAGCCAGGACGTAGTGGTCGTACCAGCCGCCCCGCCGCGAGGCCTCGGCCCAGGGCAGATAGCGACTCGCCGGGGTCAGCGCGAAGACCAGCGCGGCGCCCAGCACGTAGGTCAGCAGGTAACCGGCGAGCAACAACAGGAAGAGCACCTCCAGGTGCTCGGCCAGACGCTCCCCATGAGCGTCGAGGACCACGCCAGCGACCACCGCAACCACCGTGCCCACGGCCATCGCGACATAGCTGCGCCGGCCCTCGGAAAGCCAGCCCCCCGGCATACTCACCGCTGCTGACCCCTGCCCGTCGCGGCGATGGTGGCGGACCCGATCACGCGGGTCCCGTCATACAGCACCACGGACTGGCCCGGCGCGACGCCGCGGATCCGGCGCTCCAGCCGGACCTCGACGTGGTCGCCGTCCGCCCAGGCGGTTGCTGGGACCTCCTCGCCGTGCGCCCGCACCTGCGCGCCCACCGACACGATGCCCTCCGGCGCG
>JAAYYA010000367.1 GCA_012515595.1 Actinomycetales bacterium
CCGACCTGCTCCCGCCCGAGGGCACCAACCCCGACCCCGACGACCTCTACGAGACGTTCTCCGACTGGGCGCAGGAGCGCGGGACCGCGCTCTACCCGCACCAGGAGGAGGCGGTCATCGAGCTGCTCTCCGGCGCCAACGTCATCCTCGCGACGCCGACCGGCTCGGGCAAGAGCCTGGTGGCGACCGCCGCGCACTTCCAGGCGCTCGCCGAGGACCGGGTCAGCTTCTACACCGCCCCCATCAAGGCGCTGGTCAGCGAGAAGTTCTTCGCGCTCTGCCAGATCTTCGGGGCGGACAACGTCGGCATGCTCACCGGAGACGCGGCCGTCAACGCCGACGCCCCCATCATCTGCTGCACCGCCGAGATCCTGGCCAACATCGCGCTGCGCGAGGGTGCGCAGGCGGACGTCGGGCTGGTGATCATGGACGAGTTCCACTTCTACGCCGAGCCGGACCGCGGGTGGGCCTGGCAGGTGCCGCTGCTGGAACTGCCGGACGCCCAGTTCCTGCTGATGTCGGCCACCCTCGGGGACGTCACCCGGTTCGTGGACGACATCTCACGGCGCACGGGCCGGGAGACCGCCGTCGTCGCCGGGGCCGAGCGACCGGTGCCGCTGACCTTCAGCTGGGCGCTGACCCCGATCACCGAGACGATCACCGAGCTGCTGGAGACGCACCAGGCGCCGGTCTACATCGTCCACTTCACCCAGAAGGAGGCGCTGGAGCGGGCCCAGTCGCTGATGTCGCTGAAGATCGCGACCCGGGAGGACAAGGACCGGATCGCCGAGCGCATCGGGGCCTTCCGGTTCACCGCGGGCTTCGGGCGGACGCTGTCCAAGCTGGTCCGCAACGGCATCGGGGTGCACCACGCCGGGATGCTGCCGCGCTACCGCCGCCTGGTCGAGCAGCTCGCCCAGGACGGGCTGCTCAAGGTCATCTGCGGCACCGACACCCTCGGGGTGGGTATCAACGTGCCGATCCGGACGGTCCTGTTCACCGGCCTGACGAAGTATGACGGGACTCGCCAGCGCGTGCTCCGCGCCAGGGAGTTCCACCAGATCGCGGGGCGCGCCGGCCGGGCCGGTTACGACACCAGCGGGTATGTCGTGGTGCAGGCCCCCGAGCACCACATCGAGAACGTGCGCGCGCTCGCCAAGGCCGGGGACGACCCGAAGAAGCAGCGCAAGGTGCAGCGCAAGAAGCCGCCGGAGGGCTTCGTCAGCTGGACCGAGGAGACCTACGACAAGCTGGTCGTCGCCGAGCCCGAGCCGCTGGTCTCCCGGATGCGGGTGGACCACTCGATGATCCTCAACGTCGTCGCCCGGCAGGGTGACCCGTTCGTCAACCTGCGCAAGCTGCTGCGGGACAACCACGAGGACCCGCGCGCGCAGGTGCGCCTCTCCCGGAAGGCGATCACGCTGGCCCGGAGCCTGCTCGACAGCGGAGTCCTGGAGCGGCTGCCCGAGCCTCAGGAGTCGGGGCGGCAGGTCATCCTCTCCGCCGGTGTGCAGGAGAACTTCGCCCTCAACCAGCCCCTCGCGCCCTTCGCCGTCGCGGCCCTGGAGGTGCTCGACCCGGAGGATCCGGCATACTCCCTCGATGTGGTCTCGGTGATCGAGGCGGTGCTGGAGGACCCGCGGCAGGTGCTCTACGCCCAGCAGTCCAAGGCCAAGGGCGAGGCCGTGGCGCAGATGAAGGCCGACGGCATCGAGTACGACCAGCGGATGGAGCTGCTCGAGGACGTCACCTGGCCGATGCCGCTGGCCGAGCTGTTGGAGGGGACCCTGGAGATCTACCGCCAGTCGCACCCGTGGGTGAGCGAGGACGCGCTCAGCCCCAAGTCGGTCGTGCGGGACATGTACGAGCGGGCGATGAGCTTCACCGAGTTCGTCGGGTTCTACCAGCTCACCCGGTCCGAGGGGATCGTTCTGCGCTACCTGAGCGACGCCTACCGGACGCTGCGCAACACGGTGCCCGACAGTGCCAAGACCGAGGAGCTGGAGGACCTGATCCACTGGCTCGGCGAGACGATCCGGCAGACCGACTCCTCGCTGCTGGACGAGTGGGAGGCGCTGACCGACCCCGAGCTGGTGGCCGCGGCCGCCGCGCGCGCTGCGGAGGGGGTGCCGCTCGCGCCGTCGCGGCCGATCACCGGCAACGAGCGGGCCTTCCGGGTCATGGTGCGCAACGCGGTCTTCCGCCGGGTCGAGCTTGCGGCCCGCGACGTCTTCCACGACCTGGGGGTGCTGGAGCGGGCGGTCGCGGAGCTCACCGAGCCGCCGCGCGAGCCGCTGATGACGGCCGACGACTGGGACGCGGCGCTCGAAGCCTATTGGGAGGACCACGACGAGATCGGCCTCGGCCCGGACGCGCGGGGTCCCGCGATGCTGGAGATCACCCCCGAGCGGGGGCCGCAGCCGGGGGTGCGGGTCGTGCCGGGCGTGGCCTCGGCCGGGCCGGAGGAGGTCCGGCTGTGGCGGGTGCGGCAGACCCTCGCCGACCCCGCGGGCGACCACGACTGGGTGATCGAGGCCGTCTGCGACCTGGACGCCTCCGACGAGGTGGGGGAGCCGGTGCTGCTCGCCAGCGCGATGCGCAGGTTGTGACCCCCCATCCGACCGAGCGCACGGTGTGGTGTCCCAGGAGACCACCGAGCGCGCGGCGTGGTGACCAGGGACCTACTGATGTATGACGTGGCCCGGGCGCCCCGTCATACTCACCTCTGGCGGTGGTCCGGGGTGTCACCAGTAGCCTGACCTGCATGAGTGCCGATGACGCCGCTCCCGCGCCGCACGGGCCGGGTCGAGCCCGCCAGAACGCGATCTATCGTCCCGGAGCGCTGGGGATCGAGCCGACCGTGCCCACCTCCACCGTCCAGCTGGAGCGCCGCGCCCGGAAGGCGATGAGTCGGCGCGCGTGGGCCTACGTGGCCGGGGGCGCGGGCGACGGGGCGACGATGCGGGCCAACCGGGAGGCCTTCGACCGCTGGCGGATCGTGCCGCGGGTGCTCCACGGCACGACGGAACGGGACCTGCGGACGACGGTGCTGGGCACCGACCTCGCGGCGCCGTTGCTGCTCGCGCCGGTGGGGGCCGCCGGTCTGATCACCGATGACGCGGACCTGAAGATCGCCGAGGGCGCGCACACCAGCGACATCCCCTACGTGTTCTCGTGCCAGGGTTCCTCGTCGATGGAGGAGACGGCCGCGGCGATGAGCGGGACGCCGTTCTGGTTCCAGCTGTACTGGTCCACCGACGAGGAGCTCGTCGACTCGATGATCGGCCGCGCCGAGGCCGCCGGGGCGCAGGCACTGGTCGTCACGCTGGACACGACGATGCTCGGCTGGCGCACGCAGGACCTCGACCTCGGGTCGCTGCCGTTCGCCCGGGGCATCGGGATCGCGCAGTACACCTCCGACCCGCGCTTCATGGCGCTCGTGCGGGAGCGGGTGGCGGCCGCGGCCGGCGACGGTGCGGCCCTGGGGATCGACCCGCGCAAGCCGCTCGAGGCGGCCCGGGCGGCGAGGTCCGGCGTCGGCACGCTGCTGTCGATGGCGCGGTCCCACCCCGGGACGACCCGCGACAACCTCCGCTCGCCCGAGCCCCGGGCCGCCGTCGAGGCCTTCCTCGACATCTACTCCAACCCCGGCCTGTCCTGGGAGCACGTCGCGACCCTGCGGGAGCGGACCACGCTGCCGGTCCTGCTCAAGGGGGTGCTGCACCCCGACGACGCCCGCCGTGCCCTGGACGCCGGGGTCGACGGCCTCATCGTCTCCAACCACGGCGGGCGCCAGGTGGACCGGTCGATCGCCGCGCTGGACGCGCTGGTCGCGGTGCGGGAGGCAGTCGGGCCCGAGCCCACGGTCCTGATGGACAGCGGGATCCGCACCGGAGCGGACGTCTTCGTCGCGCTGGCGCTCGGTGCGGACGCCTGCCTGCTCGGACGACCCCACGTCTACGGGCTCGCGCTCGACGGGGCGGCCGGGGTGAGCGCGGTGATCGACAACGTGGTCGCCGAGCTGGACCTCACGATGGGGCTGGTCGGTGCCGGCTCCGTGGACGCGATCACCCGCGACCTCCTGGAGGGCTGACCGCGCAACACGACGCGCTCGGTCGCCTGTGGGGGCGCAACGCCACGCGCTCGGTGGGGTCTGGGGCCGCAACGCGATGCGCTCGGTGGCCTGGTGGGAGCGGCGCGGCTCAGCCCGCCGGCGGCGGCTCGCCCGCCCCGGACTCCCCGCCGTCGCTGGTGAAGAACGACAGCTGCCCGTTGGCCTCGAGCACCGCCAGCCGGATGTCGCCGACGAGCTCGATGCCCTGGCCACGGGCTGCGGCGAGCAGGTCGTCCAGGCCGAGTCGCTCCCGGCGCATCACGTCGGTGAGCAGCTCGCCGTCCTTGGCCACGATGACGGGCACGCCGTGGGTGACGCGCGCGGCAGGGCGCCAGTGGGAGTTGACCCAGGCCATGCTGATCGTCAGGACGGCCATCGTGCCGACGGCCAGGATGCCGGCGGTGGCCGAGTAGTCCTGCGGCACGACCCCCTCGGAGATGAGGTCGCCCATCGTGATGAAGAGGATCAGCTCGAAGGAGCTGAGCTCGCCCAGGGTCGACCGGCCCGCCAGGCGGGTGATCACCCACAGCAGGACGAAGATGATGGCGGCGCGGATCACGATGTCCATGGGGACCTCCTGGACGGCTCGGTCGACCGCGGTGCGGTCGGGAGACGATGGGTCACGGGAAGATGACGGTGCGGAAGGAGAGCGGGTCCACCGGCTCGCCGTCCACGACCAGCGCGAGCTGCCCGGACTGGGGGAGCACCGCGGTGGGCTGGATGTAGGCGTCGAAGTCGATGACCATGACCGGCTGCCCCTCGGTCGCGAAGGTCAGGTAGACCCACTCCCCGTCGCGGGTCTGCTCGGTCGGCTCCGGATACCACCCCTGCGTCTCGTAGAGGTCCAGGTAGTCGCCCGTGAGCGCGAGGGTCACCTCCGGGTCGAGCCCCTCCGGCCGGGTGACCCGGATCTCGAACGGGACGTCGAGGCCGGGCCGCGAGGTCTGCGCGAACTCCAGGCTCAGGTGGTGCCCGTCGGGGGCGGGCCCCTCCACGACCCCCACGCGGTCCCCGAGGAATCCGAAGAGGCCCGCCAGCACGAAGAGCAGCAGGACGAAGAACCCGGCCCGACGCCATACGAGTGACCGGGGCCCCTTCTCGACCGGGCGGACCGGGTCGAGGGTCGACATGGTGGACATGTCCTCGTGTCTACACCCAATGCCCGGTGGCGGCAGCCCGGACCGGCGGCCCTCAGTCCTGGGCGGCCGTGGTCCGGACGGCCTGCGCCACGACGTCCACCAGCTGTCCGGTGCGCTCGAGGGTGGCCCGCTGCAGGTCGGCACCCGTGCCGTCCTGTCGTATGACGTGCAGGGCCTCCCGCACGGACTCCCGGTCACCGGCGTCGTCGAGCGCGGGTCCGATCCACTCCAGGAGGGAGTCCACGACCTCCCAGGCCGGGCGGGGACGCGAGGTGACCGGGTCGAGCAGCGCGCCGCCCATCCCGAACCGGCTGGCCTGGAAGGTGGCCAACCGCACGAGCGCCGACGGGACCGCGGGGGCCGGTGTCCCGGCCGCCCACTCGGCCGCGGCGGTCTCCACGACCGAGCGGGCCAGGCCCGCGATCAGCACGGTGTCCTCGACGCGGGAACAGACGTCGGCGACCCGGATCTCCACCGTCGGGTAGTGGTGGGACAGCCGGGCGTCGAAGTAGACCATGCCCTCGTCGAGCAGCACCTTCGACTCCGTCAGGTCGTGGATCAGCCGGTGGTAGGCCTCCGCCGAGCCGAACAGCTCCGTCGGCCCGCTGGAGGGCCAGGCGCCCATCATCTGGGTGCGCCAGCTCTGGAAGCCGGTGTCCTCGCCCTCGGTGAACGGTGAGTTCGAGCTCAGCGCCAGCAGCACCGGCAACCAGCCGCGGATGCGGTCCAGGACCCCGACCCCCTCCTCGTCAGACTCCACCGACACATGGATGTGCAGGCCGCAGGCCAACTGCTGCCGGGCGATGAACTGGAAACGCTCCCGGATCCAGGCGTAGCGCTCACCGGCCACCGGCGTCGGACCCACCGGGAGGGGCGACGTCGCGAGCGCGGCCACCCGGCAGTCCGCCCGGCGCGCCGCCCGGGCGGCCTCCGCGCGCCAGTGCCGCACCTGCTCCTCCAGCTCGGACATGCGGAGCACCGGTGGGGTGTGGGTCTCGAGCTGTTGCTGCTGGAACTCGCCCTCGACCGCGCCGTCCACGTCGTCCGACGCGGTGCCGGCATGCGTGCGATCCGGTGCGTCCGGGTGCAGCGCCGAGGACCGGAGCGCCAGCTGTCCCTGCACGGAGTGGGCGCGCCCGTCCTGGATGTTCACGAGGAGCATCTCCTCCTCGACGCCGACGGTCCGCATCGCTTCAGTCTGGGTCAGCACGGCGCGTCGCGCCCGGCCACGCGGACAGGCCCGGGCGTGAGCCCGCTCACGGCACGTCATGCTCCGCGAGGCTGCGCAGCACGGCGGACCAGCCGTGGACCGGGTTCGTGGCGTCGGCCTGCGGCACCGCGAACTCGTGCACCAGCGTGACCAGGGTGCCGCCCTCGTCGCGGTCGGTGAAGCTGACGGTCACCACGTCCTGGGGGGCGGGGGGAGCGGGGGACTCCCACAGCCAGGTCATGACGATGCGTTCCCCCTCCTGGAGCTCCAGGAAGGTCCCGGTCACGCCGAGTCCGGTCTGCCCGGACCGGATCGCGAAGTGGCCGCCGCGACGGGCGTCGATCTCGTATGACGTGTCCTCACCCGGCCACCACCAGCTCGCCAACCGCTCCGGGTCCAGCCAGGCGGAGTAGGTGTCGGTCCGGGGGGCCGGCACCACCTGCGTGAGGGTGATCGACGGGATCGGCAGCCGGGCCAGGTTCCCGAGCACATGGACCCACCCCTGCCGGTAGGACTCCACGCCGTCCTCCTCCGCCACGTGGTGGGTCACCGTGACGAGCGTGCCGTCGTCCTGGGCGGCCAGGGCGACCCGGACCAGCTCCTCGGGGCCGGTGACATCACCCTCCAGCCAGGTCCAGGTCAGCTCGATCAGGCTCGGCTCCTCGAGCCGGGTGAACGTGCCCCGCACGCCGATCCCGGCACCGACCGACCGGACCAGGTAGTCGCCGCCGACCCGGCCGTCCACGGCATACGTCGTGTCGCCGATGGCGACCCACCACCACCGGGACAGGCCCTCCGGAGTCAGCCACGCGGCATACACCTCGGTGGGTGGTGCCGGGACGTGCTGGGTGATCACGAGCTCGTGGGTCATGGCTGCTCCTTGTCGAAGGACTGGGCGAGGTGGTCCAGCTGGGTCGCCCAGAAGGTGCGGGTGCGGTGCAGCCACTCCTCGGCGGCGTGGAGCCGGTCGCGCTCGAGCCGGATGGTGACGGTGCGCCCGGCCTTGCTGCGCGAGACGAGGCCGGCCTCTTCCAGGACGGTCAGGTGCTTGAGCGTGCCCGGCAGGGAGATCGGCAGGTGCGCCGCCAGCTCGGAGACGGTCCGGTCGCGCTGGGCGAGCAGGTCGACGAGCAGGGCGCGCCGCGGGTCGCCGAGAGCGGCGAAGA
>JAAYYA010000368.1 GCA_012515595.1 Actinomycetales bacterium
AGCCCCGCCCGCAGACGCGGCCTGCCCAAGACGACCCGCACGCCGCCTACCGCCCGCCCGCCGAGGGTCAGCAGGTCCCCGGCCAGGGACGACCGAGCCACGGTCAGCAACCCCAGCGACCAGCCGGCCCCCGCCAGGCCCCACCCGGGGTCGGTGCCGCCGCGGCCGTCGCGGCCCGGGGCAGTCAGCCCGCCGCCGGCGCCCCGTCATACGCCCCTCCGGGTGGCAGCCGCGGCCCCGCGACCCGCGAGTTCCCGGCCTCGCCCGGCCGGTCCCAGCGTCCGGTCAGCGGACGCGGGCCGAGGCCGTGGCTGGACGTCAACGGCCGCGCCCACAGCCTCACCGCCGCCGTCACCGTGATCGGTCGCGACGCCTCCGCCGACCTGGTGGTCGACGACCCGGGGGTGTCACGGCGGCACGCCGAGATCCGGATCACCCACGACGGGCCGCACCAGCAGGTGCTCATCAAGGACCTCGGCTCGACCAACGGCTCCTACCTCAACGGTGACCAGATCGGCACCGAGCAGCTCACCGAGGGCGACCGCGTCACCCTGGGCAGCACCACGCTGGTGTTCCATGCCGAAGGCGGCCGATGAGCGACAGGACCAGCGAGGACACGAGCTTGCGAGGCCCGGAGCGGTCCGCGGAGCTCATCGAGAGGGCACGATGAGTGAGTTGACCCGCGAGAGGGCGCGATGAGTGAGCTGACCCTCAACATCATCCGCCTCGGCATCCTCGCCCTGCTCTGGGCGTTCGTCTTCAGCGTGGTCGGCGCACTGCGGGGAGACCTTTACGGCACCCGCGTGCTGACGCGCAGCAGTCCCGGCCGCGCGGAGCGTCCGGCCCGGGCGCCGCGGTCGGTCCGGCGCGGGCCGCACCGGCTGGCCGTCGTGGCCGGCAGCCTGCGGGGCACCACCGTCCCGCTCAACGAGGGCGGTCTCCTCATCGGCCGCAACCCCGAGTGCTCCCTGGTGCTCACCGACGACTACGCCTCCGGCCGGCACCTGCGCCTCTACCTCGGCCCCGACAACCAGTGGTATGCCGATGACCTGGAGTCCACGAACGGCACCTTCATCAACAACCAGCGGATCGGGACGGGCCACCGGCTCGAGGTGGGCACCCAGATCCGGATCGGCCAGACGATCCTCGAGCTGCAGCGGTAACCCCCATGGTTGCGCTGCGCTATGCCGCCCGCTCCCACCTGGGTCTGGGCACCAAGAGCCGGAACGAGGACTCCGCCTACGCCGGCCCCGAGCTCCTCGTTCTGTGCGACGGCATGGGGGGGCACGCCGCGGGTGACGTCGCCAGCTCCCTGGTCGTCGGTGAGCTCGTGCACCTGGACGGTGAGAGCCACGGCGCGGACGACATGAGCGTCGTCCTGGAGCAGGCGATGATGGACGCCAACGACCGGCTGGCCGAGGTCGCCGAGGAGTCCGACACCACCCACGGCATGGGGACCACGTGCATCGCCATGATGCGCTCGGGGAGCAAGCTGGCCGTCGCCAACATCGGTGACTCCCGCGCCTACCTGCGCCGCGGCACCCGCGTCACGCAGATCACCAAGGACCACTCCTTCGTCCAGCAGCTGCTCGACGAGGGCCGGATCGGTGAGGAGGAGGCGCTGCACCACCCGCAGCGCTCGCTGGTCACCCGGGTCTTCACCGGCCGCCCCGACGACCGCCCCGACCTGTCCATGCGCGAGCTGCGCGCCGGGGACCGCCTGCTGATCTGCTCCGACGGGCTCACCGACTACGTGGCCGAGTCGACGGTCGCCGAGCTGCTGCGCAGCGAGGACCCGCCCGGCAAGGTCGCCGACCAGCTGATCTCGATCGCGCTGCGGGCTTCCACCCGCGACAACGTCACCGTGATCGTCGCCGACGTCGTCGACGCGGGCGAGGGCACCGGCACCACCGAGCCCCAGGTCGTCGGCGCCGCCAGCGAGCGCCGCGGCACCCAGCTCCTGGCCCCCCAGACCCCGGCCGAGAAGGCCGCCGCCCTGTCCCGGACGGTGCACGGGACCGACCCGGCGCCCGAGCTGGCCGAGGAGTCCGACCGCGGCGGCCTGGCCACCTGGCTGCGGCGCAGCCTGGTCGGCCTGGCGATCCTGGCCGTGGTCAGCGTCGGCGCGTGGGCGACCTACGACTGGTCGCAGCGGCAGTACTTCGTCGGCGAGGCCAACGGTCACGTCACCATCTTCCGCGGCGTCAGCCAGGACCTCGGTCCGTTCGTGCTGTCCAGCCCGGAGGAGGAGACCGACATCGAGCTGGAGCTCCTCCCCGCCCACTACCGCAACCGGGTGATCAACACCCTCACCGCCGACGACCGCGCCGACGCCGACCGCATCGTCGAGGAGCTCCGCTCCCTGGCCCTGCCCCGCTGCGAGGACGTGATCCAGCTCCCGCTGCCCGGTGACGGGACGGCGACGACGGCGGACCCGGACACGGCCACCTCGACAGCCGGACCGGACGACGCCTCCGCCACCTCCCTCGGGCCGGACGCCGCGGGCGCCACGGGCGGACCGGACGCCGCCACCTCGACCCAGACCCCCCCGGCCGACGACGCCGCCACGACGACCGCCCCGGCCCCCGCGCCGACACCGCCCACCGTGGACTGCGTGCCGTGACGACCATCACCACCTTCCGACCGCGCACCGGGCGGATCACCGAGCTCGTGCTGCTGCTCTTCGCCGTCGGCATCGTGCTCCTCGCCTACGTCAACGTGGGCCTGGCGGTGAACGACGAGATCCCCCCGAACCTGCAGCTGCACGGGGGGCTGCTGCTCGCCTTCACCGTCGGCCTCCACCTGGTGCTGCGCTGGCGCGCGAAGTATGCCGATCCGCTCCTGCTGCCCATCGCCACCCTTCTCAACGGGCTGGGTCTGGTGATGATCCTGCGGCTGGACTACGCGGCCGGGCGCGACGTCGGCAGCCTGGTGGCCAGCCGCCAGCTGCTGTGGAGCGCGCTGGGCATCACCCTGGCGGCGGGCGTGCTGATCCTGCTCCGCGACCACCGGGTGCTCCGGCGTTACACCTACATCGCCATGGTCGTCGGTTTCCTGCTGCTCCTGATGCCGATGCTGCCGGTCATCGGCCACGAGGAGAACGGCTCCCGCCTGTGGATCAGGATCGCCGGGTTCAGCTTCCAGCCCGGTGAGATCGCCAAGATCGCGCTGACCGTCTTCTTCGCCGGCTACCTGGTCGCCACCCGCGACGCGCTGTCCCTGGTCGGACGGCGCTTCCTGGGGCTGCAGCTGCCGCGGGGCCGGGACCTCGGACCGCTGCTGGCGGCGTGGGGACTGTCGGTGCTGATCCTGGTCGCCCAGCGCGACCTGGGCTCCTCGCTGCTGTTCTTCGGGCTGTTCGTCGCGATGCTCTACGTGGCGACCGAGCGGGTCAGCTGGATCATCATCGGCCTGTCGCTGTTCTGCGCGGGCGCGGTCGTCGCCTGGCGGATCTTCCCGCACGTGCAGACCCGGGTGAACCTGTGGCTCGACCCGTTCGACCCGAACGCCTCGTCCGACCAGGTTGCCAAGGGGCTGATGGGGATGGGTCACGGCGGCCTGTTCGGCACCGGTCTCGGCGAGGGCTTCCCGCACCTGACCTACTTCGCCAACAGCGACTACATCTTCGCCAGCTTCGCCGAGGAGCTCGGGCTGATCGGCATCTTCGCGATGCTGATGCTCTACGCGCTCCTCGTCGAGCGCGGGCTGCGCACCGCCATCGGCGCCCGGGAGGGCTTCGGCAAGCTGCTCGCCGCAGGCCTGGCCTTCTCGATCGGCCTGCAGATCTTCGTGGTCGTCGGCGGTCTGACCCGCGTCATCCCGCTGACCGGCCTGACCACGCCCTTCCTCTCGGCCGGCGGCTCCTCCCTCATCGCCAACTGGATCATCATCGCCCTGCTCATGCGCATCAGTGACCACGCCCGCCGGCCGGTGGCCGAGCGGGTCACCGACGACCCGGAGCTCGACACCCCCACGCACGCGGGGGTGGCCCCGTGAACGCCCCCATCCGGCGGCTCGCGGTCGTCGTCTCCCTGATGTTCGCCGCCCTGCTGGTCGCCACGACCTACATCCAGTTCTTCCAGGCCCAGGAGCTGCGGGAGATGGCCGGCAACCGGCGCACCCTGCTGGACGAGTACGGCCGCGAGCGCGGGGCCATCCTCGTGCAGGGGACCCCGATCGCCGAGTCCGTGCCCACCAACAACGACCTGGCCTGGATGCGGGTCTTCGACCAGGGGCGCCTCTACGCCCACACGACCGGCTACTACTCCTTCATCTACGGCGCCGGCGCCGGTCTGGAGCGCTCCGCGAACTCGCTGCTGTCCGGCTCGGACGACTCCCTGTTCTACCGCCGGATCCCCGACCTCATCCTCGGTCGCAACCCGAGCGGCGCAACCCTCGAGCTGACCCTCGACCCGGACATCCAGCGGGCCGCGTCCGAGGCCCTCGGCGACCGGCGCGGCGCGGTCGTCGCCCTCGACCCGCGCACCGGGGAGGTCCTGGCCATGGTCAGCCACCCGACCTTCGACCCCAACGAGGTGAGCTCGCACAACCTCAGCGCCGTCCAGCAGGCCTACGTCACCCTCAACGAGGACAGCAGCCGCCCGCTGATCAACCGGGCGATCGGTGGCGACCTCTACCCGCCCGGGTCGGTCTTCAAGCTGGTCGTGACGGCCGCCGCGCTGGAGTCCAACGAGTTCACGCCGGACACCGAGCTCCCCTCGCCGCTGCGCTACACGCTGCCCGGGACCACCACCTCGGTCCCCAACTTCGGCGGCTCCTCGTGCAGCGGGGGCGACACGACCAGCCTGTTCGACTCGCTACGGGTCTCCTGCAACACCTCCTTCGCCTGGCTCGCCAACGAGCTCGGGGCGGAGTCCCTCAACGACCAGGCCGAGGCCTTCGGGTTCGGGCAGTCCCTGCAGTTCCCCCTCCCGGTGACGGCCAGCCGTTATCCGGTCGACGCCGACGACGCCCAGGTGGCGCTGACCGGCATCGGGCAGTATGACGTGCGCGTCACCCCCCTGCAGATGGCCATGGTCTCGGCCGGCATCGCCAACGACGGACGGGTGATGACCCCCTACCTGATCGACACCGTGCGCGACAAGGACCTCGACCCCATCGACACCACCGAGCCGCGCGAGTTCTCCACCGCGGTCAGCGAGCGGACCGCCCAGGAGATCACCGACATGATGGTCGCGGTCGTGGAGTCCGGCTCCGGGTCCCGCGCGGCACTGTCAGGCGTGCAGGTGGCTGGCAAGACCGGCACCGCGGAGTTCGGCACCAGCGGTGCGGCGCACGCATGGTTCACTGGGTTCGCCCCGGCGGGGGACCCGACCATCGCGGTGGCCGTGATCGTGGAGAGCGCAACAGAGGACTGGACCGGAGAGACCGGAGGAGTCGTCGCGGCACCGATCGCCCGGGCCGTTCTTGAGGCAGGAGTGAATCGATGAGTGACGAAGCGCTGGTCCTCGGCGGCCGCTACGAGGTCGGCGAGCTGATCGGCCGCGGCGGCATGGCGGAGGTGCACAAGGGGCACGACCTGCGGCTCGGCCGGACCGTCGCCATCAAGATCCTGCGCACCGACCTGGCGCGGGACACCTCCTTCCTGGCCCGCTTCCGCCGCGAGGCGCAGTCGGCGGCCGGGCTCAACCACCCCTCGATCGTGGCGGTCTACGACTCCGGGGAGCAGGAGATGCGCGAGTCCGGCGGGGCACCGGTCTCCGTACCGTTCATCGTCATGGAGCTGGTCGAGGGCCAGACGCTGCGCGACATCCTGAACACCGAGAAGGTGCTGGACCCCGACGAGGCGGCCCGGGTCACGGCCGCGGTGCTGTCGGCCCTGCAGTACTCCCACGAACGCGGCCTGGTGCACCGCGACATCAAGCCGGCCAACGTCATGGTGACCCGGGGCGGCGCCGTGAAGGTCATGGACTTCGGCATCGCCCGCGCCCTGGCGGACACCGCCGCCACGATGACCCAGACCCAGTCCGTGCTCGGCACCGCCCGCTACCTCTCCCCGGAGCAGGCGCAGGGTGAGGACGTCGACGCCCGCTCCGACCTCTACTCCACCGGCTGCATGCTCTACGAGCTGCTGAGCGGGCGGACCCCGTTCGTCGGGGACCCGGTCTCGCTGGTCTACCAGCACCTCGGCGAGCAGGCCAAGGCCCCCTCGGCATTCCAGGGCGACCTGAGCGAGGCGCTCGACGCGATCACGCTGCACTCCCTGCGCAAGGCACCCGGGGACCGCTACCAGTCGGCCGCGGAGTTCCGCGCCGACCTGCTCAGGGCGCGGGCCGGTGAGCCGGTGAGCGAGGCCGCGATGGCCTCACTGGGTGCCGTCGCGGGGTCGCCGGACGTGCTCAGCGGCGGGGCGATGCCGCCCGCCGGCTTCCCCACGGAGGCGATGGGGGCGGCCGCTGTCGGGGCGGCGGCCGGCGCGCGCGCCGGCGTCTCCTCCCGCGGTCGCCCGGGCGGCTTGCCGCCACGACCGCAGGACCCCGTGGACGACGGCTACGAGCGCACCGACGAGATCCCGGTCCGCGAGCAGCGGCACCCCGGCGGCTGGCTGGTCCTGTCCGTGCTCGCCCTGCTGGCGCTCGCCGGCGTCGGGTGGGTGGTCTTCCAGGTCCTCGGGCCGGGTGGTGAGGACGAGACGGTGATGGTCTCCGTGCCGTTCGTCATCGGCGACACCGAGGCCGACGCGGGCACCAAGATCCGGGCCCGCAACCTCGTCGTCGGCGAGTCGGAGCTGGTCGCCGACGACTCCGCGCCGGGCACCGTCATCGACCAGGACCCGGCCGCGAACCGGCAGGTCGAGGAGGGCTCGACCGTCACCCTGACGGTCTCCAGCGGACCCGAGGCCATCGAGATCCCTGATGTCTCCGGCAGCGACGAGAGCTCCGCGCGCAGCATCCTGGAAGGACGCAACCTCACGGTGGCGACAGAGGTGGTCGAGGAGGACAACCCCGAGTTCGACCAGGGGATCGTCATCCGGACCGACCCGGCCGCGGGCAACGAGCAGGCCCCCGACGACCCGGTCACCCTCATCGTGGCCAGCGGCAACACCGAGATGCCGGAGGTGACCGACCTCGACATCGTGGACGCCAGGATCGCCCTGCAGGGCGCCCGTCTCCACGAGAACGTCACGATCGAGGAGGAGGAACGCTCCGACGTCGACCCGGGCACCGTGCTGAGCCAGTCGATCGAGCCGGGTGAGGTCGTCGAGTACCAGGCCGAGATCACCCTCGTCGTGGCCAAGGCCCCGCCCGAGGTGATCACCACGACGCAGGAGGTGAC
>JAAYYA010000369.1 GCA_012515595.1 Actinomycetales bacterium
GGCCGCGCACCGACCGGTCCGACCAGCACGGCGTCGAGCGCGGCCAGGTCGCCGAACCGGGCCAGCTCACGCCCCGACCCGCCGCACCCGGCGGCGGCGGTCACCCGCGGCAGCGGCCTCCTCACGACTCCCCCATCTCCACCACCGCGTCCCCGGCGACCACCGAGTCCCCGTCGACCACCGCAGCCCAGTCCACCACCGCACCCCGCAGGACCGGCCCGTCCGCGCACGGACGCACCGTCGCACCCCGGCCCGCGGTGGCGCGCAGCGGCAGGTCGCACGCCCCGCACAGCCCGTGCCCGCACAGCCCCTCGGCACCGATCCCCACGCCGCTCACCTGGCTCACCGCGCCGGCCCGCTCCGCGACCAGCGCGACGGTGCGGGACAGGGAGAGGGGACCTGCGGCATACAGCACGGAGGGGGTGAGCGTGTGGGTGAGGTCGGCCAGCGTCGCCGCGGCCGACCCGAGCTCGGTGAGGACCACCCCGTCCGCCGACCGGCGCGCCAGGACGAGGTCCACGTGCTGCTCCGGTTCGTCGGCGCAGGAGACCAGGTGGACCGTGCACCCGACCGAGCGCAGCAGCTCGCAGAGCCAGCGTGCCGCGGCACCTGCCGCCCCCTGGGCGGCGACGACCGCTGTCACCGGCGTCGTGGGCAGGCCGAACCCGCGGCCCACCGGCCCGGTGAGCTGCAGCTCCTCCCCCGGCGCGGGCAGCGCGCCGGTCCCGGGCACCACGAGCTCGAGGGTCGTGCCGAAGCCCGCCTCGGTGCGTTCGCCGGCGACCCACCAGGTCCGGGGCAGGACGTGGTCGGCACGCGCTGGGGGGACGATGACGAACTGCCCGGGTCGGGCCGGGGTCGCCAGCGCCGGGAGCACGACCGAGAGCTGCCGGTACGCACCGAGCGGCCGGTTGGCCACCACCTCCCCGGCGCGCCGGTGCAGCGTCGGTGCGCTCATGCCTGCGGCGCCCCCGCGGGTGTCCGGCCGAACAGGTCCAGGGCCGCCGCGTGCTCCTGCAGCGAGGCGACCTGCATCGGTCCGGCGCCGGCCGCCTCGATCCCCAGCACGGCCGCGCCCAGCTGCTGCACCGTGGTGATGATCGGCCGGTCCAGGCTGGTCGTGGCGGCCCGGATCGCGTAGCCGTCGGCCCGGGCGTCCTGGCCCGAGGGGGTGTTGATGACCATGTCGATCTCGCCGCCGGCGATCATCTCCACGATCGTCGGCTCGCCGTCCGGCCCCCGCCCCTGGCTGTGCTTGCGCACGACCGTGGCCGGGATCCCGTTGCGCCGCAGCACATCCGCCGTGCCGGCGGTCGCGACCACCCGGAAGCCGAGGTCGGTGAGCCGCTTGACCGGGAAGATCATCGAGCGCTTGTCCCGGTTGGAGACCGAGACGAAGATCGTCCCGCTCTGCGGCAGTGCGGACCCGGCGCGCAGCTGGCTCTTCGCGAACGCGGTGCCGTAGTCGGCGGCGATCCCCATGACCTCGCCCGTGGACCGCATCTCCGGCCCCAGGATCGAGTCGACCGCCTGGCCGGTCTGGGTGCGGAACCGCCGGAACGGCAGGATCGCCTCCTTGACCGACACCGGTGCCCGGTCCGGCAGGTCGCCGCCGTCCCGGTCGCGCGGCAGCACGCCGTCCTCCCGCAGCTCCTCGATGGTCGAGCCGAGCATCACCAGGGCCGCGGCCCGGGCCAGCTGCACCCCGGTGGCCTTCGCCACGAACGGCACCGTCCGGCTGGCCCGCGGGTTGGCCTCCAGGACGTAGAGCACGTCCTGGGCCAGGGCGAACTGCACGTTGAGCAGGCCGCGCACCCCGATCGCCTCGGCCAGCTGATGGGTGGCCTCCCGGACCCGGGTCATCTCCTCCCGGCCCAGGGTGACCGGCGGCAGCACGCACGCCGAGTCGCCGGAGTGGATGCCGGCCTCCTCGATGTGCTCCATGATCCCGCCGAGGTAGAGGTCGCGCCCGTCATACAGCGCGTCCACGTCGATCTCGATCGCCTCGTCGAGGAACCGGTCCACCAGGACCGGGTGCTCGGGGGCGGCGGTGGTGGCGCGGGTGACGTACGTGGTCAGCGACTCGTCGTCATACACGATCTCCATCCCGCGCCCGCCGAGGACGTAGGACGGGCGGACCAGGACGGGGTAGCCGATCTCCCGGGCCACCTCCAGCGCCTCGACCGCGGAGTATGCCGTGCCGTGCCGGGGGGCGACCAGGCCCGTCTCCTGCAGGACCCGCCCGAAGGCGCCGCGGTCCTCGGCCAGGTCGATCGCCTCCGGGGAGGTGCCCACGATCGGGACCCCCTCCGCCTTGAGGGCGGCCGCCAGTCCCAGGGGCGTCTGGCCGCCGAGCTGGACGATGACGCCGGCCAGCGGACCGGCCTCCCGCTCGGCGTGCACCACCTCGAGCACGTCCTCGAGGGTCAGCGGCTCGAAGTAGAGCCGGCTGGAGGTGTCGTAGTCGGTGGAGACCGTCTCGGGGTTGCAGTTGAGCATCACCGTGTCGAAGCCGCGCTCGCGCAGGGCGAGGGATGCGTGCACGCAGGAGTAGTCGAACTCGATGCCCTGGCCGATCCGGTTGGGCCCGGAGCCGAGGATGATCACGGCCGGGTTGCTGCGCGTCGCCACCTCGGACTCGGAGTCGTAGCTGGAGTAGTGGTAGGGCGTGGTCGCCTCGAACTCCCCGGCGCAGGTGTCGACGGTCTTGTAGACCGGGCGCACCCCGAGGGCCTGCCGGACCCCGCGGACGACGGCCTCCGGCTGTCCCGTGATCTCGGCGATCTGGGCGTCGGAGAAGCCGTGCCGCTTGGCCCGGCGCAGCAGCTGCGGCGTGGCCCGGCCGGCCGGCCCGGCGGCCGCGCTCGCCAGCTCCTCGGCGATCTGGTTGATCAGCACGATCTGGTCCAGGAACCACGGGTCGATCTTGGTCGCCTCGTGCGCCTCCTCGACGGTGGCGCCGCCGCGCAGCGCCTGCTGCACCAGGACCAGGCGCCCGTCGGTCGGGGTCGCGGCCTCCTCGAGGAGCGCCCGGGCCATCTCCGGGGTGGGCTGCTCGCCCGGCCGCCAGTGGAAGGAGGAGCCCTTGCGCTCGATCGAGCGGAGCGCCTTCTGCAGGGCCTCGGTGAAGTTGCGCCCGATCGACATCGCCTCGCCCACGGACTTCATCGTCGTGGTCAGCGTCGGGTCGGCCGCGGGGAACTTCTCGAAGGCGAAGCGCGGCACCTTGACGACGACGTAGTCCAGGCTCGGCTCGAACGAGGCCGGCGTCTGCTTGGTGATGTCGTTGGGCACCTCGTCGAGCGTGTAGCCCAGGGCCATCCGGGCCGCGATCTTGGCGATCGGGAAGCCGGTGGCCTTGGAGGCCAGCGCCGAGGACCGGGAGACCCGCGGGTTCATCTCGATGACGATGATGCGGCCGTCCTGGGGGTTGACCGCGAACTGGATGTTGCAGCCGCCGGTGTCGACCCCGACCTCGCGGATCACGGCGATGCCGATGTCGCGCAGTTCCTGGTACTCCCGGTCGGTGAGCGTCATCGCCGGGGCGACGGTGATGGAGTCGCCGGTGTGCACGCCCATCGGGTCGAGGTTCTCGATGGAACAGACGACCACGACGTTGTCGGCGCGGTCGCGCATCACCTCCAGCTCGTACTCCTTCCACCCCAGGATCGACTCCTCCAGGAGGACCTCGGTGGTCGGGCTGTCCAGCAGGCCGGCGCCGGCGATCTGCCGCAGCGACTCCTCGTCGTAGGCGAAGCCGGAGCCCAGGCCGCCCATGGTGAACGAGGGCCGGACGACCAGGGGGTAGCCGAGCTCCTCGGCAGCCGCCAGGCACTCCTCCATGGTGTGCGCGATGATGCTGCGCGCCACCTCGGCGCCGCACCGCTCGACGACGCCCTTGAAGGCCTGCCGGTCCTCCCCGAGCTGGATCGACTCCACGTTGGCGCCGATCAGCGGGCAGTTGTAGCGCTCCAGGACGCCCGACTCGTGCAACGCGATCGCGGTGTTGAGGGCCGTCTGGCCGCCCAGCGTCGCGAGCACCGCGTCGGGGCGCTCCTTGGCGATGATCGTCTCGACGATCTCGGGCGTGATGGGCTCGACGTAGGTCGCGTCGGCCACGCCCGGGTCGGTCATGATCGTCGCCGGGTTGGAGTTGACCAGGATGACGCGCACGCCCTCCTCCCGCAGCACCCGGCAGGCCTGGGTGCCCGAGTAGTCGAACTCGGCGGCCTGCCCGATGACGATCGGGCCGGACCCGATGACCAGGACGCTCTTGATGGCCTCGTTCCTAGGCATTCGGGCCCTCCTCCCCCTCGGTGCCGGCTCGCTGCTGCATCGTCTCCACGAACCGGTCGAACAGGTAGCTCGCGTCGTGCGGGCCGGCCGCGGCCTCGGGGTGGTACTGCACCGAGAAGGCCGGGACGTCCTGGCACTCGATGCCCTCGACCACGTCGTCGTTGAGCGCGACGTGGGAGACCCGCACCGAGCCGTATGTCGTGTCGACCGGTTGGGAGGTGTCCCCGCCGGGCCAGGCGATGGCGAACC
The DNA here is from genome assembly GCA_012515595.1 of Actinomycetales bacterium. Taxonomy (GTDB): domain Bacteria; phylum Actinomycetota; class Actinomycetes; order Actinomycetales; family Dermatophilaceae; genus Ornithinicoccus. The sequence goes on from JAAYYA010000369.1 coordinate 4,546, forward strand.
CGTGGTTGTGGCTGGTCACCTCGACCTTGCCGGTCTCGCGGTCCAGGACGGGCTGGTTCATGCCGCGGTGGCCGAAGGGCAGCTTGTAGGTGTCCAGGCCCAGGGCCCGGCCCAGCAGCTGGTTGCCGAAACAGATCCCGAAGAACGGGATCCGGGCGTCGAGCACGCTGCGCAGCAGGTCGACCTCGGCCTCCGCCGTCGCCGGGTCACCCGGACCGTTGGAGAAGAAGACGCCGTCGGGCGCCAGTTCGCGGACCCGGTCGAAGCCGGTCTGAGCGGGCAGGACGTGGACGCGGATCCCGCGCTCGGCCATGAGCGCCGGAGTGGTGCCCTTGATCCCCAGGTCCAGCGCCGCGACGGTGAGCCGGTGCTCGCCGACCGGCTCCACGACATACTCCTCCTGGGTGCTCACCTCGGCGGCCAGCGCCGCCCCGGTCATCTGCGGGGCGGCGTGCACGCGGGCGAGCAGGGACTGGACCGGCTCGAGCGCGAGCGGACCGGAGAAGATGCCCGCGCGCATGGCCCCGCGGTCCCGGATGTGCAGGGTGAGCGCCCGCGTGTCGACGCCGGAGATGCCGACGACGCCGTGCTCGGCCAGGGAGGTCTGCAGGTCGCCCTGCGAGCGCCAGTTGGACGGCCGGATGGCGGGGTCGCGGACGACGAAGCCGGCGACCCAGATGCGCTGGCTCTCCATGTCGTGCGCGTTGACACCGGTGTTGCCGATGTGCGGCGCGGTCATCACCACGACCTGGCGGTGGTAGCTGGGGTCGGTCAGGGTCTCCTGGTAGCCGGTCATCCCGGTGCAGAAGACGGCCTCACCGACGGTCTCGCCGAGCGCGCCGTAGGCCTCGCCCTCGAAGACGCGGCCGTCCTCCAGGACCAGCACCGCCGGGGAGCCAGGGACGGCCGGGGTCGGGACGGTGGGTGCGGCGCTCACGCTGTTGCCCCCCACACGAGTCCTTCGCGGGCCGTGACCCGTCCACGGAGCATGGTGAGGTGGATGCCGCCGGTCAGCTCCCGGCCGTGCCACGGGTTGTTGCGCGAGAGCGACTGGGAGTTCGCTGCGTCGACCACGACCTTGCGGTCGGGGTCGACGAGGGTGAGGTTGGCGGGTGCGCCCACGGTGAGTCCTTGTCCCTGGTCGGTGAGGCGGGCGATGCGGGCCGGGTCGGTCGACATGGTGCGGGCCACATCGGCCCAGGTCATCCGGCCCTCGGCGACCATGACGGTGCTGACGACCGAGAGGGCGGTCTCCAGGCCGAGCATCCCGAAGGCCGCGTCGATGAAGGCGTGCTCCTTGTCCTGGCGCACGTGCGGGGCGTGGTCGGTCGCCACGATGTCGATGGTGCCGTCGGCGAGGGCCTCGCGCAGCGCCTCGACGTCCTCCTGCGGGCGGAGCGGCGGGTTGACCTTGTAGACGGGGTCGTAGCTGCTGAGCAGATCGGTGGTGAGCAGGAGGTGGTGGGGGGTCACCTCGGCGGTCACCGCGATCCCCTGCGCCTTGGCCCACCGCAGCACCTCCACGCTGCCGGCGGTCGATACGTGCGCGACGTGGACGCGGGAGCCGGTGTGCCGGGCGAGCATGACGTCGCGGGCCACGATCGACTCCTCGGCGACGCCGGGCCAGCCGGGCAGCCCGAGGCGCCCGGACAGCTCGCCCTCGTGGCAGCAGGCGGTGGACCCGGCCAGCGACGGGTCCTGGGAGTGCTGGGAGATCACGCCGTCGAAGGAGCGGATGTACTCCAGCGCCCGGCGCATCAGGCGGGCGTCGTGGACGCACTTGCCGTCGTCGGAGAAGACCCGCACCCGGGCGCGGGAGCGGGCCATGAGGCCCAGTTCGGCGAGCTCCTCGCCGGCCAGGCCCTTGGACACCGCGCCGACCGGGTGGACGTCGACGTAGCCGGCGCGCTGCCCGAGGTCCAGGATCCGCTCGGCCGCCTCGGCGGTGTCGGTGACCGGGTTGGTGTTGGCCATCGCCAGGACGGCGGTGTAGCCGCCGGCGGCCGCGGCCCGGGAGCCGGTCTCGATGGTCTCGGAGTCCTCACGGCCCGGCTCGCGCAGGTGGGTGTGCAGGTCGACGAGACCGGGCAGGGCGACGAGGCCCTCGCCGTGGTAGCGCTGGGCGCCCTCGGGAGCCTCGTCGGCGGCGTCGGCGCCGACCGCGGCGATCCGGCCGTCGACCACCAGCAGGTCGCCGGTGCCGGCCCCCGCCAGGTCGGCGCCGGTGATGAGCAGCGGCGTGGTGTTGGTGGGACGGGTCTCCGTGCTCATGCGTGCTCCATTCATGAGTTCCGCGGACCGCTCCGGGCCTCGCAAGCTCGTGTCCTCGCTGGTCCTGTCACTCATGCCGCATCCCCTTCGCCGGACTGGTCGCCGGACAGCAGGTGGTAGAGGATCGACATCCGGACCGCGACCCCGGCCGAGACCTGGTCCAGAACCAGTGACTGGGCCGCGTCAGCGGCGTCCCCGGAGATCTCCAGGCCGCGGTTCATCGGGCCCGGGTGGCAGATCACCGCGTGGTCCGGGAGGAGGCGCAGGCGCTCCTTGGTGAGCCCGTACGTGACGGCATACTCCCTGGCGGTGGGGAAGAACCCGCCGGACATGCGCTCGCGCTGGACCCGCAGCATCATCACCGCATCGACGGTGGGCAGCACGGCGTCCAGGTCGTGGGAGAGCTCGATGCCGTCGGCCTTGGCCCAGTCGCCGATGCCGGCGGGCATCAGGGTGGCCGGGGCCACGAGCGTGACCTTGGCGCCGAGCGTGGCGAGGCACAGGACGTTGGAGCGGAACACCCGGGAGTGGGTGAGGTCACCGACGAGCGCCACGTGCCGGCCCTCGAGGTCACCGAGGCGCTGGCGCATCGTGTAGGCGTCGAGCAGGGCCTGGCTGGGGTGCTCGTGCATGCCGTCGCCGGCGTTGACGATGGAGCACTTTGTCCACTGCGCGATCTGGGCGGGTGCGCCGGAGGCCATGTGGCGGATGATCATCATGTCGACGCCCATCGCGTCGATGGTCTTCACGGTGTCGCGCAGGGACTCGCCCTTGGAGACCGAGGTGCCCTTGCCGGTGAGGTTGATGGTGTCGGCGGACAGCCACTTGCCGGCGAGCTCGAAGGAGCTGCGGGTGCGGGTGGAGTCCTCGAAGAAGAAGTTGATGATGGTGCGGCCGCGCAGGGTCGGGAGCTTCTTGACGTCGCGGTGCTGCACCTCGTGCATGCTCACTGCGGTGTCGAGGATCTCCAGGATCTCCTCGCGGGACAGGTCGGCGATCGAGAGCAGGTGCTTCACCGGTGCGCCTCCCCCGCGCTCGGACCGGAGATGACGACCTCGTCCGTGCCGTCGGTCTCGGTCAGGCGCACCGAGACCCGCTCGGACTGCGCGGTCGGGAGGTTCTTGCCGACGTAGTCGGCCCGGATCGGCAGCTCGCGGTGGCCGCGGTCGACCAGCACGGCCAAGCGGACGGCACGGGGTCGGCCGAGGTCGGCCAGGCTGTCGAGCGCGGCGCGGACGGTGCGGCCGGAGTAGAGGACGTCGTCCACCAGGACCACGACCTTGCCGTCGACGCCGCCCTCGGGCACCTGGCTGCGCTCCATGGCGCGGACCGGCTGGGAGCGCAGGTCGTCGCGGTACATCGTGATGTCCAGGGTGCCGTGCGGGATGTCGACGCCCTCGACGTCGTGCAGGGTGGCGGCCAGGCGCTGGGCCAACGGCACGCCCCGGGTGGGGATGCCCATCAGGACGAGCCCCTCCGTGCCCTTGTTGCCCTCGAGGATCTCGTGGGCGATGCGGCGCAGCGCCCGGGAGATCTCCGCCTGCGCCAACACCACCCGTCCACCGGTCTGGTCGGCAGCCCCCACTGGGACCCGTTCCTGGGCAGGGCTCATCTGGCCCACTCCTTCCCCGCCTCACAGGACGGTGGTTAAAGGACGTCGTCGTATCTGGGTGGTGTGGCGCC
>JAAYYA010000370.1 GCA_012515595.1 Actinomycetales bacterium
CCGACGGCCGCCTCGACCTCCGGGTCGTTCGTGCCGTACCCCAGGGCCGGGGAGTAGGCGATGCGCACGCCCTCGACCCCGTCCTCGATCCCGGCCAGGTAGGAGCCGGACGCGCGGTCGAGCGCCGCCCAGTCCCGCGCGTCGGGCCGCGCGAGGACGTCCAGCAGCAGGGCCGCGTCGCGGACCGAACGGGTCATCGGGCCGGCGTGCGAGAGCGTGCCGTAGGCGCTCGGGGGATAGAGCGGGATCCGGCCGAAGGTGGGCTTGAGCGCCACCGTGCCGGTGAAGGAGGCGGGGATGCGCACCGAGCCGCCGCCGTCGGTCCCGACCGACCAGGTGCCCATCCCGAGCCCGACGGCCGTCGCCGCCCCGCCGCTGGACCCCCCGCTGGTCAGCCCGGCGCCCCACGGGTTGCCGGTGGCGCCGTGCCGGATCGAGTCGGTGACCCCCTTCCAGGCGAACTCCGGCGTGGTGTTCTTGCCCAGGAAGACCGAGCCCGCCTCGCGGAGCCGGGCCACCGACGGCGCGTCGGCGTCCCACGGCCCCGCCTCGTCGATGAGCGTGCTGCCGCGCAGGGTCGGCCAGTCCCGGGTGAGCAGGATGTCCTTGATCGACATCGGCACGCCGTCGACCGGGCCGAGGGGCTCGCCGGCCTGCCACCGCCGGGTCGACTCGGCCGCCATCGCCAGGGCGGTGTCCTCGTCCGTGAACACCATCGCGTTGACCGCGGCGTCGTGGGTCTCGATCGCGGCGAGCGCCGCGCGGGTGGCGTCCACGGGGGTGAACTCACCCGCCCGATACCCGGCGAGCAGCTCCTCAGCGGAGGCCAGGGACAGGTCCCGGCCCTCCGGCATACGGCCCGATCCGTTCACGAGGCACCTCCCGGCACGTAGCCCAGCTCCTTGTCCACGACGTTCTCCAGCGGCTCGCCGGCCAGCCAGCGCTCGGCGTTGGCGACGAACTGGTGGGCCAGAGTGTCCCGCCAGCCGACGACGTCACCCGACATGTGCGCGCTGATGACGCAGCCGGGCGCCTCCCACAGGGGCGAGTCGTCCGGCAGCGGCTCCACCTCGAAGACGTCGAGGGAGGCGCCTGCGATCACCCCGCCGGCGAGCGCCGCGGCCAGGTCGGCCTCGACGACCGAGGCACCGCGGCCGATGTTCACCAGGTGGGCGGTGGGCTTCATGGCACGCAGCACCGCGGCGTCGATCAGCCCCGTCGTGGCGGGGGTCAGCGGCGCGGCGTTGACCAGGTGGTCGCACCACCCGACCTCGGCGGCGAGGTCGCCGCTGGCCACGACGGTCCCGAAGTCGGGGTCGTCCTCCCGTGCGGTACGTCCCGCGCCCCGGACCTCCATGCCGACGGCGCGCAGCAGGCGTGCGATCTCCCGCCCGATCGCGCCGGTCCCGACGACCAGGGCGCGGGAGCCGACCACGCTCTGGGTTTCGCGGTGGCGCCACACCCGCTGCTGCTGCAGGCGATAGCTCTCGTGGACGAGCTTGGCGTGGCCCAGGATGCTGGCCAGCACGAACTCGGCGATGGGCCGGTCGAAGGTGCCCCGCGCGTTGGTGACCGTCACGTCCGAGGCGCGCAGCTCGTCGAAGAGCAGGCTGTCCACCCCCGCGGCCGCGACGTGGATCCACTCCACGTCGCCGCAGTTCGCCCAGGCACCGCGGACGGCGGTGGAGAAGAAGTCCCAGAGGAAGAGCCCACGGGCTCCGTGCACCGCCTCCGCCAGTCCGTCGGCGTCGGTGAACCGGAGGTCGACCCGGTCCTCGAGGGACTCCAGGTGGGGCGGCCGGTCGTCGGCACGCTCCCCCAGGACGACGATGAGCGGACGGGACCCTGACACGCGGCTAATCTAGCCGACGGGCCTGTCCGATTGTCAACAATGTGCACTAGCGTGCACCATGTGGACATGAGCACGATCGCGGGCGGCCCGGACCGGGGCCCGGAGGAGACCCTGGAGACGGCGCCTGTGGGCACCGTCGGCGTCGGGGTGATCGCCCCCTACGACTTCGCCCTGGACCGGGAGCTGTGGCGCTGGGTCCCGGACAACGTCACCCTGCACCTGACCCGCACCCCCCATGCGCCCCTGCCGGTCTCCCTCGAGCAGGCCACGGTCGTCGGCGACCCCGAGGTCGTGGCCCGGTGCACCCAGGACCTCATCACGGTGCAGCCGGATGTCGTCGCCTACGCCTGCACCTCCGGCAGCTTCATCAACCGCAGCGCCGGCGAGCGGGCGCTGGTCGCCGCGATGGAGGTGGCCGGTGCCTCCCAGGCGGTGACCACCAGCGGGGCGCTGGTCCGGGCCCTGCACCACCTGGAGGTCACCCGCGTCGCCCTCGCCACGCCCTACGACGCGGCCATCAGCCAGGGGCTGAGCGCCTTCCTGGAGGAGGCCGGCGTGCACGTCACCGCAATGCGCCACCTCGGGCTCGTGGGCCGGATCTGGACCGTGCCCTACGAGGTGACCGCCGACATCGCGCGCCGCTCCTTCACTCCCGACTGCGAGGCCGTTTTCATCTCCTGCACCAACCTGCCCACCTACGACATCATCACCGACCTCGAGGCCGAGCTGGGGGTCCCGGTCCTGACCGCCAACCAGGTCACCCTGTGGGCCGCGCTGCGCGCCGTCGGGATCTCGGCCGTCGGCCCGGGCCAGCGGCTCCTGGAGCCCCCGTCCCCACCGCGCGGGGCCGGGGTGGGCAGCCCCGGCCCGGCACTTCTGGGAGGTAGGCCGTGACCACGACCGGCAGGCGGGCGCCCGCCCCGCGGAACCCGACGGTCCCGCCGGAGATCATCCGCCCCTTTCCGCTGCGCGAGTTCATCGAGCGCCTCCACCGGGTGCAGGCCGTCATGGCCGAGCGGGACTACGAGGCGCTGGTGGTGGCCGACCCGGCCAACCTCTACTACCTGACCGGCTACAACGCGTGGTCGTTCTACACCCCGCAGGTCCTGGTGGTGCCGCTGCAGGGCGTGCCGCACCTGTTCGCCCGGGCCATGGACGCCCAGGGGGCGCACTACACGGCGGCGCTGGGGCCGCACCACATCCACGGCTACCCCGAGGCCCTGGTCCACCGCCCCGACGCGCACCCGATGGAGTGGGTCACCAAGGAGGCCATCGACGTCGGCGTCCTCCCCTCCGGCCCGGGCGTCCGGGTCGCGGCCGAGCTCGACTCGCACTTCTTCTCCGCCCGCGGCTACCTGGCCCTGCGGGACGGGCTGGGCGGGGCCGAGATCGTGGACAGTGCGGAGTTGGTCAACTGGGTGCGCCTGGTCAAGTCCCCCGCGGAGCAGGAGTGCCTGCGGTATGCCGGGCAGATCGCCGAGCACGTCATGCTCACCGCCCTCGGGGCGATCGAGCCCGGGCGCCGGCAGTGCGACATCGTCGCCGACATCCAGCACGCCCAGACCGC
>JAAYYA010000371.1 GCA_012515595.1 Actinomycetales bacterium
GGGAGCACCCAGCGGGGGTCGACGACCTTGGTCGAGATCCCCTGGGCGCCGAGCTTCTCGGCGACGGCCAGCGCGACGCCGGACATGGCACCGACCGAGACGAGCAGCAGGTCGGGGTGCTCGCTCTCGCGGAGGATGTCGACGTCGCCGTGCGCACCAACGGCCTGGACCGGTTCGGCGACGCTGCCCTTGGGGAAGCGCAGCACGGTCGGGCCGTCCTCGACGGCGACGGCCTCGCGCAGGGCCACCCGGATCTGGGCGCCGTCGCGGGGAGCGGCCAGCCGCAGGCCGGGCACGATGGAGAGCAGTCCCATGTCCCACATGCCGTTGTGGCTGGCGCCGTCCGTGCCCGTCACGCCGGCGCGGTCCAGCACGAACGTGACGCCCTGCTTGTGCAGCGCGCAGTCCATGAGCAGCTGGTCGAAGGCCCGGTTGAGGAAGGTGGCGTAGATCGCGACGACCGGGTGCATCCCGGCGAAGGACAGGCCGGAGGCCATGGTGACCGCGTGCTGCTCGGCGATGCCGACGTCGAAGACGCGCTCCGGGTAGGCCTGGGCGAAGCCGGCCAGCCCGACGGGGATCAGCATCGAGGCGGTCAGTGCCACGATGTCCTCGCGCTCGTCGGCCAGGTCGAGCAGCTCGTCGCTGAACTCGTCGGTCCACGAGCGCCCGGACAGCTCCAGCGGCAGGCCGGTCTCGGGGTTGATGACACCCACGGCGTGGAACCGGTCGGCCTCGTCGCTGGTGGCGGGGACGTAACCGTGGCCCTTCTCGGTGATGGCGTGCACGAGCACGACGCCGCCGAAGTCGTGGGCCCGGCGGAGCGCGGTCTCCATCGCGGCGAGGTCATGTCCGTCGACGGGGCCGAGGTACTTCAGGCCGAGGTCCTCGAACATGCCCTGCGGGCTGACGATGTCCTTGATCCCCTTCTTGACACCGTGGAGCGTGTCATAGGTCCGTCGGCCCACGACCGGCGTCTTGTGCAGCACCCGCTTGCCCCAGGACAGGACGTTCTCGTAGTTCTTGGTCGCCCGCAGGGAGGCCAGGTAGTCGGCCATGCCGCCGGTCGTCGGCGCGTAGGACCGCTCGTTGTCGTTGACGACGATGACCAGCGGCAGGTCCGGGTTGGCGGCGATGTTGTTGAGCGCCTCCCAGGCCATCCCGCCGGTGAGCGCGCCGTCACCGATGACCGCGACAGTATGCCGATCGGTCTCGCCCCGCAGCTTGCGTCCCGTCGCGATGCCGATCGCCCAGGAGAGGGAGGTCGAGGCGTGGCTGTTCTCGACGACGTCGTGGCGTGACTCGGCGCGGCTGGGATAGCCGGAGATGCCGCCCTGCTTGCGCAGGGTGCCGAAGTCGTGCCGACCGGTGAGCAGCTTGTGCACGTAGGACTGGTGCCCGGTGTCGAAGACGACCGTGTCACGCGGACTGTCGAAGACCCGGTGGATCGCCATGGTCAGCTCGACGACACCCAGGTTGGGGCCGAGGTGGCCGCCGGTGCGGGACACGGAGTCGACGAGGTAGCTGCGGATCTCGGCCGCGAGTTCGGTGAGCTGGTCCGGGGACAGCCGGCTGAGGTCGGCTGGCCCGGAGATGCTGCTGAGCAGACCCACGATGCGTCGGTGCCTTTCCTCCGGGGACGTGGCCCCCGAGTCTACGACC
>JAAYYA010000372.1 GCA_012515595.1 Actinomycetales bacterium
GCGGAGCCGGTGGAGCACTGCACCCCGGCCGCGTCGAGCAGGTACAGCAGGGAGTCGCCGTCGCACCCGGGCACCCGCAGGTGCGCGTTGGCCGGCAGACGCCGTATGCCGTCACCCGGCTCCCAGAAGCCGCTCACCCGGATCGTGGGGTCCAGTGCGAGGGCTCCCTCGATGAGGCGGTCCCGGAGCCCGATCATCGTCTTGGCGTGCAGCTCCTGGTCGGCGACGGCCCGACGGACCGCGACCGCCAGGCCGGCGATGGCCGGGGTGTCCAGCGTGCCACTGCGCAGCTGGCGCTCCTGACCTCCCCCGTGCGTCAGCGGCACGGGGGTCTGGTCGCGTCCGGCTACGAGCAGGCCGACGCCCATCGGCCCGCCGATCTTGTGCCCGGTGAGCGCGACCAGGTCCGCGTCGACGTCGCCCAGCGGTAGCGGCACCTGGCCCAGCGCCTGCACCGCGTCGGAATGGAAGGGCACGCCGTGCTCGTGCGCCAGGGCCGACAGCTCGGCGATCGGCTGCACCGAGCCGACCTCGTTGTTGGCCCACATCACGCTGACCAGCGCAGCGCGCTCGGCATGCTCGGACAGTGCCGCCTGCAGGGACTCGGGCCGGATGCGGCCCGAGTCGTCGGGCTCGAGCCAGGCGACCTCGGCCTCGTGCTCCAGCACCAGGTGCTCGACCGCGTCGAGGACGGCGTGGTGCTCGATGGCGCTGACGATGAGGACGTTGCGCCCCGTCTCGTTCTCGTAGTTGTGGAACCAGGTCCCCTTGACCGCCATGTTGTCCGACTCGGTGCCGCCGGAGGTGAAGATCACCTCGGACGGGCGGACCCCGAGGTCGCCGGCGATCGACTCGCGCGACTCCTCGACGACGCGGCGCGCGTCGCGCCCGGCCCCGTGCAGCGAGCTCGGGTTGCCGAGCTGGCGCATGTGCTCGGTGACGGTCTCGATGACCTCCGGCAGGACGGCCGTGGTCGCGGCATGGTCGAGGTAGGCGGGGGCGTCGGGCACCGACCCATCATCCCACCGGCCCCCGCACCCACCCAAAAAGTTCAGGGGTTTTGCTGGTCTACCCCGCATTTTCGTAGCGGTTTTGCTGGTCCGCCCCGGAATCTCGTAGTGGTTTTGCTGGTCTCCCTCGTCAAGGCCCCCAGCCCCGTGCGTGGCCCCACCTCGAGGCGGAAGCCGAGTGCACGAGGTGAGCGCACGGCATACTCACCCACCCGGCCCCATGGGACGTCCCGCCGCGCGGCAGGGGAGCCGACTCGCTTCGGTGGGATGCACCCGCGGTCAGGACCACGTCAGCAAACCCCTGAGAAAAGGCGGGGCGGACCAGCAAAACCCCTGAGAAAAGGTGGGGTGGACCAGCAAAGCCACTATCTTTTTGGGTGGGGAACGGCCCCGGTGCTCGGGTGAGCGCCGGGGCCGTCTGTATGCCGTGTGGCCGGGTCAGCCCTTGCGTGCCTGGACCTCGGTGGTCGCCTGGGGCAGGACCTGGAAGAGGTCGCCGACGACGCCGAAGTCGACCAGCTCGAAGATCGGGGCCTCGGGGTCCTTGTTGACCGCGACGATCGTCTTGGAGGTCTGCATGCCGGCGCGGTGCTGGATCGCCCCGGAGATGCCCGCGGCGACGTATAGCTGCGGGGAGACCTGCACACCGGTCTGGCCCACCTGGGAGGAGTGCGGGTACCAGCCGGCGTCGACCGCGGCGCGCGAGGCACCCACGGCGGCACCGAGGGAGTCCGCGAACTGCTCGACCGGCCCGAAGTCACCACCGGTGCCGCGACCGCCGGAGACCACGATCGCGGCCTCGGTCAGCTGCGGGCGGCCGGAGGCGGCCTTCTCCTTGCGGTCCACGATCTTGGCCGCGGTGGCCAGGTCGGACAGCGCGACGGTCACGCTCTCATCGGCCGCGGCGCCCGCGGCCTCCTGGACCGGGATCGAATTGGGCTTGACCGTCACGATCGGGGAGCCCTTGGTCACCGAGGTGGTCACGGTGTAGCTGCCGGCGAAGACCGACTGCACCGTCTTCACCCCGCCGCCCTCGCCCGGCTGGACGTCGGTGGCGTCGGTGACCAGACCGGACTCGGTCTTGATCGCCAGGCGGGCCGCGATCTCCTTGCCCTCCGCGGAGGAGGGCAGCAGCACCGCGGCCGGGCTGGCCTGGCCGACGAGCTGGGCCAGGACCTCGGCGGTCGGGGCCACCAGGTGGTCGGTGACCGCAGGGTCCTCAACGCGGTAGACCTTCGCCGCGCCATACTGCGCCAGCGCGTCCTTGGCGGTCTCGAAGCCGGTGCCGACGAAGACCGCGGACGGCTCGCCCAGGCGGGCGGCCGCGGTCAGCAACTCGGCGGTGGTCTTGCGGACGGTCCCGTCGACGTGGTCGACCAGAACGAGCACTTCAGCCATGATTTTCTCCTTCTTTCTGGTCGAACTCAGACGAACTTGCGGGAGGCCAGGAACTCGGCCAGGGCCTTGCCGCCCTCGCCCTCGTCGGTCACGACCTCACCCTTGCTGCGCGGCGGGCGCTGCTCGACGGACTCGACCTTCGTCCAGGCCGCGTCCAGCCCGACCTGCGAGGCGTCGACGCCCAGGTCGCCCAGGCCCCAGGTCTCCACCGGCTTCTTCTTCGCCGCCATGATCCCCTTGAACGAGGGGTAGCGCGGCTCGTTGATCTGGTCGGTCACCGACACCACCGCCGGCAGGCTCGCCTCGATGGTCTCCGACGCGGTGTCACCATCGCGGCGGATCCGGGCGGTCCCGCCCTCCACGGTCAGCTCCGAGGCGAAGGTCACCTGCGGCAGGCCCAGCCGCTCGGCCAGCATCGCCGGCACCACCGACATCGCGGCGTCGGTCGAGGCCAGGCCGGTGATCACCAGGTCGATCTCGCCCAGCTTCTTGATCGCCTCGGCCAGCACCAGGGAGCTGGCGACCGCGTCGGAACCGGCGATGGCGTCGTCCAGGACGTGCACGCCCTTGTCCGCCCCCATCTGCAGACCCTTCTTGATCGCGTCCGCCGCGTCCTCCGGACCCATGGTCAGCACGGTGACCTCGCCACCGTCCCCTGCCTCGTTCAGCGCCAGGGCGGCCTCCACGGCATACTCATCCAACTCGGAGAGCAGCCCGTCCACGGCCTCGCGGTCCGTGGTGTTGTCGGCCTTGAAACTGCGGTCGGACTGCGCGTCCGGCACGTACTTGACACACACGACGATGTTCACGTGTCGATCCTCATCGTTGGGGGCGGGTGGTTACCTTGGGTCATCTTCGCACTCGCGTGCGCGCGGGGGAAAACCGGGGCGCGTGATTTTTCCCACGTTGGTGTCTAAAATCCTGGCCGCACGATAGCTAGGTGATGGCGTGCATCACCCAGAGGACGCCGAGCACCAGCAGGGTGAGGCCGGGGAGGAACAGCGCCAGGCGCAGCCGCCCTGGGGTGGTCTCAGGGGAGGCCTCCCCCGGGGCCAGGACCGCGTCCGCCTCCGGGTTGTCTCGCCAGGAGATCACCGCGGAGGTGCCCAGCAGGAGCACACCGAGTCCGCCCAGCAGGAGGGTGGGCACCGAGAACGCGACGTCCGGCACGACGAGGGCGAGGGCGACCGCCGCACCGAGCACGAGGAAGGGCACCAGGGCCGCCAGCCAGAAGCGCTCGACGACCAGCCTGAGGAAGGCCGTCGGACGGGCCAGGAACACCCCGAGCGCCACCAGCGCGACAGCACCGACGGTGAGGAACCCGAGGCTAATCCTCGCGTCCGCACCATCCAGCCACGCGGAGAAGGCCTGCGTGGTCATGAGCATCCCGACCAGACCCAGCATCGAGGACAGGACGGTCAATGTGCCCACGCGGTCCCCGTCCGCACCGATGCCGCCGACCTCGGCGAGCTCCCGGGCGTAGTCCGTGGCGCCGCCGAACGCTTCCTGGGCACTCTCCCCCGAGTCGACTACGTGCGACTCGATGGTGGCGAGGGCGTCGCCGATGCGCGTGCCCGGGACGTCGAGCATCCGCTGCTCGAGGATGAAGTCGTCGGCCCACTGGCGGTCGATGCTGGGCGCCAGGTTCGCGGGGTCACGACGGAAGACGTCGTTCATCGGGTGCTCTCCTTGGTGGTGAGCGCGCCGTCGGTGAGCGCGCGGGTGATGGTGGTGAACTCGGCCCAGTGGGCCGCTTGCTGCTCCGAGGCCTGTCGGCCCGCGGCGGTGAGGCTGAAGTACTTCCGGCCCGGGCCGCCCTCCCCGGGCCGCCACTCGACCTCGAGCCAGCCGGCCTCCTCGAGCCGGCCGAGCAGCGGGTAGAGGGTGCCGCCCTTGACGGCGCCCAGCCCGGCCTCGCTCAACCGGTGGGCGATCGCGTAGCCGTAGGTCGGCCCATCGCGCAGGATCCGCAGCGTGCAGACGCTCAGCACCCCCCGCAGCCACTCGCTCGGCCACTCCCGTTCTGAGTTCATGACTAGATTGTGCCGCTGACTAGTCAGGCACGTCAACTAGTCCCCACCAAAATTTCAGGGCTTTCGTGCGCCCGCCACGCATTTTCGTAGTGGTTTTGTTCACCCACCCCGCGGCGAGAGCTACCCGGACGCCCCAGCCAACCTCCCGAACGGCACCACAGACCGCCTCGGGACGCGCACTGTCGGACCTACGTCATACCGTCCGTCCATGGCGCCGACACACCATGCGATCGACTACGTCGAGATCACCGTCGCGGACCTGGCCACGGCCGAGGACTTCTACGCCCGCGCCTTCGGCTGGACGTTCACCGACTATGGGCCGAGCTACGCCGGCTTCCGCACGGCCGGCCGCGACGAGGAGGCCGGCGGTCTCAGCGTCGGCGAGCCACCCGGCCCAGGTGGCCCGCTCGTTCTGCTCTTCTCCGACGACCTCGAGGCGACCGTGTCAGCCGTGGAAGCGGCGGGGGGTCGGATCCTCCGGGCGCCCTACGCCTTCCCGGGCGGTCGCCGGTTCCACTTCGCCGACCCCAGCGGCACCGAGATGGGAGTGTGGGCCATGTCCTGACAACCGACGCCGGGCCCACCGCGCTCCTACGATGGCGCCATGAGCCTCGAACTGGGTCTGGACTCCTTCGGCGACATCGCGAACGGGCCGGACGGTCAGCCGCTGCACCCGGCGGAGGTCGTGCGGGAGGTGCTGGCCGAGGGCCAGCTGGCCGACCAACTCGGCCTGGACTTCTTCGGCATCGGGGAGCACCACCGGCCGGACTACGCGATCTCGGCGCCGGACACGGTGCTCGCCGCGCTCGCCTCGACCACGGCCCAGATCCGGCTCGGCACCTCCGTGACCGTGCTCAGCTCCGACGACCCAGTCCGGGTCTTCGAGCGCTTCTCCACCGTGGATGCCCTGTCGAACGGGCGAGCCGAGATCACCGTGGGCCGGGGGTCGTTCATCGAGTCCTTCCCGCTGTTCGGCTACTCGCTCGAGGACTACGAGGTGCTGTTCTCCGAGAAGCTCGACCTGCTCGCCCACCTGCTCACCGAACAACCCGTGCGGTGGGAGGGCACCACCCGCCCGCCGCTGGCCGTCGACCGGGTCCTACCGGGCACCGAGCGCGGCCGGATCCCGACCTGGGTCGCGGTCGGCGGGACGCCGCAGTCGGTGGTTCGGGCTGCGTCATACGGCCTGCCGGTCGTCATCGCGATCATCGGTGGGCCAGCCCGCCAGTTCGCGCCGCTGGCCGACCTCTACCGCCGCGCGCTCGCCCAGTCCGAGCAGCCGGACCTGCCGCTCGGCGTGCACTCGCCTGGGCACGTCGCCGCCACCGACGAGCAGGCGCGGGAGGAGTATGTCGGCCCCTTCGTCGAGTACATGAACCGCCTGGGCCGCGAGCGCGGCTGGGCGCCCATGGACGAGGCCCGGGCGCTGGAGCAACTCGGCCCGGACGGCGCCGCCTACGTCGGGTCGCCCGAGACCGTGGCTCGCAAGATCGCGGACACCGCGCGGCTGCTCGGGCTCTCCCGGTTCCAGCTGAAATACAGCATGGGTCACCTCCCGCACGAGCAGCGCCTGGAGTGCATCAGGCTGTATGCCGAGCAGGTCGCCCCGCGCGTCCGCGAGCTGCTCGCCTCCTGACCGAGCGCACGGGACGTCGCTCCCCAGCCCGACCGAGCGCAGGGGGTGGCGCTCCTGAGGGGCACCGAGCGCGCGGCGGCCGACGCGGCATGCGCCCGGTGGCCCAACTAGGGGCAACACCGTGCGCTCGGTCGGGTCTGTGAGCGCAACACCGTGCGCTCGGTCGGGTGAGCGGATTACTTGCCGATGAACTTGGCCTTGCCGGGGCCGTCCTGGACGAAGGAGGTCATGCCGATCTGGCGGTCCTCGGTGGCGAAGACGCCGGCGAAGAGCATCGCCTCGAGCGCCAGGCCGGTGTCCAGGTCGGTCTCCAGACCTCGGTCGATGGCCTCCTTGGCCGCCCGCAGCGCGTAGGGCGGACCACTGACGTAACGGGCTGCGCGGGCGCGCGCCGCGGCATACACCTGGTCGGGCTCGACCACCTCGTCGGCCAGGCCGATCGACAGCGCCTCCTGCGCGTCGATCATCCGGCCGCTGAAGACGAGGTCCTTGGCCTTGGCCGGGCCGACCAGGCGGGGCAGGCGCTGCGAGCCGCCGGCACCGGGGATGACGCCGAGCAGGATCTCGGGCTGGCCGAGCTTGGCGTCGCTGGCCACGATCCGGAAGTCGGCGCACAGGGCCAGCTCGCAGCCGGCTCCGAGGGCGTAGCCGGTGATCGCGGCGATCGTCGGCTTGGGGATGTGCGCGACCGCCTTGAAGCACTCCTGGATGATCGCCGCGCGGTCGACCATGTCCGTGTAGGTCATGGTCTCCATCTCCTTGATGTCCGCACCGGCGGCGAAGACCACCTCACCGCCGTAGATGATGACGGTGCGGACCTCAGGGTCGGCGGAGACGATCTCGGCCGCCTCGCGGAGAGCGTCCTGGACCGCGATGTTCAGCGGGTTCATCTTGCCGCGGTCGACGCGGATCGTGCCGATGCCGTCCTCGACCTCGACCCGGACGTGCTCGCTGGCCGTCTCGGTCGTGCGCACCTCGCTCACGCCTCACCGCCCGCGTCCGGCGTCCCGCCCTGGGGACGACGTGTCCCCTCGGACAGCCACGGCCCGACCTTCTGCTGCTCGCCGGTGGCGGCGTCGGTGGCCTGCACGGACTCGCCCGTCCCACCCGCGGCGATGTCGGCCTCGCGCTTGGCCTTGGCCGTCACGTTGCGGTGCCACAGGGCCACGGCCTGCAGGATCATGCTGACCGCGATCTGCACCTTGGGCTTGGGGTTCTCCTTGGGCGCGATCACCTGCTCGACGCTCAGCACCAGGTTGCCCGAGGCGATCCCGGCCTTGACCAGGTTGACGCCCAGCGTGATGTCGTTGCAGCCGTTGAGCCGGGTGAGCATGTCGTCCGGGACGCTGTCGGCGATCTGCCACTGGCCGTAGACGCGCATGATGTCGACCTGGCCGCCGGTCAGCGAGCGGACGAAGAGCTGCTGCTCCTGCGCGGTGAACTTGATGTCGCCCTCCGCGTCGAGGTCGGGCTGCAGCTTGAGGTCCTGGAGCGCGTCGAGGACCCGCCCGCGCAGGGGGCTCTCCTCGGGCGGCGGAGGAAAGTTGGGCAAGGAGGTGGGGTCGGTCATGGTCCACACGTTACCTACTCCTTA